>JAYTKJ010000497.1:0-29431 GCA_043730365.1 Acidobacteriota bacterium | reverse complement strand
GTCACCTCCACGGTCTGGCTCATCTCACCAACCTGGAGCCGGACGTCCACTCGAAGTTCGGTGTCAACCGAGACCGGGATATTTTCCTGCACGTAGGCTTGAAAGCCGCCCGCCTCGACGCGAACCCGATAACGGCCCACGATCAAGAACCGCTGCGTGAAATTGCCCGATTCATTGGTCGTAGTGCTCTGGGTGATGTCGCGGCCCATATCGGTGATGACCACTTTGGCCCCTGGCACTGCTGCGCCGGAAGGGTCAGCCACAGTGCCGACGATGGTTCCATAAACCGCCTGGCTCCAACCGGGCAGGGCGGTCAACAAGAAAGATCCCAATAAAAGCGCCGCAAACTTGGCTCGCATGTTTTCCCCTTAAAGCTGACATTCCAGAAACAATTCCCGGATTCAACAATCCTAGGCGAGCGCAACACCGGAGTCAAGTCAACCTGGCGCAGTGTCAACCTGGCGTCGCTAAAAGACCGATATTTACCTTCGCCTCTGCTGCGGCTAGAATATGGACATGGAAGATCAAGATTATTCCCCCGTAGTATGGTTCCTCGCCGGCGCAGCCATGGGCGCCACCGTGGCCCTGCTCTTCGCTCCCCAGGCCGGTCACGAAACCCGGCGCCGCATCAAACAGAAGGCCTCGGAGGGCCGCGAAGCGATCGGCGAAACCGGTCGAGACTTCGCCGGCAAGAGCCGCGATCTATTTGAAAAAGGCAAACGTCTCGCCGACGAAGCCGCTGAGATTTTCGACAAAGGCCGGCGCATGGCGCAGGGGTAAGCCTTCCGGTGACCCCTTTCGTCAACGAGCCCTACGCCGATTTTTCAGACCCCGTCCAGCGCAGTCGTCAGCAGGCCGCGCTGGACGCCGTGCGCCTTGAGCTTGGCCACTCCTACCCCAGCCGCATTGCCGGGGCCGAGTGTGGCGCCGATGCTGAATTCACTTCCTGGAATCCCGCGCTGCCCAGCCAAGCCGTAGGCCATCATTGCAAAGCCACTCCCGCCATGGCCGCTCGCGCCATTGAATCCGCCCACGCCGCCTTCGCTTCCTGGAGCCGAACACCCGCCGAGCAACGGGCCGCCCACTTGTTCAAAGCCGCAGCCATCCTCCGCCGCCGCAAAGCCGAGTTCAACGCCTGGCTCACCTTTGAAGCGGGCAAGACTTGGCCCGAAGCCGAAGGCGAAACCGCCGAAGCCATCGACTTCTGCGGCTATTACGCGCGCCAGATGCTCCGCTGGAATGACCCTGAGCCCCTCGTCCAACTTGCCGGCGAGCGCGATCAACTTCGCTACCTCCCACTCGGCGTCGGCGTCATCATCCCGCCGTGGAATTTCCCGCTCGCGATCCTGGCCGGCATGGCCACCGCCGCGCTCGTTGCCGGCAACACCGTCGTCATCAAGCCCTCGAGCGATACGCCCACCATCGCCGCCAAGTTCATCGAAGTCCTACTCGAAGCCGGCTTCCCGCCCGACACCTTCGCCTTCCTCCCCGGCAGTGGCGCCGCTGTTGGCGACGTGCTGGTGAAGCATCCGCTCACCCGCTTTATCTCGTTCACCGGATCGCGCGACGTGGGCCTGCGCCTCAACGCGCTCGCCGCCCAGCACCAGCCCGGCCAGCTCTGGATCAAGCGCGTCATCGCCGAAATGGGCGGCAAGGACGCCATCATTGTCGATTCCGAAGCAGACCTGGAATCGGCCGCGCAAGGAGTCGTCGCCTCGGCCTTCGGCTATCAAGGCCAGAAATGCTCGGCCTGCTCACGCGCCATTGTCGACGCCGCTGTCTATGACCGCTTCGTCGACATGATCGCCGACCGCACGAGCCGCCTCACCGTCGGCGCGCCGGATGATTTATCTATCTATATGGGCCCGGTGATCAACGACAGAGCCCGACGTTCGATTCTGGGCTATATCGAGAAGGGACTCAAGGAGGGGCGCCTCATCGCCGGTGGCGGACCCGCCACTGGCCCTGGCTACTTCATCGAGCCGACCATCATTGCCGATGTCGCCTCCACCGCTTCCATTTTTCAGGAAGAGATCTTCGGACCCGTGCTCGCCGTCGCCAAGGCCCGCGATTTCGAACACGCCCTCGCGCTCGCCAACGATTCGGTGTACGGCCTCACGGGAGCGATCTACTCGGCCAACCCCGCCAAGCTCGAAGCCGCCAGAGATCGCTTCCACGTGGGCAACTTGTACCTCAATCGCAAATGCACCGGGGCCATGGTCGGCGCGCATCCGTTCGGCGGCTTTAATATGTCCGGCACCGATTCCAAGGCCGGGGGACCCGACTATCTGCTGCAGTTTTTACAGGCCAAGTCCATCGCCGAAAAAATCGCCTGATGTCGCTCACGCGCCGTTCCTTTGTTGCTCTGGCCGCCGCCGCCCCGAACGCGTCAGCCGCCAAAGTCGGGCCATCGAAAGGAACGTTGATCGTCATCGGCGGCGGCGTCCTTGATTCAATGATCCTCCACCGCTTCATCGACGCCGCCGGTGGCGCCGACGCGCCGGTAGTCTTCGTCCCTACCGCCGGAGACAAGGCCACGTACGGCCCACAAGACGCCAGCGCCAATTTCCTACGCAAGGCCGGTTGCCGCAACCTTGAGATTCTCCACACGACCAACCGCGCCGAGGCCAACTCCGACGTATTTGCCGCCCGCCTCCGCCGCGCGCGAGGGGTCTTCTTCGGCGGCGGCCGTCAGTGGCGGCTAGTCGATTCCTACCTGGGCACCCGCACGCAGCGTGAATTTGAAGCCGTGCTGCGCCGGGGTGGTGTCATCGCCGGCACCTCCGCCGGCGCAACGATTCAAGGCTCATATCTGGTGCGCGGCGCCCGCGAAGGCAACGCCGTCATGATGGCGCCCGGCTACGAAAAGGGCTTCGGCTATCTCCGCCGCGTCGCGATTGACCAGCACCTCACCCAACGTCACCGCGAAAAAGATCTCCTCGCCGTCATTGCTCGACATCCCGAACTCTTGGGCATCGGCCTCGACGAAAACACCGCCATCGTTGTCGAGGCAGATCGCTTCGAAGTAGTCGGCCTCGGCCGCGTCGCCATCTATAACCACGCCACCCTACCCCATTACTTCCTCAATCCCGGGGACCACTTCGATCTCGCCCGCCGCAATCCGCTTGAGAAACAGCACCGATGATTCCCGACTACCAAACTGTCATGCTTCCGCTCCTTCGCTACCTTGGTGACGGCCAAGAGCGGTCGTCGACCGAAGCAGTTGAGGCCCTCTCTACCGAGTTTGGGCTTTCGGCGGACGAGCGTCAGCAGCTACTTCCTAGTGGAGCAAGTACTGTCATCGCTAATCGCGCTGGTTGGGCCAAAACGTATCTGAAAAAAGCTGGCTTGATAGACCAGACCCGGCGGAGTTTCTTTCGGATATCCGAACTAGGCCAGAATGTCTTGGCTCGGAAGCCTGCCCGCATCGACATTGGCTTTCTCGAAGAGTTTCCTGGATTTCAGGAGTTTCGTGCAATACGCAGACAGGACAATTCGACCTCGTCTCCACAGACAATCGACGCCACCCCGGAAGAAGCCCTCGAAGAGGCTTATCTGAGACTTCGCTCCGGCTGGGAGTCCGACTTGCTCCAACGAGTCAAGTCAGCTTCTCCGGACTTCTTTGAGCGGCTCGTCGTGAACCTGCTGGTTAACATGGGCTACGGCGGAAGCTTTCGGGACGCCGGACAAGCCGTGGGAAAGAGCGGCGATGGCGGCATTGACGGAATCATCAAAGAGGATCGGCTGGGCCTGGATGTCATATATATCCAGGCCAAGCGCTGGGAAGGCTGCGTCGGCCGGCCGGAGTTGCAAAAATTCGCAGGCGCGCTGCAGGGGCAACGCGCTCGCAAGGGCGTGTTCATCACCACCTCGACATTTTCCAAGGAAGCCAAGGAGTACGTCGATAAAATCGATTCGAAAATTATCCTGCTGGATGGGGCCTCCCTGGCCAGTTTGATGGTCGACTTTTCGGTGGGCATCTCGCCGGTTCGCTCTTACCCACTACTGAAAGTGGACCCCGACTACTTTACCGAGGAGTAGCTTTCGCGATACGCATATGCCGCAGCCTTCGGCGCGTTCTTTGCGACTTTGCGTCTTTGCGAGCCCCAAAAACAATCCACGCACCTATCGAGCTGTAACCGCCACCGGCACAAACTTAAACAACTGGTACACCGGAAACCCCTGCCGGTCTCGGATCAACGCGATCTCAATCCTCTGAAATCCCGGCACCTTCTTCCACTGCTTATTTACCCCCGCAAAGGCCTCGCGCGCGTCGACATGGCTTACAAAGATCCAGCCAGGCCGCCCCGCGAAGCGTTCCGGCGGCACATCTGCCCGATGAAAGCCGATCTCGAACGGCAGCGTCCCGCGCGTGAAGAGAATGATCTGCTCCAACATTCCCCAGTCGCCGACAAAGACCCCATTCGGCCGCTCCGCCTGAATCCGCGCCGTCATTGGATAGATCGCCTCTGACCAGGGAGTCAAGGAGCCATATCGGTCAATCAAAACGTAGTGCCGCATCACCACCGCCGCACTACCCATCACACAGAGCACAGCGACCACCTTGATGCGCCGCCCCAAAGACCCCGCCCACAGCCCAATGATGCACTGCGGCCAAGGCCACAGCAAAACCACGTGATGAGCCGACCCACCCGCGCTATACGTCAACGCCATCGCGAGCCACGCCGCCGCCGTCACCGTCATGAAAAACAACGCCAGCCGATGCCGTGCCAGCGCCGCCGAAACCCCGGCGACCAGCAGCAGCCACGGCGTGAAACTCGCGCGAGGCCACGGTCGCGCGTCGCCATCCCGCATCATGTATCCGTAAAGCGCCGAGCCTTCGAGCGAACTCCGCAACTGGAACAATTTTCCATTCAAATCGCTGGCATCGAAGCGCGCCGTCGCCTTGGCTGTGCCACCCTGACTCTTGACGTTGTACCGAATCCAAGGATATGCCCCCGCGCTGAAACACAACAGCGCCGTGCCCAACGCCGCCGGTCGAACCCGCATGAGCCTGGGCCGATAACACACCACCATACCCGCGCCCAAACCAATCAGCGTCCACAAGAACGTAGACTTGTTCCACAGCGCCAGGCCGAACAAAAACGCGCCCCAGTTCAACCGCCCGTGTACGAATAGCAGAACCCCGCCCACCGCCAGCAATCGCTCGATCGCCACCGGTCCCCAATCGCATCGCGTTGTGAACAGAAACGTCGGATCCACCGCCAGCAGCGCGCCAGCTATCCACGCCGCCCGCTCGCCGCTCAGCCGCCACATGAGCAGAAACGTCAAGGCCACCGTCACCGCGCCCGCCAGCACCATCGGCAATCGCACGCTCGCCGCCGACACGCCAAACAGACCAAAAATCGGCTGATAGAGGATCGACTTCAGCGCCCCCAGGTAGCCCATCTGCATCAAGGGAAATCGCCACCCAAAAACTCGCGTGAACTGTGTCACCGTGCCGCTTTCCCAAACACCGTGCACGAAAAGGGTTTCGTCACTTTGCAAGCCCGGCCGGTCGATATGATAAGCGCCCAGCGCAAAGAACACCAGCGCCAGCCCGAGCGCGCCTGCCCAACGCCGGCGCTCCGGACTCACTGCACTGCGGCCCTAATCCGCCTCAGCGCCTCGGCCGCCGCCTGATAGCGCGGCTCAATTTCCAGCGCCTTTTCCAGACACGCGCGCGCCTTGGTAAACATCTCCAGCGCCGCGTAGCATCGGCCCAGGTTGTACCAAGGATAGTGATAGGCGTCGTAGCGCTGGCTCGCCGTCGCTTTCTCCAGCCACGGAATCGCCTCGTTATGTTTGCCTTGATGAATCAGATAAGCGCCGATGTCGTTGTACGGATTGCCCAGCGTGGGGTCAATTAGAATCGCGTTCTTGCACTGCACGATCGCATCATCCTGACGGCCCAGCTGGTTGTAACTCCACCCGAGAAACGTGTAGGCTTCCGCGGTTGGAAATAGCTCGATGGAACGCTTATACAAGTCTACGGCCATCTCCAGATCTCCCTGCATCTGCAGCACATAAGCTTGCTGGAATAGCTCAAGGGCCATTTCGTGGCGTGGATCGTCCGTAGTCATCCGGTTATTACTAGATTGTAGCGGCCTTCTCGTATACTGGAGGAACATGGTTTCAAAGGTTCGCAAGGCGGTATTTCCCGCCGCCGGTCTAGGCACTCGTTTCCTACCCGCCACCAAGGCGCTACCCAAAGAGATGTTGCCGCTGGTGGACAAGCCGCTGATTCAATACGGGGTCGAGGAGGCCATCCAGTCCGGTATCTCCAACATCACCATCGTTACGGGCCGCGGAAAAACGGCCATCGAAGATCATTTCGACGTCAGCTTTGAGCTTGAAGACCTCCTGGAGCGTAAGAAGAAAACCGAATTGCTGCGCCAGGTGCGCGCCATCTCGGACATGATCGACGTCTCCTATGTTCGCCAGAAAGAGGCGCTCGGTCTGGGTCACGCCGTACTCCGCGCCAAGGAGCTAGTAGGCAACGAGGCTTTTGCGGTCGTGCTGTCCGACGACGTCATCCACGGTGAGACGCCCTGCCTGCGCCAACTCCTCGATATTCATGAGTTCTTCGGCGCCACCGTCGTGGCCCTGATGGAAGTGCCGAAAGAGCAGATCTCGGCGTACGGCGTCGTCGATGCCGATCCGGTTGACCACCAAGGCGCCAAGGACCGGCTTTTCCGCATCCGCAGCATGGTTGAAAAACCGAAAGCCGAAGACGCGCCTTCGAACCTTGCCATCATCGGACGCTACATCCTGGTGCCGGAGATCTTCAAATCGCTTGAGACCATCGAGCCCGGGGCCGGCGGAGAAATTCAACTCACCGACGGGCTCAAGCATCTCCTCCGCAGCCGCCCTGTCTACGGCTATCGCTTCGAAGGCCGCCGCTTCGACGCCGGTGACAAGCTCGGTTTCCTGCAGGCCACCGTCGAGCTGGCCCTGCGCCGCCCGGACCTGGGCACGGCCTTCCGCGACTATCTCTGCGGACTCAAACTTTAGCAGACCAACCCGATCCTGGCTGCGGCCGCGACTCAGCGGCGATCCAAAACTACCAAATGTCCCCCGCCCCCTTTGAACTTCCGCTGAAGGCCAGCGAGGCCGCCACGCTCGCTGACATCACCTTTCAATTTCTGGACAACCGCAGGCTGCAGGAAGACCTCCGCCACCGTCTGGCTTCGAGAGCCGCCGGACTCAACCTCACCTCCATCCGCCCATATTGGGGCTCTCTGCAGCAGGATCCCGTCCATGCCTCCAGCTTCTATCTGGCCATCGATGCCCTGTCCGGCCCCACGCTGCAACCGATGCTCCTCCGCATGGCCCTGGCTTCATCGCCTGCCAGCGGTCTATTTCCCAAAGCCATGCTGATTGGCCGCATGCGCCCGGGTGGCGGCCGCGAGGTCGTGGTCAACGCTGCCAACTTCGGGCCAGCCGACACCGCCGCCATCGACACGTTTGCTACGCAAGTGGATCGCGCCTTCCTGCCTCGCCCGCAAGGCAGCGCACCAGCGATCACCGTCGTCTCCACCGACCCGGAACAGGAACTACCCGGCGCCTTCGAAGGGTTCCGCCTCGCCCAGCGCAGCACCGGCATCAACACCGCCTCCATCGCCGCGCCCCCGGGATTGGCCTTGAGAACTCTGTCCGCCGCGGTGTGGAGCGCCATTCGCGCCGGTTGGCGCGACGGCTACAACCTCGAAACGGAACTCCTCGCGCTGGACCGCTCTGACCTTGACGACACCGTGCACGATCAAGCAGCGTTCACCCGCTTCCGCGCCGCGTTGACTGAAAATGCCGGCGAGCCGCCCGCCGATGCGCTTAATGGCGTGCTGGAGGAATTCGGCCGCCGCTTCACCATCGCCACTTCGGTCTGCCAGTTTGAGCCCGTCGAGCTCCAAGCTCTCCATGCCCGCTACGCGGTCTCGCTCGCCGCCGCCGAAAAGCTCTTCGACTCCGTGCGCCGCCACCGCATCGCTGCCGGATACGGCCGCGCGTTCGACTTCGAAATCGTCATGCCGCCGGCGGACTGGCGGGCAGTTTTGTTCTGCCTGCACTGGCTCAAGACTCGCGGCCGCCCCGCTACGCTGATCGCCGTTTCCCTTCCATCCATCGAAGAAGCCACCCAGTTGGGCGCTGTCGCCCGGCACTTCGGCGTGACGCTCAGCTTTGACGCCGCCGCCGTTTCGCAACTCAAGCATCCCAGCCGCTGGGCCGGTGGCCGCTGGAATTGCCGGCTGGAGGGCGAGATTACGGCCGAGCGAATCCACGCGCTGGCCACCGCGCTCCGCACCTGACCACGCGGCAAGGCTACAATCCCATATATGAAGATCACGAGGCGCGGCTTCACTGCTGCGTCGGGAGCAGCAGCCATGGCCCTTCCCGCTTCGTCCGCGTCCAATATCCGGTTCGGTGTCGACCTGTTCAGCATCCGCTCCTCCGGGTGGACTCCGTTCCAATACCTCGACTATTGCGCCAAATGGAAAGCCAAGGTCGTTCATTTCTCCGAGATCCGCTTCATGAACAGTCTCGAGCCGGAGCATCTGCGCAAAGTGCGCGCGCATGCCGAGTCGCTCGGCATCGAGATCGAGTTGGGCATGCGTTCCATCTGCCCCACCTCCAAGGCATTCGACGCGGCAGCCGGTACGGCCGAACAGCAACTCGGCCGTATGATTGACTCAGCCAAGATCGTTGGATCCAAAATAGTCCGCTGCTTCCTCGGCACGATGACCGATCGCGGCAACGGCAGGCCCGGTTCGCCCACGATCGAAGAGAACATAGAGAATACCGTCAAGGTGCTGCGCGCCGTCAAGAGCCACGCCGTGGATGTGGGCATCAAGATAGCCGTCGAAAATCACGCGGGCGACATGCAGGGCCGTGAGCTCAAGACTCTGATCGAAGCGGCTGGGCCCGATTTCGTCGGCGCCGTGATCGACACCGGCAACCCGCTCTGGGCGCTGGAGGACCCACACGTCACACTGGATGCGCTGGCTCCCTACGTCCTCTCCAGCCACGTGCGCGATTCCATCGTGTGGCGCGTCCCCGAAGGCGCAGCCATGCGCTGGGTTCGTATGGGCGAGGGCAACATCGATATCGATGGTTTCGTTCGCAAGTACGCCGAAAGGTGCCCGGGCAAGGCCCTGTCGATGGAGATCATCGTCATCCCGCCGCGCGTGTTCTCCTTCTATAAACCCGAATTCTGGGAAGGTTACCGCAATGTGCCGGCCTGGAACTTCAGCCGCTTCCTGGCCATTGCCGAATCCGGCAAACCCTCCGCCGCGCCGCCGAAACCGGCTGACGCCGCCGCGCAAGAGCGCGAAGATCTCGAAGCCAGCATCCACTACACCCACAAACTATTGGGGATTTGAAAGCATGACTAGATTCATACTCGTTGCGATCTTGACCGCCTCCGGCCTGTTGGCGGATCTGGTGCAAGAAGTCCGCTCCAATATCGCCCAAAGCAATTTCACCGGCGGCGAGCGGCTCATCGAAAGCTTTCAAAAGACACAAGGGGTCACGCCTGAGTCCATCCTCGCGCTGTCCTGGCTGGGCCGTGGCGCGCAAGCCGCCAAACGTTGGGATGACGCCGAACGCTATGCCGCCGCCACACGCAAATTGGTGGATCAGCAACTCAAGCACCGCAAGCTGGATGCCGAACCGGTCTTGCCCACGGCCCTCGGGGCATCGATTGAAGTGATGGGCCACACGCTCGCCGGCCGCGGCCAACTCAGTGAAGCCATCGGCTTGCTCAACGGCGAGTTGAAGACGTGGTACTCAACTTCGATCCGCACCCGCATCCAGAAGAACTTGCATCTGTTGAGCCTTGAAGGCAAACCGGCCCCGCCCCTCGAAACCAAGGTGTCCATCGGCGGCCCCGTGCCCTCGTGGGCGCAGCTCAAAGGAAAACCCGTACTCCTGTTTTTCTGGGCCCACTGGTGCGCGGACTGCAAGTCAATGACCGATTCGTTGGTCACCCTGCAACAGCAGTACGGTCCCAAAGGACTCACTATCGTCGGCGCCACTCAGCGCTACGGGTACATCGGAGGCAACGACGCCCCGCCTGACCGCGAGACCCGCTACATTGAGGAGATTCGCACCGCCTTTTACGGCGGCCTCAAAATGCACGTACCGCTCAGCGAAGAAAACTTCCGCGCCTACGGCTCATCAAGTTCCCCGACCCTCGTGCTTGTTGACCGCACCGGTATCGTGCGCCTCTATCATCCGGGCAAGCTGTCCTACGCAGAGCTCGAACCCCTCATCGCCAAATACACCAGGTAAACCAGGCTGCAGCCTGCGCGGGCCTAACGCCCGCCAGCGGGCTTGCGTTCTTTGCGCCTTTGCGTTTTGGCGAGCATCGCTCTTCACTATCCGCTCGCCGGCGCCGTCTGTGCCCGCTATCTGGTCTCCTCGCGCATCCCGCCCTCCTTCCCCGCCAAGTAGACACCCTCTGGACCGGCATAGCAAAATAGGAGGCCACCATCCGGAATTGTCAGCCATGCTTGAAATCCAGACATTGCAATCAGTGGAAGCGGCGCAAGAGAGCCGGCCTGCGTTGTTCGCCTGTCTTGCCGCCAGCAGGGCCGCCGTGCGCGCCAAAGCCGTCGAAACACTGCTCACACTCTATGCGCAGCGCCAGAAACCGCGCGGTGGACTCACGCGCGATTTCGGCATTGAGCCGGACGCCGTCGTCAAGCCGCTGTTCACCGAACTCGCCGCCGCCATCGGCTGGCAACCTTCGCCGGCCTGGACGAAATTTCTAGCCAGCCTCGTCATCAATATGGAGCAGTGGCGAGATGGTATCGGCTATGACCTCGAAGCCCTCGGCGCCATGCATCCGGAAGAGCGCAGCATGATCCGCCAATGGCTCCGCTCGCGGCTTTCCGATCGCGGCCACTCGATTGATTGGCGGGAGCTCGAGACCGCTGCGGCGCTCGATGATACCGAGCTCCTGCAAAGCCTAGCCAAACACGAAGAGCGCGACATCCGGCTCCGCGTCCAGCGCCTGCTCGGAAATGAGGCGGAAGTCGAAAAAGAGTTGTGCCGCGTGTACCGCGAGACCGAAGACCTCGGCGAGATTGCCCGAGCCGCGCCGCTGGTGACGCACCATCCCACCGAAAAGGTGAAGCAGGCGATGATTGCGCGGCTTCGCAAAAATGACGACTTCTTTGTCCCCGTTGCGATGACGATGCTCGAAGTATTTGTTGGGGCCGACAGTTGGGCCGAGCGGCCGTTTCTATTCCGGGTCAAAGAGGAGGGCCCCCAAGGCCCGTTGATGAAAGAGCTGCTGCAGAAGGTCAAATAGTGAAGCCACCCGATTGGAATCTGATTGCCCTCGGCCCTCCCGCTGCGGCCTTCGTCATCGGCCTGGTGATCTTAAGCGCCTCACGCAGTGGTACTGGTGACTACGCGGGTGCGCTGGGCGGTGGCCTGCTCTTTTTGTTAGGCTTGGGCGGAGTTTGTGTGCTCGGCGAAGCGGCTGCCGTGGCGGCGCTAGTCCGCGGCGAGCGAATGGTCTGGCTTTCGATCCTGGGAGTCCTCGTCAATGGCGCCGGGATCCTGCCGTTGCTGTTCGTGCTGGCACGAGCGGATTGAAAAATTCGGATAGAGAGGGAGAATAGAAACATGCCTCAAAAACAACTAGCGGAAGCGCCTGCTACCGACGGGAACTATCGCTACGAGACGCTCGCCTACGTCGATGCCTACGATGCCGTATTGAATGATGACTACGCTTTTGTCGCCTACAAGGAGACTGACTCAAGCGGCGAATGGCGCGTCCGCATCAAGTCCAAGCAGACTTCCGGCGCAGTCTTTGAACAGGAGGCGATGCGACTGCAGGCGCGCGCTGCCGGAGCGCAGGGCAAACCCTGGTTCCCTTGGGGCGCGGGCATAGATCCCAGTGACGGCGACGCGCGCCACATCCAGTTCCGCGTGTATGTCGCCGGCGGGAAGCCGTCTGAAATCGAGATCTTCTTGCAGGTCCGCAAGTTTGATGGCACCGCCGAAGAAGCCAAGAGCGTCAAGTTCGCCTGGCCCCAGTAGAATGGTCCCCATGGCACAATCGTCCATCGATCGATTCCGGCTGAGCCGTCGTGAGTTGCTGCTTACCGTTCCGGCTCTGGCTCTCGGCGCGCCGCCACCGCCTCCGAAACGCCCGAAGATCGCCGCCATCTGCACCATCTACTTTAAACACTCCCACTCGCAGCACATCGTGGACCGGTTCCTCGAAGGCTACGGCTGGAACGGCGAGCATCACCATCCGCCGATGGACCTCGTCTCCATCTTTGTCGACCAGCTCGATGGCCAGCGTCAGCCCGACTTCGCGCGGGAACGCGTGGCGCGCTTCCCGGGCATGAAGCTCTATCCGACCATCGCCGAAGCACTGACCGGCGGCGCCAGCAAGCTCGCCGTCGATGGCGTGCTGCTGATTGGCGAGCACGGCAACTACGCCCGCACCGATCGCGGGCAGGTGAAGTACCCGCGCTATGAATTCTTCCGCGAGATCACCAAGGTCTTCGAGTCAAGCGGCCGCTCCGTGCCTGTGTTCAATGACAAGCACCTGTCGTGGAATTGGGAGTGGGCCAAGGAGATGTACGATACCTCGCGCCGCCTGAAGTTTCCGCTGATGGCCGGTTCCAGCCTGCCGGTGACGTGGCGCACACCATCGCTTGAAATGCCGCTCGGATCCAGGATCGAAGAAGCCGTCTGCGTGGGCTACGGCGGTGTGGACAGCTATGACTTCCACGCCCTCGAAACGCTGCAGTGCATGGTGGAGCGTCGGCGGGGCGGCGAGTCCGGCGTCGCCTGGGTGGAGACCTACCGGGGCGAACGCTTCTGGACCGCTCTCAAAGAGGGCGTGTGGTCGCGTGACTTGATGAACGCCGCGCTCTGTCGCAGTCACACGCTGAAGCCGGCACGGCCCGGGTTCAACGACGTGTTCCCGTCCGTCGATGATATGCGCCGTATGGTGAAAGATCCGATAGCCTACCGCTATGATCACGGCGACGGCTTGAAGTCCACCATGATCCTCTTCAGTGGGCTGGTGGAGGACTTCAACTTCGCCGCGCGCATCCAAGGTCAACGGAGGCCCTTCTCGACGCAAATGTATCTGCCGATGCCGCCCGCGCGCACCTCGCTCGCCAACTTCTTCACTCCCCTGGTGAACAACGTGGAGCAAATGTTCCTCACGGGCCGAGCCACGTATCCGGTGGAGCGAACCTTGCTGACCACCGGCTTGACGGCGGCCGGTGTTGAGAGCCTGCACTTCGATCAAAAGCGCATCGTCACGCCGCACCTCGCTGGCATCGCCTACCAGTCCACCCAAGAGTCCACTTTCTGGAGAACCTGACAAGATGCCCAAACGAGTTGCCGTCGTTACCACCGTCTACAAGTACCTGTCTCATGCCCAACACATGGCGGACAGGTTCCTCGTAGGCTATCCGCACGAAGGCGAATGGCATCAGCCGGACGTGAAGATTGTGTCGCTGTACGTGGACCAGAAGCCCGCCGGTGACCCAACCAATGGCGGCGATCAGAGCGCGGTACGAGCTCAGGAATTTGGTTTTCAAGTCTATCCGACCATCGCCGAGGCGCTCCGTTGCGGAACCGGCAAGCTGGCGGTCGACGCCGTCATGATCATTGGTGAACATGGTGACTATCCCAAGAACGACAAAGGCCAAGTGCTCTACCCGCGCTACGAGTTCTTCAAGCAGTGCGTGGACGTCTTCGAGAAAGACGGCCGCGCCGTGCCCGTCTACAACGATAAGCATCTTTCCTACAGCTTTGAGAAAGCCAAGTGGATGGTGGATCAGTCCAAGCGTCTGAAGTTCCCCATGCTGGCCGGCTCGTCGCTGCCCGTCACTTGGCGATTGCCCGATCTGGAGTTGCCGCTGAACTGCGAGATCGAAGAGGCCCTCATGGTGGGCGTGGGCGGCTCCGACCCGATGGACTATCACGCGCTCGAAGCCATGCAGTGCATGATCGAACGGCGCAAGGGCGGCGAAACCGGCGTGAAAGCGGTGCAGATGATCGAGGGCGACGCCGTGTGGAAGGCCGGCGAGGAGGGGCGCTATTCGAAGAAGCTTTTGACGGCGGCTCTCTCCCGTAGTGACTCGCCGCAAGGACACACTCTCGTCGACGGCCGCACGCAGGATCTGGTGGGGAACAATGAATTGCCGAAGCTGGTGAAGAACCCGGCGGCCTACTTCATCGAACATAACGATGGGCTGCGCGCGACGCTCCTGATGTTGAACGGCGCGATTCAAGACTTCTGCTTCGCCTCCAAGGTCAAGGGCATCCCCGGTTTCCCGTCCACGCAGTTCTTCTTGTCGCCGGTGCCGAACGTGACCTACTCCGCCTGCCTCGTGGGCAAGATCGAAGAGATGTTTACGACCGGCCGTGCACCGTATCCGGTGGAACGCACGCTCATTGTGTCCGGGGCGCTCGAAGCCTGCTTGACCTCACGCCAGAAGGGCCAGCAACGTCTGGAGACCCCGGAGCTAAGAGTGGTTTATCGCGCGCCCAAACTCCCGCAACACGCGCGAACCTAGCCCGCTGGGCTGCTACATTCGCATTCCGCCGCCGACGATAAGAGTTTCTCCGCTGACCCAGGATGAATCATCCGAGGCCAGATAGACGGCAGCCTTGGCGATGTCGTCCGGCGTACCCAGGCGCTTCACGGCGCTGCGGGAGAGCACATAACCTTTGAAGTTGTCGTCCGGATTCATGTCCTGGAGTCCTTCCGTTTCGACCAAGCCCGGAGCGATGGCGTTCACGCGCGCCCTGCCGCTGAGTTCGAGGGCCAGTTCTCGGGAGATGCTCTCGACCGCTGCCTTGGTGGCGCTGTAGACCAGTCCACCCGGGGCAGCCGGCGTGTGACCGACCACCGAGCTGATGTTGATGATGTTGCCGCCCCGGTCGCCAAACTGCTTGACCGCCTGTTGGGTGGCGTAGATGAGACCGAGCACGTTTAGGTTGAATTGATCGTGAAAGTGCTTTTCGTCGATCGCTTCCAGCGGCGCGAAATTGTAGACGCCGGCGTTGTTGACCAGAATATCGGCGGGCCCGAAGGCCTGCTGGCTTTGGGCAAACAGGCTGGCCACTTCAGCGGAATTTCGCATGTCGGCCTTGACCGCGACAGCCTCTCCGCCGCTGGCTTTGATCTCGGCGACGACTTTGTCCCCCGCCTCCTGGCTCCGCGAATAGTTGACCACTACTTTGGCCCCTTCGCCGGCAAAGCGGCGGGCGATCTGCGCACCGATCCCTTTGGAAGCGCCCGTCACGACTGCGACTTTCCCTTGTAACTTTTTGCTCATTCTCGTATCCCGGTTCCTTCGTTTTATTTCGATCAACATCTAACTGATGTGAGAGCCGGGCAATTGGTCGCAGGTTTTTTCTAGAGTTTGGGGACCCGCCGCTGGAGTTCTCGCAGATAGGCTTTCCAGACGGCGCGATCAAGTTGAAGGTAGACGAACTTGGCCTCTTTGCGAAGATGCACCAGGCCGGTAGCTTCAAGTTCCTTGACGTGGTGCGAGATGGTGGCCGCACTGAGGCCGAGATGTTCGCGGATATCCGAGCAGGACACCTCGCTCCGCCGGGCCATCATCTGCAGGGCGGACAGCCGGCTGGGATCGGCGACGGTCCTGGCGATCTGTTGGAACTGATTGTCTTCCATTCAGGTTGATGCTAACTGGTTCCCGGCAGCAATGCCGGCCGTCAGGTTCTAGGGCGGTTCAAACTCGGATCCCGGCGCACGCCTCCGACGATTCGGGCCGGCCTGAGGTCTATGTCATGCGGACCAGCGCCGCCGGGCAGTCAGGAGAAAACACCAGGTTTCCACGCCGGGAGGAAACGCAACCCCGCCGGAGGGCCATGGGCGTGAGTTGTTCTGCGTGACCGGGCTAGCGGTCGAACAGTTCGATGGTCTTGGCGAACGGCGACGACACTTTGAGGTGATTGATGAGTTCCTGTCGGCCCCTTCCATGAAACTCGCACATAAAGAAGTGAACCATCTTCAAGTAGATAGGGCCGCCGTCGTAGCGAACTTTGCATCGATTAAACACAACCCCGTCCGCACGCCAATAGTCGATAGGCAATTCAGCTTGAGTCCTAAAGTCATCGAACACCAGGATCAACCCTTGTGAAAGCACGTCTCGAACGCCTGTCCGGACTTCGGCCTGCGATTCTGGCAATTTTAGATACGAGTGAAGCCAATTAACTTGGACCGGCTCGCCGGTGGTAATCAAAGCAAAAGGCCCGAGGGCGTGCACCGTAGAAAAGTCGTCGGACTCGACTTGCCTCTCTAATCGGAATGGTCCGGTCCGAGGTAACTCGCGCGGCTTGAAACGAAGCGGACTGTCAATTGAGTTCACGAGAGGAATGAGCGGGGCGAGCTCCGGACCGCCGCGCGCGACCGTCTGCGTCGCAATTTCGCGAGCCACTTTCTGCACGTCCCTGGGAATGATGAAATCCGCTGCCCGCGCATCTTGTACCACGTCCAAGACGGCGAACAGGCGTTCGGGTCCGTCGGGGATTGATCGTGCCTGGGCAAGTCGACCCTTAACTATTGCGCCTTCGATTTTCCTGCTCAAGACGGCAAAGACTAGCAGTGGAGCCGCAAACGCGAAACCTCGGCGCATGGTCATCAGCGGAGGGGTGCCACGGTTCATCGTGGCTGCGGAGCGTTGCATCTGAAAGTAAGAGCGAGCAAATGGGTATAGAACTCCGTAGACGAAAGTGGCCGGTCCAACGATCCACCTTGCTGTGGATTCGCCGACCGCCAGAAAACTCACTAGTAGAGTCATAACGACCACGTAGAGCAACGCTCCTGAGATCAGCCACCATTGCCGCGCTCCAGTATCTTTGTTCAGGAAGTACTCCAGCCGTTCCACAAATACCTTAGTGTTTGCCGTCATAGTCGTTCCTCATCGATCTCCATAGTCCGACTACCGTTACGAAAAGCATTCTCACCAGGAGTGCAGCGCTCGACATGATCGCAATCGCCGTCGAAGTGTGGCGAACGGCCAATTCGTAGGTCTCTACACCCTCCTCTTGCAAGCCCCACACTTTGGCATACGCCAGAGTTCGGCCGAATGTCACGTCGACCGCGATCAGCACCAGTAACAGAGCTGTGTCGAAGAGAATGGGAATAAGCTTCCCTTGGAAGTGGCTCCATCCGCGCGACCAGGGACCTTCACCTGGACCTATTGTGCCACCGCTGGCCAAAGCTTTCCGGTGCGCCGCGCTCCGCACGTCCGTATTTGTTGGCTTTTTTTTCTTTCTCATGCCTGTGAACGCAGAGCGCAGAGGGACACTTTCGATCGCAGCCTGACAAGGACGCAGGGCTCTGAATCTTCGCGGGGCGGCTCCACCATCCCTGAATGTTAACAGAGGCTCAAGGTCTCGCTTGCCATATGCGCGTAGGTGCTTGGTACCTTATTTCATTGCCTCTACGCGACATCGGATCCGCCGTGCAGTGTCTGACTCGTGTCTAAGGCCGCCACGGAGCCTTACCGAGCCAGACAGTCTTGGGCATTAGCTTGGTGGCAGCGCCGCGCTACAGAGTGCCTCCGCCTCCAGGGACCTCCCACGATGATGCGTCACCTCGGCCAGGAGGTTTCAGGATGTCCGCTGCCTCCACACTTTCCTCGCCCCTCACAGCTCGCACAGTCTTGAGCGCTTCCCGGCTCGGTGAGGCTTACTTCGCTACGCGCACGTCGGTTGCGCCAAAGTCGAGCCCTTTGAACAGCAGGGGCTCGCCAGCATCCTTGGCCAAGGCATAAGAAAAGCAGTCGCCGAAATTCAGTTTGGCCGGGTGACCACTGCCCCTGCCGAAATCGCGGTAGGCCTCGCGTGCGAGTCGTCCTTGTTGCACTGTCACTGGGACGATCTCGATATCGGCAATCCGAATCAGATCATCCAACTCGCGCGACACCACTGGATTGCGGGCGCCATCAGCCACTACTCCCGCCTCGACGTAACTTGCCACCGACATCCGGGGCCGCTCTGCCGCTTCAATCGCGCGGCTGAACTCGAGCGCCTCCGGCTCCTGCCGCAAAATGGCAATGAGAGCCGACGTGTCGATGATCACCTCGGCAGGCCTTTGTCATCGTACAATTCATGGTCAAAGTCCCGAGTGAGCCAGTCTGTGGGGGCATGAGCCACAGTGCGCCGACCCACATCCATCAAGCGATCGGCGAGTCCTCTGCGTTGCTTCCGCCGCCGCAATTCTGTGAGCCGGGACTCCAAGGCTTGACCGACCGCATCGGTAATCGATTCTCCCGTCTCGGCAGCAACCTGCAGTGCGAGCTTGGAAACCCTTTCATTCTTGATGTTAAGAGGCATGTCTTCCTTTCCTCCGTATGATAGCAGAAAGGAAGAATCAGGTCTCAGGCTTGTTTCACCATCCGAATCACGGGCAGGCTTGCGCCGTTGCCGAGAGGAACTTCGATCCGGTCTATCGGCTCATAGCCGCGCACTCGGTATAGCTTCTCACCAGTCAGGGTCGCGCCCATTTCGAAGCGGCGGAAACCTGCCTGCATTGCGGCGTTTTCGCATGCCTGAAGGATCCGGCTGCCGATACCTCGCCGCGCAAACTCCGGATGGACGAAGAAGGCGCGGATCTTGGCAGCGTCAGTCTGCGGATCCAGCAAATCGGGTTCTCGCACCGCGGCCTGGTCACTGCCGAACAGCGTCTTGCGCTTGCTCCACCCGCCGCAACCCGCCAGACGGCCATCGTCAGCCTCCATCACGAAATAGGTTTCGTCGGCGATCAATTGCGAGTCGACGCCGAAGACGGCGCCGAGGGCTCCGGCGATTTGTTCGGGTGAATAGTCCGGCGCTTGGAGAGTGCGTACGGACGTATCGATGAGCTCCCTCAGCGCGGACACATCCTCGCGAGTCGCCAGGCGGAGATGAATCATTGTTTAGTGCGCCGCATGAAGCTGGTACTGCCCTGCGTGGGCGGGAGCCCTAGCAGGATCTGCGCCATCTCAATCCGCGCCAGCAGGGCGATCTCCGGGTCGGCGATCTTCACGAGGAACGGTTCGGCATCCACGCTGAACATCGCGGTCGCGCTCGCTACCACACGGCGACCGGCTTGGGTGGAGGGCCATTCCTCGCGGATCGCCTGATTGCCCGCCTTTTCGTCGGTGTCGCGTTTGTACAGAGCGACCACATCATCCATCGCTCGGCCGAGATAGCCCCACGCCGCCTGGTCGTCTTTGATGCCGTGCGCCGCCTTGGCCATGTGGAGCCAAGGTTGGATGCGAGGCGCCGGCTCCTTCACGTCACTGAGTAGCTTCGACGCCCGGTTCAACACCGAGCGCACCTTCTCCGGATCCTGCTCTCCCAGCGAAGCGGCGATCTGCCCGAGCACTTCCGCCTGCCTCTCGGGTAACGGAATCGAGGCAACCGCATCGAGCGCCTTCTGCGGATCCTCGTTGAGCGCAGCGAGCGCCACTTCGGCACGGCTATTGGCGAGCCCTTCAAGTTGCGTCCGTGCTTGGTTGTCAGCCGATCGGTTTCCGGAATTCGTACTGCTGCTGAGGTTGTTGCCCATCGAGTCACGGCCTTCGGGAAACCGCTCTATCATGACCCGAAGCGCCGGCCTCCGCATCAGCATGTCTTCGGCGCGCTTCGGGTCAAACTGCTGGAGGATGTGCACCAGGTTGAATAGATCGTAGTCCTGCTGACTGGCGAAATTGGCAGTGCCCTTCTCGCTGGACAACGTAGCGTTGAACTCGCCCTCTTTGTCTTTTCGCTCGAGCACCCAATCCACCATTGCCTTCACGGCTGAGTCGACGGCCTGGGGCGGCAGCTTGTGCCATTGTTGTGAAATCGTGTCGCCGAATTCAACCTGCGGTTTGGCGCGAAACGCCGAGACCGCGGTGGCGAACAGTGCGCCGCAACGGTAGTCGCCAGGTGGCAGTCCGTTGAGCAGGAGGTTCAGAACGCCCAGCGGGAAAGGCCCCGTGGTGGCCACCATCTCCGTGAAGGCGATCGCCTGATCGAAATCGCCCGCCTTAGCCAGTTGTTGAGCAATCCGGTAAAGCGCATCGTGCCGTCTGAAGCCGGAGTAGTTCTCATCGGAAGCCGCCATCATCTTCAACATGCCGATCGCTTCGGTCACGTTGAGGCGCGCCATTCTGCCAGTGACCTGAGCCTGAAGGTCCGCCTTGTTGGATGCGTCGTCCACCGACGCAGCGGCTGCGAATGCCTGCCGGTAGAATTTAAGCGCGCGCTTCTTGTCGATCTCCTCGAAGTTGTCGCCCAGGTGCATCAGTGCGGCCACCTGCACCTCGGCTCTGGCGGCTGCCACCATTTCCGCCGCCGAATCGAGCAGCATCCGCGCCTTTTCTGCTGGCGTGGGCTTGGCGGCTTTGTTCTCCACTTCCTGGGCAGTCAAAGCCGCACTGATCGCCAAAACCACGGCAAGGCCAGTCAGCTTCACATACATGACTGACAGCCTAGCAGGATGGAACTTGGCGTGCCGGGACACGTGTGTAAGGGAGTCAAGTCCACATGGCGTCAAAACCGAGAGTGGTGGTGCTGGGCGGCGGGTTCGCGGGGCTCGAAAGTGCATTCTACCTCCGTCATCAACTGCAGAATCGTGTGGATATCACGCTGATTTCTGAGAACAACTACTTCCTGTTCAAACCAAACATCATCTACATTCCGTTCGGCGAAGATCCGGAGAAGTGCTCGATCGATCTGCTGGAACCCGCGCGGCGGAAGCATATCGACTTCATTCGCGGGCGGGCTGAGCGAATTGACCCAGTGAAAGGGTTAGTTCACCTACCTCACACCGAAATTGCGTTTGATTACCTGATCGTGGCCACGGGCGCGGTCGTGCGGCCCGAAGAAGTGCCCGGCCTCACCGAAAATGCCGTGGCCATCTGGACGCCGGACGACATGCTGCAACTCCGCGCCCGCTATGCCCAACTGGTGGAAGCGGCATTGGCCGGGCGTCGACAACGCCTGCTGTTTATGCTGCCGCCCAACAATCGCTGCGTAGGGCCGCTCTATGAACTGGCGCTAATGACCGACACGTGGCTCCGCGAACAAAGCGTGCGAGAAAACGTTGAGATTACGTGGTCCACGTTTGAAAAACGGTACGTGCAGGCGTACGGACCCCGGCTTGACGTGGCGGTTCATGAAGAGTTTGAGACACGCGGGATTATCGGGCATCGCGGCTATCCGGTGGAGAGCGTCGAGCCGGGCCAAGTCAACTTCGCCGGCGGACACAAGCTCCCGTTCGATCTGCTGGTAGCCGTGCCACCGCACGTCGCCGCCAATCATTTCCCTTCGCTGCCTGCCGATGAAAGGGGCTTCATCAAGGTTGACCCGTACAGCCGGCGCGTGGAAGGTTTCGAGCGCATCTTCGCCGTGGGTGATGCGACGGACTTCCCGCTGAAGCAGGCCTTTCTGGCGCTACTCCAAGCCGACGCGGCGGCAGACCACATCGTAGCCGGTATCCTCGGTCGTGAACCGGCGATCGATTTCCATCCGATGAACCTCTTCGTGATGGAGCAGTTCGATAAGGGCTTGTTCGCCCAGGCGCCGCTCCGCTACACAACTGACGCGGCGAACGCCGTCACCGTGGACCTGGAGGATCCCGACCATTACAAAGTAGGCGTGTCGCCGCTCTGGCGGGCGGGCAAGAAGTTCGTGGGAGTTTACCTGCCCTGGCGCTTCGGGCACGGTGAGCCGTTCAACGCCGGATTGGCTGGGGGCGCCATGCAACTCGGCCTAAAGGTGATGACCAAGATGATGTCCCGGTGAGGTGAGCTAGAATCATAGGTTCCTCATCATGCCATTTCGTCTAGATAAAAAAGTTGCCCTGGTGACGGGCGGAGCCAGCGGTATCGGCGAGGCGACGTGCCGCGTGTTCGCCGAAGCCGGCGCCAGTGTAATTGTTTGTGACATTGACAGCGCCCGGGCCACCTCGCTAGCCGCCGAACTGGGCGAGGGATCGCGCGCCGCCGTGTGCGACATCACCAGTGAGCAGGCCGTCAAGGATCTGTTTCAAACAATCCCGCAGTTGGACGTGCTGGTGAACAACGCCGGCATCGGTCACGTGGGCGGCGTGGAAGAGACCACGCTCGAAGACTTTGAGCGCCTCATGAAGGTGAACGTGACGGGTCCGTTTTTGGTGACGCGTGCCGCCATGCCTTTGTTGATTGCCAGCCACGGGAACATCGTCAACATCGGCTCGGTGGCCGGACTGGTGGGCGTCAAGAAACGTTTTGGATACTGCGCCACCAAGGGTGCGGTGGTGGCCATGACTCGGCAACTAGCGCTGGACTATCCCACGCAGATCCGCGCCAACTGCATTTGCCCGGGTACGGTGGATTCGCCCTTTGTCGCCGCGTACCTGGAGAAGTATCATAAGCACGAAAAGGAAGAGGTACGGGCACAACTCAATCAGCGGCAGCCGATCGGCCGGCTCGGCAAGCCAATTGAGATTGCCCACATGGCCTTGTACCTTGCTTCGGACGAGGCCGCTTTCGTCAATGGCAGCGTGCAAACTATCGATGGCGGCTGGACCGCCGCTTAGCCCAGCCACCCCTCGAACGGCAAGAACTTACTTCCGAGCCCTACGCCGGGCCAAAGCCAATCCGGCAATTGCCGCACTGACAGCCATGCCCAACGTGCCGGGTTCTGGAGTGGCTACGAGGAACCCGCGGATCTCGCCGGCCCCCACAGCGGACGTGTGGATATTGAGGTAAGCGTTGAGCCCACCGTTGGCCAAGTCCAGTTCAGCCGAGCCAACCGTGCCGCCGTGCGCAGTGATAAAAGCAGGGTTGAAGTTGGTGGCCAGGGTCATGTCGAAGAGATGGGAATAGGTTCCGCTGGTAACGCCCGTTGGAAAGCCGGTAAACAGAGGCAGCTCGGTAGCCACTCCTGCCGTTCCGGTGCTCGCGACAGCGGTGCAGCAATGGATGTGCGCCGCCGTGGTGTTCCCAGTAAGTCCCGAGAAGCTGATGTCAACCTGCATGGTATGGGCCGTGGTATTGAAAACGATGGTAGCGGTACCGGTACCGGCCGAGGCGTTCGGAGGGGCCTCATTGGCACCGTTCAAGGTTACGTTGTAGCTAATTACTGCACCGAAGGTAGATGCAGTTAAGATCGCACCAATTGTAAGGAGTTTTGTAAGCATGGATTGAAGTATAGAGCCTTTCGCCATTCACAACTGTGAAACTTTGGGCGGCGGCTCATCAGCCTGCCCTCTGTGCGCGCGCTCAAACGCTTCGGCCCGCTCGCTCCAATCCCCCCTCGCTCACCAGGCGCCGGAGCTCCTCAAAAAGGTACTCAGGCAGTGGATCCTCGCCTGTCCAGGATCGCCATGCCAAACGCTGCGCAGACGGGACAATAGTTCGAGATACTCGGCCCACAACTCATCCATCACGGTCAACGCCGCTACACGATCTGCTGCTTCCGCGTGTGATATCTCGTCGCGCCAGCCGGCAAACTGCCGGCGATGCGCCTCCACGACACCCGTGTACTTGAGCACTTGCAGGCGCATAGTGGGATGCTCACCCTCGATGGTTCGCCGCAGGTGGTCCAAGTCATCCGAGCCACTAGCGCCGGCTTGTGCGAAGAGCTGGTCTTCCTGGCTCAGGAAGAATTGTGATGACCCAGGATCGCCCTGCCGGCCCGCGCCGCCACGAAGTTGATGGTCGATCCGCCGGGCTTCGTGCCGTGTCGTGCCGATCACCGCCAGCCCACCCACTTGGCGCGCCGCCTCCGCCTGGCTTTCGTCGCTCCCGCCCAATTTAATGTCGGTGCCTCGCCGGGGCATATTCGTCGTCGTCACGGCGCCGCAGCTTCGGACTGATCTTGCCTCGCGTTCAACAATTGGTGCCCGATGTCGGCCTGGGCGAGCCGCGCACTGAGGCCCTCCCGGTAACCACCAGCACGGGCTGACGCCGCGCGTGCAGGCGCGCAATTTCTTCCACCACGGCACCATCCTTCTCAAGGAGCGCGGGAAAGACGCGGATCCGGATGATCCACTCGAACGTACGGCTTATGCCGTGGCACGACGGCCACCCGCAGACCGTACTCCCGCCAAAGATCGATTGCCTGCGTGGCGGCTGTGCCGGTCATTCCGCATCGATGAGGATAGAGCCGCACTAGATCGGCCAGCGTGAAGCTGCCCAGAATACGGCCCTGCGGTTGGAGTGTAACGCCCTCTTTGGCTTCGACGGCCCACTGCAGATCGGCGGGCCAACGGCCATCCGCCGCAATCCGCCCTTTGAAGCGGTCTACCTGTTCGACGCAGCCGTTCTTCACCACGTAGTCGACATCGCGTTGTACAACGCGGAGGCATGCACGGCCTCCTGCGCCGCAATCAACGCGGCCAAACTTTCTTCGGCGAATAGATTGTCGATACCCAACGCCGCTTCCACCTGCGCGATGCCGCGCGCGGTGAGTCGCACATTGCGTCCATCTTCGATGCTGAAACTCCAGCTGTGGCGCCAGCCGCGCCATCGGCTCCACGAAGGGGCTAGCCTTCTGATGCCCGCCGGCGATCACGAGCGGAATGCGCGCCTCATCAATGAGGATCGAATCGGCTTCATCCACCAACACCGATCCACGTTCTCCGGTCTGCATCAATTCGCCCGGCTCGAGCGCCAGTTGATCGCGCAGAAGATCGAAGCCAACTTCATTCGGAGTCGCATAGAGGACGTCACTTAGATAGGCGGCGCGGCGCTCGGCGGGTGTGGAGTCCTGCCCGAGGCCGGCCGCGCGCACTCCGAGTAGCTCGTAAGCAGGCCGCATCCAAGCGGCATCGCACCGCGCCAGATAGTCATTGGCCGTCAGCACATGTACCGATCCGGAGAGCACCAGCAGCGCCGAAACGGCCAGCATCGCCCCCAGGGTCTTGCCCTCGCCCGTCTGCATTTCGACGACGTGCCCCTCTGTCATCGCCAATGCCGCGCCGATCTGCTCATCGAACGGATCGAGCCCGAGCGCTCGTCGCGACGCCTCGCAGGCCGCCGCGATCGCTTCATGTTTACTGCCCGTGCGAGCGCCGGCCAGCAGACTATCACGCACCGGCCGCAGCTTGCGCCGGATCGAATTCACCTGGGCTATACCGTCCTGGTATCGTCCGAACGGAACCAACTGCGCCTCGTTGTCTTCGAGGCGCTGCAAAAATGATCGAAGTTTTCCCTTCAAGAACACACAATTCTCCTGTAGAAACAGCGCAAATGAATCAGAGCAATGGAGAGCGCGCGCGTATTAGAAAGGGGAACTGGGCGGAGGGCGGCTGGCAAGAAGAGCGGGCCAACGAGCCAGCTTGTGAACGGGAGAGAGAGGAACAACGCAATTGCCGAGCCAGCTCAATCCGAATTGAGCCGGAAGGAGCGCGGCCACGGTTGCGATCGCGGTGAGAATCAGCGCGAGCCAAAAACCGAGGACGCTGGCAAAGTCAGCAGGCATGGTCGATTTCAGAGTAACACGGTGTCACAGACGCTTGGCCAGAAAGGCGCGCACGGCCGCCGAGCCCAGTATCACGGTGGAGATCGAGAGCGCCAGCGAAAGTGGGGCGGCGACAAACCAGCGGACGGCTCCCGCCATGGCCGCCGCTGTAAGTAGTGCGGCGCCGGCCAAGCCCGGCAGCGGGATGGGCCATCGCCACCACGCCTCGGCGCCCATCACCATCCAGGCTGCGCCGAAGATTCCCACCGCGAGCGGGCGGATCGGCTCATCGACGAATCGGGCCAGCGCCGTCAGCAGGCACACGCCACCTGCTGCGCCGGGCACTATGGAACCCGGCCGGCACAACTCCCAATAGATCAGGAGCAGGCCGCCCACCAGCAGAGCCCAGGCGGCGTTCACATCGAACCACGCCATAGAGTGAATGCGCATCAATCGAGCCACAGTCAGGCCGCGCCAAGGCGGAAATTCACTTCAACGGTAGTGATGGTCTCGACGGGCTGACCGTTCAACAGCGTTGGCTCATAGCGCCATTGACGCACCGCCTGCTCGGCGGCGGCAGCCAGATCGGCGTCGGCGCCTGGCAACACCGCGACGGTGATAATCGAGCCATCCACGCCGATCACAGCCTTGAGCATCACGTTGCCTTCCCGCCCTTCGTTACGCGCCGCATCGGGATAAATTGGTTTGACATGATGAATCATTCGCACCGGTCGCACTTCGCCACCCACCCGGATTCGGTGGGGAGCGCGTTGCTGCGGCCGTGCCTGCCCGGGCGCCAGGACGTCAACTAACTCCTGCACTTCGCCGAGGCGCAGCACGCTACTCACCGTGGCGTTGGAACTTGCGGCGAGACGAATGCCGCGCCGTTGATAACGCGCAAAGCCGGGCTTGAGGACGTCGAGGTCATAGTTGCCACCCGGCAGCGACTCCACCCGGTACTCTCCGGCATCGCTGGTTACAGCCCGGAATTCGGCTGCGGTTTCGCGGTTGCGCAGCAGCACTTCGGCCTTGGGTACCGTCGCGTTGGACGCGTCGTAGATGCGGCCCGACACTTCAGCCGACTGCACTGCCGCAGCCGCTGCCAGGAACGGAAGAACGAACTTGCGAAGCATGGGAAAACTCCTTTTTGATAGCGAAGGCGCCCCGAAGGCGGCTAGAGGAAGCAACAAAGCACAGCATCCGGCGGCTAGCCAGGCCCGCTGCGCATACGAAACGGGGTTACGCACAGTGAGCGGCGCCAGCACCGCCTCCACACGCGTCTCAAGGTGGCGGGCGGCCATCGCGAGTTCGGGTGCCGCCGCCGGATGAGCCGGCGTCCGGGCAAAGGCCACCAGGTGGCCGGCATAGTCAGACGGCCGAACGCCCGCCACCAACACGGCGTCATCACAAGCGCGCTCCCGTTCGACCCGCAACCGGTGCAATGCGATCCAGACCAGCGGGTGAAACCAGTAGATCGCCCGCGCCACTTGCGCTACCAGATTCCACAGCGGATCACGCCGGCTGATATGCGCCTGCTCATGCAGCATGACCGATCGGCTCAGATCGGTGGGCCAGGCCTCGGCGCCCGCCGGTAGCCGAATCGACGGATGGAACACGCCCACTGTCATGGGTACCAGCGGCTTGCGCGTCAACGAGAGCGCGTAGCCAAGGGCGGCGCGCGTCAGAAGTAACGCAGCGCCCAGCATCCAGACTAATTGTGCCCAGTCCAGCGTCGCCGCAGCCGGCGAATTGAAGTCAGGAGTTATTCCCTTCACGGCAACCGCCGCCAGCACAGGAGCAGGTGCCGGCCAGCGCGGCAGGGAGGCCTCTATCAACGGCAGCGCAAGTATCGCCGCCAAAGCCCACGCCAGCAAGGCAGCCCGCAAGGCCGCCGCACGCCCGCGCGCCAGTTCAGCGGCCACCAGAGCCACTCCCACAATGCAGGTCACTTTCAACGCCCAAGCCAGTGTCATATGGCTTAACGGCCTTCCTTGCGCGCCTGCGCAATCATGCGGGCGATGCGTGATAGCTCCGGCTGTCCCAATTTGCCGTCTCCCGCAGCCAGTAAAGCCGAAACCGCCTCCTCGACAGACCCCTGGAAGAAGGTCTCAAGTAGGTGTGACGCCGCCGATCGCCGCGCTTGCGCCGCTGAGACGACAGGGGCGTAGACGTACCGCAAGTCCTGCTCGCGGTGCTTGATGTGCCCCTTACCCTCAAGAGTGCGCAACATCGCGCGCACGGCGGAATACCCCGGGGGATCGGGCAAAGCCTTCTGGATGTCGGCCGCCGCCAACTCTCCCGCCCGGTGGAGAACGTCCATGATTTCGCGCTCGCGGCGGCTCAGAGCAGGGAACATGCTGTTTTTCTAGCTTCCTGCTATAAAAATAGCACTAGCTGTGATGCGTGTCAACAATTTTTTTCGCCCGCCTAAAAACACTCTGCAGCATCGGCGGGCTGAGCCGTCCCGTGGAAGTGTTCTGCTGGCTCGGATGGTAGGACGAGATCAACAGCGGCTGACCGTCGCCCAGTTCATGCAGTTGATCGTGTGCGAAGACGCACCGGCTCTTCACCGCGCCGAACACCGTCAGGCACGTGTCGAATGCGATGCGGCCCAAAGCCACTATGACCTGGACACGGTTGAGCAGCCGCAACTCTTCGACGAGATAGGGGCGGCACCGTTGCAGCTCTTCCGGCCGTGGCTTGTTGTCCGGTGGCGCGCACCGTCCGGCGGCGGTGATGTAGCAATCGATCAGCGAGAGCCCGTCGCCGCGATGCGCGGATGTTGGCTGCGAAGCCCATCCGGTGGCATGCATGGCCGAGTAGAGAAAATCGCCGGAGGCATCGCCGGTGAACATGCGTCCCGTGCGATTGGCGCCGTGTGCGCCGGGCGCCAGGCCCACGATGAGCAGCCGCGCCAGAGGGTCGCCAAACGAGGGCACCGGCCGGCCCCAATACTCCTGATCGCGATAGGCGCGGCGCTTGGTCTCGGCTACAGCTCGGCAATGGGCGCGCAAGCGAGGGCAAAGCTCGCACTCGACGATTCGTTTTTGTAGAAGCTCCAGCATCGGCAACGAGAAGAGAGTAACATGATGGCGATATGAAGAGACGCGAGTTTACGGCCTCCGCCGCTGCTGCCGCAGCCACCACTGCTGCCACCCTCCGTGCCGCCGAGAGTGGGGGCCGCCTGGCCATCCAGGGCGGCGAAGCAGTCAAGAAGACGAAGTGGCCTTCCTGGCCGATGTGGGACAGCGTGGAAGAAAACGCCCTCACCGGCGTGCTGCGCAGCGGAAAATGGTACCGGGGCAGCGGCACGGCGGTATCGGGTTTTGAGAAGACCTACGCGCAACTGATGGGCGCGCGCCACGCCCTCGCGACTGCCAACGGCACCAGCGCGTTGTTTGCCACGATCAACGCGTTGGGCGTCTCACCGGGCGACGAAGTGATCGTGCCGCCCTACACGTTCGTGGCTACGATCAACATCGTCCTGCTCAACTACGCGCTGCCGGTGTTCGTCGACACGGACCTCGAGACGTTCATGATGGACCCACGCAAAGTGGCGGCCAAGATCACGGACCGCACCGCCACCATCATTCCGGTCCACATGGCGGGCTCGGCCGCAGACCTCGACGGTATCCTCGCCGCCGCCGCGCCGCGCAAGGTGCCGGTGCTGGAGGATGCTTGCCAAGCGCACCTCGGCGAGTGGCGCGGGAAAAAAGTGGGCACTATCGGAGCCGCGGGCTGCTTCAGCTTTCAGGCTTCGAAGAATCTCAACTCCGGCGAAGGCGGCGCCATCATCACCAATGACGAGGGCGTCATGGAGCGCGCCTATGCTTTTCACGGCAACGGCCGCCCGCTCAAGCCCGGCGACGGCGACGTGTTTCCTTTCGGCGGCGCCAATCTGCGCCTCACCGAATTCCAAGGCGCGTTGCTCACGGCCCAGATGACGCGGCTGCAGTCGCAGGCCAAGACACGCGACGAGAACGCGCGGTACCTGACATCGCTG
>JAYTKJ010000496.1:0-5936 GCA_043730365.1 Acidobacteriota bacterium | reverse complement strand
TTTGGCGCGCGGCCCGGGCCGGGACGAAACAGCGAATCCGATCGTGCGAAACCTGCTGCGAACGGTGGAAAACCCCTCGGCCAAGGTGGCCTACATAGTATCCCACTCGAAGCTGGAAGAAGAGCCGACTCTGGCCTATCTCGCTTTGAGATATCGCCTCGAAGAAGATTTCGGAAATCGCTTTCAAGCGCTGGCCACGCTGCCAGCGCGGCACGGGCACCTGTACCCGCGCTATCTGTATCGTTCGATCACACCCGCGGGCAGCGGTCCGCTGGCCCGGGATTCACAGCATGAGTAGCCGCTCGATCATCACCCGCCAACCCGTTTCCGATGTCCTATCCTTAGGCGAAGCGCTGCGGCCAAGACAGTGGACGAAGAACCTGATTGTGCTGGCGCCGGCATTTTTCAACTTCAATCCACGGGCCGAGACGGTGCTGCCAAGCCTGATCTTCATGGCGCTGTTCTGCATGGTCTCAAGCGCCTTCTACCTGATCAATGACTTGACGGACCGTGAGAAAGATCGCTTACATCCGAAGAAGCGGCTGCGCCCGATCGCGGCCGGCCGGGTGGTGCCTATGCAAGCGGCTGCTTTGGCCGCGCTGTTGTTGTGCGCGGCGATGGGCGTGGCGCTCCAGGTTTCGGCGGTGGGCGCGCTGCTCCTGCTGGTCTATTGCCTGCTGCAAGTACTCTACAACCTCTGGGCCAAGCAGGTGGTGCTGCTCGATTTGCTTTTCATCGCGGCAGGCTTTGTGCTGCGAGCCGGGGGCGGCGCTGTGGCGAGCCAGATTCGGTTGTCGCCCTGGTTCTTGTTGTGTGTGGGGTTGCTCGCGGTGTTTCTGGGTATTGAAAAACGGAAGGGCGAGATTGCCCACTTGGCCGGAACAATTGGCTGCACACGTGCTGTGCTGCGGGAGTACACGCAGCGCCAGTTGGAGCGGATGGAGCAGGTCGTGGTGAGCGGCGGCGTGGTGACCTATGCGTTGTGGAGCGCCGGGCCGCAACTCAACGGAGCGCCCTCGCCGTTCATGATGCTGACGGTCCCGGTGGTGCTCTACGGCGTTTTTCGATACCAATGGCTGAGTGAGCAGGGGTGTGATACCGAGCGCCCCGAAGAACTGCTGTTGGCAGACCGGCCGCTGCTATGGGCGGCGGGATGTTGGTTCGTGGTCACCGCGCTGGTGTTAGCGGGGCACGCTATGCGATGGATCGCTTAGCTTGAGTTAGCGGCGAAGAGCCCGGATGGCGGCGCCCAAGCTCAGCACTCGGGCCTCGGTGCGCCGCAGGCCGGTTTGTAGAAAAGCCTTATCCCCATTCTGAAGGGCGGAGGCGATGTTCTTTTCGAGCAGCCCGATGGCAGCCAGCAGGGTGGGGCCGGCTCCATCGCGAACAATGATCGAGCGAATACCGGCTCCAGCGAGCAAACGGCGGGCGCGCCCTATTCCTTCCCCGTCTCCGCTCAACGCCACCAGGGGTTCGCGCGGATCGAGAAAGTGCAGCTGCACGATCGCCGCACCGTGAGACTCCAGCTTCGCCAAATTGCGTAGGTCCTTTTCCGCATCGCAGGCGAGCAGGGTCCGGCCACGCCACGCTGGACCAAGAGCATGCATTTCGGCGAACAACTTAGGACCTGCCGTCTGGATCACGATCAGCCCCGCATTCATGGCTTCATGCCAGGAAGCGGTTCCCCAACCGCCGCGCAGCAGTTTGGCCGCCCGCGCGGCGGTGCGAGGGGAAGTGGCGCGGATCGGCCCCAGCAAAGCCGCCAGTTTAGGAAAGCGAGCGAAGAGGCTATGCCGCGTCGGTCCCGAGGTGATGAGTGTCAGTTTTGGAAGTTGTTTCATGGGGGACCCGCAGTCGAAGAGCTTTGAGGCGATCACGATACTGAGCCGCCTTTTCAAACTCGAATTTCTTGGCGGCTTCCTTCATGCGATCTTCCAGTTCGGCCATCAGACGCTCGCGCTCCTCGGGGCTGACCTCCGCATCTTTCTCGATCGGCGATTCTTCCAGCGGGACGGTGACATAGTCGGCCTCCACGATGGCCACCAGACACATGTCGATGGGCTTAATGATGCTCTGGGGGGTGATGCCGTTTTCTTCGTTGTAGATTTGCTGAATGCGGCGGCGGCGTCCGGTCTCGTCCAGGGCGCGGCGCATGCTGTCTGTCATCACGTCGGCATAGAGCAAGGCGCGTCCGTTGACATTGCGGGCAGCGCGGCCAATGGTCTGGATCAAAGAGCCGGTGGACCGTAGGAAGCCTTCTTTGTCAGCGTCGAGGATGGCCACCAGCGACACCTCAGGCAGATCGAGTCCTTCACGAAGCAAGTTGATGCCGATAAGCACGTCAAGATCGCCGCGGCGCAGATTGCGGAGAATCTTGATGCGATCGAGTGTCGTGACTTCAGAGTGCAGATAGGTGCACTTCACGCCGGCCTCGGTGTAATACTGCGCCAAGTCTTCAGACATCCGTTTGGTGAGAGTGGTTACCAGCACGCGCTCGTTGCGCTCGGTCCGCAGGCGGATCTCCTTCAACAGATCGTCCACCTGGCCGCGGATCGGGCGTATGTCGACTTCCGGATCGATCAAACCGGTGGGGCGAATCACCTGCTCCACCACCACGCCGCCGCTGCGAGTCAACTCAAATGGCGCGGGCGTGGCCGACACATAGATCACCTGGTTCACACGATTCTCGTACTCTTCGAAAGTGAGCGGGCGGTTATCCAGCGCGCTAGGCAAGCGGAAGCCGTGGCCGACCAGCACATTTTTGCGGGCGCGGTCTCCGTTGTACATCGCGCCCAACTGCGGCACCGTCTGATGGCTCTCGTCGAGGAAAATCAGCGAATCGCTGTGGAGATAGTCCAGCAACGTGGGGGGCGCTTCACCGGGCAGGCGATTGGTGAAATGCCGCGAATAGTTTTCAATGCCATGACAATAGCCGACCTGCTTGATCATTTCCAGATCGAACATCGTGCGCTGATGGAGGCGCTGGGCCTCGATCGCTTTGCCCTGGCCGAGCAATTCCTTGGTCCACCATTCCAGTTCGTGCTCAATGCTGATGATGGCCTGATCCTTGGTGTCGCGGCTCATCACGTAGTGGGTTTTCGGGTAGATCGGTAAGCGCTGATAGCTCTGCTTGACCTGACCGCTGACCGGATCGATCTGGCTCAACGAATCAATCTCATCACCGAAGAGTTCGATACGAAAGGCGAGGTCATCGTAGGTGGGATAGACTTCGATCACGTCGCCGCGGACGCGGAAGGTGCCGCGTGTAAAGTTGCCTTCGCTGCGCTCGTACAGGATTTCGACCAGCCGTGCGGTGATCTGCTTGCGCTCCACCTTCTGGCCCTTTTCGAGCATCATCAACATGCCGTAGTAGGCTTCGGGCGACCCCAGGCCGTAGATGCAACTCACACTAGCGACAATGATGCAATCGCGCCGCTCAAACAGCGAACGCGTGGCGGCCAAACGCAGCTTGTCCAACTCGTCGTTAACTGTGGACTCCTTCTCAATGTAGGTGTCCGAAGCCGGCATGTAGGCCTCGGGCTGATAGTAATCGTAGTAACTGACGAAATACTCAACCGCGTTGTGCGGGAAAAACGTTTTGAACTCGTGAAAGAGTTGGGCGGCCAACGTCTTGTTGTGTGCCAGAATCAAGGCCGGACGGCCGGTCTTTTCGATGATCTTGGCCATGGTGAAGGTCTTGCCGGACCCGGTGACGCCGAGCAACACCTGATGTTTCTCGCCTTCGGCCAGCCCACGCGTCAATTGTTCGATGGCGTTGGCCTGGTCGCCACGTGGCTGGTAGTCGATGCCAAGTTGAAAAGACACTGTTCTTCAGTGTAACGGGCTACAATCGGGAGAAGGAAGGTCAGAATAATGAAAAATCGATTCGCAGTGGGTCTCGGGCTCTCGTCCTTGCTGCTATTGTCGCTGTCAAGCTTGGTTGTGGCGCAAGACGCCACCAAAAGCGGGGCGAAGAAACAGCGCGCCAGTCCTCATGAAGAAGTTTCAGCCACAATAAACGGCAAGAAGATCACGATCTCCTACGGCCGTCCTTACAAGAAGGGCCGCGTCATCTTTGGCGGTCTGGAGCCGTGGGGCAAGGTCTGGCGGACCGGCGCCGATGAAGCGACCACGTTGACCACGGATGGCGACCTGATGATTGGTCCGCTGCACGTGATCGCGGGCACCTACACGCTGTTTACCATTCCGAATGAAAAGGAATGGACGCTGGTGCTCAACAAGACGGCCAAACAGTGGGGCGCTTTCAAGTACGATCAGGCGACGGATTACGGGCGCGCCGCGATGACCGTGGCCAAGACCAAGGATCCGGTGGAGCAGATGACCATCGCCATTGAGAAGAAGAGCGATCATGAGGCCGTGCTCAAAGTAATGTGGGATGAGACGGCCGCCTCGATCGACGTGATGGTTCACTAACGCGGGTTGGCGATTCGATATAGATTCGACGCGCCGCGAATGAACAGGCTACCTCGCGCGATGGCCGGGGTAGCCATACACATCTCGTCCAGTGAATTTTTCCCCAGTAGCTTGTACTCTTTCCCCGCCTGAATCACAAACGTGTCGCCGTCCTCGCTCAGCGCGAAGACTTTGCCGTCGTAGGCCCAGGGCGAAGCGGTGAAGGCCGCGGCGGCTTCGTCGAGCCGAAGGCGCGGATACACCACCGCTCCGCTGCGCGCGTCATGCGCGGTGAAGAATCCCCGGTCAAACAGCGTGTAGTAGATGTCTCCATAGACGAGGGGCGAGGGGTTGTACGGGCCTGCCTGCGGATAAAACCAGGCGACGAACGCGCTGGATGTTTCGCCAGCCTTCAGCGAGATGTCGCCGCGTGCGCCGGGCTTGATCGCAAACACGGGGCGCACCTGATCGCCCACATAACCGGACGTCACATAGAGCAGACCGTGCCTGGTAAATGGCGTGGGGATCGTGATCGACGACATGCCGCCCAGCTCCCACAAAGCCTTGCCGTCCAAATCGTAGGAGCGCACTTTGGTAGTGCCAGGCGTGACGATCTCAGCGCGGCCATCATGCTGCCAGACAAACGGCGTGGCCCAGTTGCTTTTCTCGTCGCGCTTGACTCGCCAGATCTCGCGGCCGGTTTTCTTGTCAAGCGCGGCGAGGAAAGATTCCACATCGTTGTCGCTGACAATATACACCCGGCCCTCGTGCAGCACCGGCGAGGCCGCGGTGCCCCAGCCGTATCGTATCTCGCGAGGCTCCCAGGCTTTGGACCAGAGCAGTTTGCCGGTCTTGGCGTCGAGACAATACAAACCGTGCGCGCCAAATTGTGCGTAGACACGCTCGCCGTCGGTAGCAGGCGTTTCGGAGGCATAGCTGTTTTTGAGGTGACGAGCCAAGGGCGGCGCGCCGCGATGCACTTCCCGCTCCCAGGCGATCTTGCCCGTGGTGAGGTTGACCGCGTAGACCATGGAGCGATGCTCATCGCTCGGCTTGTCGCGATTGCCGCCGAAGTAGAGCCCCTTCTTCGGAGGTTCTTTGTCGTCCTTGCTAATGGCCGAAGTGAGAAAGATCAATTCGCCCGAGACGACGGGAGAAGACCAGCCCACGCCGGGAATCGCGGTCTTCCAAACCACATTCTCCGTGGCACTCCAACGGACCGGCAACCCGGCCTCGGCGGAAACCCCGTTGGCCCCTGGGCCGCGAAACTGGGGCCACTCCGGCGGGCCGGCGGCCAGCGCGGGAATCGCCAGTGCGACGAACCAAGAGGTGATCCTGAACATACTGTTGCGCATTGTAGCAAGGAGCCTGACGATTCAAACGTCACGGCGATAGGCTCTATACTGTTCGTTGAAGGCCACCCGGGCACCGCGTCCACCGGCGCCGGTGGAGGAATACGTGAAACATTTCTACTACTCTTTGTTTTTTGGAATTTTGAGCACGGCGCTGACGGGTCAAGCGCA
>JAYTKJ010000495.1:0-11638 GCA_043730365.1 Acidobacteriota bacterium | reverse complement strand
TTTGACACTACACCTGCTCCTTTGTTCGAGCAGACGGCCAAGCCGCGCAGAAGAAATACTCTTTTGATCGGAATCAGCCGGAGTGGTGAACCGGCCGTAGCCACTGTTTGGGGCACGGAGCTTGGGACCACGCTTCTAACCGGGCTCAAAAGCACCACTGAATACTCGGCCTACTTCCGCGCTGCCTGAACTTCTTCAGTGTGCATCCGCAGGCCGGGTCACGCCAAGCTCCTTCCCGCTTGGTCCCGGGCACTCAGGCGCACAGCTTCTAAGGAACAAGAAAAGTGAGCATTGAAAAAAACCACTTATCGCATACCCTGTTCCTAGCCCGCATTGACCCCGTCAGGGGCCCTGAGCTAACTAGCCGAGGACTCGCCGCCGATCGGCCGCCGTCATCTTCTCGGCCGCATACCGCAGCACGCTGCGCGCAAACTCCGGCTGCTGCCCGTTCAGCAGGAACGCCATCGTAGGTTTGGGATTCCGTAGGTAAGCGTTCTTGAGCAGCCACCCGATGCCCTTGCGAACCATGTCGTCCTCGTCGGCGCGCAAGCGGTGGCAGACCTCAAAAGCGACGTCCAACTGGCGGTGCGCTCGCACCTCATGGACCAAGCTTGCCGCCGCAGCGCGCCGTTTCCAGCGGTTCGCCGAAGCAGTCCAAGCGGGCAGGTCCACGGCCAGTTCAGGATGATTCGCAAACACGGCGCGCATGAGGTACATGGAAATTCCGTCGCAATGAGCCCAGTTGTGAACGTACCGCTCGATCCACTTTTCAAACAGCCGGAACTCACCCGGGCCGCACTGCCTGGCAAACCGCCGGTAGAGCTCGATAGCCAGACTGCCTTCTTCGGCCATGCCGCCGCGCCACAGCTCGAGGCAGAGTTGATTGCGCTGCGCCAACGGCCATGCGCGCACTTCAGCGTAGGCCTCGCGAGCCATCGCGCGCACCTGCACCGCCCCCACACCGTAGAACCGAATCTGCTGCTGATCAGGAGGAAAGTACCGCAACGCTCCTTGAGCTTTTGCCGGGTCGGCCAGCTTGGCCAACTGCGCGCGCAAAGACTCTGCCAGCTTCTTCTGCTCTGTCACGAACCATGAGCTTATCAGGGCGGCCTCTTGGTGTCATAATCTCACCGATATGGAATTTCGTTACTGTCTGCTGGCTGCCCTCTTGATCGTCGTGCCGGCCGCTGCCCAATCCCCGCTGCCGGGCACCGCGCCGCTCACCGGCTCCAGCGATCTCGCCGAGCGGATGATCGACGACATCAACAACTTCCTGGTGAAGGAGACCGCTACGGCGGCACAAGATCGCGCCCGTCTTTGGAAGCATGACTTCTCCAGCGTCCCAGCGTATGAGAAGTCGATCGAGCCTAAACGGAAGAATCTGGCGCGCATCATCGGCGCCGTGGACCCGCGCGTGCAACCGCCCGCCCTCATTCTGGAAGCAACGCTCACCACGCCATCGCTGGTGGGCCGCGGAAAGGGCTATCAGGTTCACGCGGTCCGCTGGCCCGTGTTTGAAGGCGTATTCGCCGAAGGGCTCCTGCTCAATCCGGATCGCGCTCCCGTCTGCCGCGTTGTCGCCATCCCCGATGCCGATTGGGCGCCGGAGTCGCTCGCGGGCCTCACGCCGGGTGTGGAACCAGGATCACAGTTCGCTCGCCGGTTGGTCGAGAACGGCTGCCAGGTGCTCGTGCCAGTGCTCATCGATCGCAAAGATACATGGTCCGGCGTGCCTCGCTTCCGCATGACGAACCAACCGCACCGCGAGTGGATCTACCGGATGGCGTATCAGGTAGGACGCCACATCATCGGCTACGAAGTACAGAAGGTGCTGGCTGCCGTGGATTGGTTCGCCGCTGAGAATCAACGACAGGGCGTCACCATCCCAATCGGCGTTGCCGGATACGCCGAAGGCGGACTACTCGCGCTCCATGCCGCCGCGCTCGACAACCGCATCCAGGCCACGCTCGTCAGCGGCTATTTTCAACCGCGCGAGGAGCTATGGAAGGAACCGGTCTACCGCGATGTGTGGGGCCTGGTGCGCGAGTTCGGCGATGCGGAAGTAGCCAGCCTGATTGCGCCGCGCGCGCTGGTGATTGAGGCCAGCCGGGTGCCGGACGTCACCGGACCTCCGCCCTCCACCAAGGAGCGCTCCGGCGCCACTCCCAACGGCGCGCTTACAACGCCAGCCATCGAGGCCGTGCGTGGCGAAGTAGACCGCGCGCGCCCGTACTTTGCCCAGCTGAAGTCCGAAGCGAAGCTGCAGCTAACAGGCAGTGCCGACGGCCACGGCTTACCCGGCTCCGATGCCGCTCTCACCGCTTTTCTGTCCAACCTCGGCGCGCCGAAGGCCAGACTTGCACCGTCCGCAAATGCCGCGGTCAAACCCGACCGCGTCATCGACCCCGCCGCCCGCCTCCATCGCCAGTTTGACCAGCTTGTGGCCCACACCCAGCGCCTCGTCACCGAGTCCCCCACGCGCCGCGCCGAGTTCTGGAAGCAAGCCGACTCATCCTCACCCGCGCGCTGGAAGGAGACCACGCAGTTTTATCGCAACTACATTTGGGACGAAGTCATCGGCCGCCTGCCTGCCCCGAACGTCGACGCTAAGCCACGCACCAGGCAGATCTACGACACGCCCAGGTTCCGAGGCTACGAAGTAGTGCTCGACGTGTGGCCCGGCGTCTATGCCAGCGGCATTCTGCTCGTGCCCAAAGACCTCAAGCCCGTTGAGCGGCGGCCCGTCGTCGTCTGCCAACACGGCCTCGAGGGCCGCCCCCGCGACGTGGCAGATCCCAATCTCGACGTGCCCGCCTACCACCGTTACGCCGCCCGCCTGGCCGACGAAGGCTTCATCACTTACTCGCCCCAGAATCCCTATATCTTCGAAGATCGTTTCCGCCTCATTCAGCGTAAAGGTCACCCGCTCAAACTCGCGATCTTCTCGTTCGTCCTCGGCCAGCATCAGCGCTCGCTCGAGTGGCTCTCCGGGCTGCCCTTTGTTGACTCCGCCCGCATCGCGTTCTACGGCCTCTCCTACGGAGGCAAAACCGCGATGCGCATTCCGCCGCTCCTGGACCAGTACGTTCTGTCTATCTGTTCGGCTGACTTCAACGAGTGGGTCTGGAAGACCACCAGCGTCGAGTCCGGTTACAGCTACATGTTCACGCGCGAGTACGACATGCTCGAGTTCAATTTCGCCAACGTCGTCAACTACAGCGACCTCGGCAACCTGATGGCCCCCCGGCCATTCATGGTGGAACGCGGCCACATGGACGGTGTTGCCCCAGACGAATGGGTGGCGTACGAATTCGCCAAGATTCGCCGATTCTACGCGACCAAGATGAACCTGCCGGACTCAGCCGAAATCGAATTTTTCAGCGGGCCCCATACGATCAACGGCAAAGGTACTTTCGAATTCCTGAGGCGGCGCCTACACTGGCCAAACTAAACCGTCGAGCTCGTTCGGCTACACTGAAGGCGTATGCAGAAGACGATTAGTGCCGTCTACGAGAACGGGCTGCTTCGCCCGCTCGAACCGCTAGGCCTCGTCGATCGCCAACGTGTCTCTCTGACCATTCACGAATCCACGGTTGCTGTGGCCGACGACTACGATCTGCTCGACCAAGAACTTCTGAATAGCCTTGCGACCGAGGAACTGCCGGAGGTAAGTCTCGACGAAGTTCGAACCGCTCTGGCTAAAATCCCGGGATCCATGACCGCGGTCTTCGCGGCTGAACGCGAAGAGCGTTTCTAATTGGCGGGGTACTTCCTCGACTCCAGCGCTATCGGAAAGCTCTATCACGTTGAGGTAGGTGCGCCAGTAGTTCAAGCACTCCTGACCCGGGCCGGCGCCACCCTATACATTTCGCGCCTTGCCGTCGTCGAAGTCCCGTCGGCCTTTGCGGGGAAGGTGCGCACGGGACAACTGACCGTGGCGGATATCGAACTACTCCGCGCCCGCTTCCGCGGAGACCTGCGCCGGAGGGTGTTGCAAACTGTGGCTATGAACGCTGGGCACTTTCGAGAGGCCGAGCGCCTCGTCAACATCCATGGTGTGCATGCCCGGCTACGCACACTCGATGCCGTTCAACTTGCAGTTGCGCTTGACCTAAAGAAGCGCGGCATGGTGGACACTTTTGTTTGTGCGGACAAGGCGCTGTGTCATGTCGCCGAAAACGTGGGATTCGTGGTCGTAAATCCGGAAACCGCCTAACCGCTCGGCAACTGATAATGAACCGCTGCCCGAAGGAAGCGGAGGCTACACAAGCCTTCCACAGCCTGTCCAAGTCCCGCCGCCTGCCGAGCGATCCGCCGTTGTACCTCGTCGTTCTTGGCAATCCCCGAATTCGTCTCACGTTGCCGCCCGCAACGTGTCCGCTCCGAATCTCTTCGCGTCCTTGTCACCCCGGACACGTCGATTGCAGAGCACGGAAGTTACCATTGTGGTAACCTCGCCGATGCCGTGGATGCTTTCACGGTGTTCAACATCGGCGGCAACAAGTACCGTTTGATCTCGGTGATTAGGTACCGCTGGCAGATCGCCTACATCCGGCAAATCCTCACGCATGCCGAATACGATAAGGGGAGATGGAAACTATGAGCGCTCCGCTTCTCGATGTAACTCTTCCCGTGGCCATTCGAACGGAGGAGGAGTACCATCGCTTGCTCGGCACGGCCGCAGCCCTCATGGAAAAGCCAGACGATGAGATTTCCGGGGAGGAGGGCAGGCTTCTGGAGCTGCTCAGGATCCTGATCGACGAATACGAAAACCGGGCGCACCCGCTTCCAGAGGCCGAGCCGCACAAGATGTTAGCTTGTCTGCTCGAAGAGAAAGGCATGAAGCCGAGCGATCTCTGGGCGGTTTTGCCCAAGAGCCGCGTATCGGAAATTCTGAGTGGCAAACGCGGTATCAGCAAGGCGCAAGCCAAGCAACTCGCCGGAATCCTCCGCGTGCCTGTCGATCTGTTTCTATAGCCAGGTAACTGCCCGCGCTTTGGATCTCGCTGGGAACGATTGGTTCATTACTTTATGCACTGTTGTTCGGGATTCTTGGTACCGGGAGGCGAGAGCGGGCGGCGTTCGGATACTGTATACTTTGGGCAAGGCTAGACTGAAGTCCCAGGAGGAACCAAGTCAATGAGGAAGATTCTGTTAATTTCAGCAGGGGCGCTCGCCGCCGCTGGCATGTTTTACCTTTCCCGCACCGAGTATCCGCCCAAGAATTCGCAGGTCCAGGGCGCCTTGGGAGCCAAGCGCCTCGCTCGCGGCGCCACGGTGTGCGTTAACAAGCTGCAGAACCTGAGTGAAAAGAAGATCAGTCTAGAGGGAATCGACGACGCTCTGGTTGGTCAACTCAACAACGCCGGCTTCCAGGCCCGCCTGGTCTCCGGTTCCGGCGCCAAGGACGCGCAAGGCGCTAAGGCCGATTGCGAAGGCTCCGTCTATGGCGAGATCGTGAATGTCAAAGGCAAGGACCGTATCGAGGCCGAAGTCGAGTTCCGTCTCATGATCGCTGGCGATCAAACGCCATTTCTCTCGTCGCGCGCCAAGGGTAAGAGCCGGGAAACCGTCAATCCCGCGGTGGCGAACGAGATGATCAAGTCGGTACTTCCTAAGGCCGCCAAGCACCAAATGAGCAAGGATCCGGACTCCGCGGCCTTGGCCACGCGCGAGGCTCTCGGGGCGGCGTTTGCAGACGTCGCGCGTCAGATCGAGCAACAACGGCCGACGGCGTCCACCCAGGCTTCGGCTCAATAAGCCCGCATGACGCAGCAGGCAGGGCTGGCAGCAGTCCTGCTCTGCTTTGTCCCGGTCATCGTCTTTCTCGTGGGCCTCAACGCCCTTGATACCTATCGTCTGCTCACGGTGAGGCGCGTCATCACGGCGATGGTGGCCGGTTGCGCCGCTGCGGTGGTATCGTACCCACTCAACACTTGGGGGTTCGCCAACTGGGGTCCTGACTATGCCTTCCTCGGCGCCCCCGCTGTGGAGGAATTGGCCAAAGCCGCCTACATCTTGGCGTGCGTCGCCGCGCACCGCGTCGGATTCCCTGTCGACGCCGCCGTCACCGGCTTCGCCGTCGGCGCGGGCTTCTCGCTGGTGGAAAATCTGGTCTACCTCCATCAACTCCCACCCACCTCGCTCCTCGTATGGCTGGTGCGTGGCGTCGGCACGGCTACTATGCACGGAGGCGCCACTGCCGTCGTCGCCATCGTCTCGGTCACGCTGGCAGCCACCCGTTGGCGCTGGATGGCCGCAATCCCGGCGCTGGCTCTGGGCTTTGCCGTCCACGCGCTCTACAACAGCGGCACACTGCCACCCCTGGAGCGCGCGGCAGTGATTCTCGTCACGCTCCCCGCGCTGCTGATGGGCGTATTCTGGCAGAGTGAGCGGATGCTGGGGCGATGGCTGCATGGCAAAATGGATAGCGATCTGGAGACCCTGGGGATGATCGATTCCGGCGCTTTCCTCGACTCACCCGCCGGGCTCTACCTCGCTTCGCTCCGCGATTCGTTCAAACCCGAAATGGTCACCGACATGTTCTGTCTTCTGCGCCTGTCGGCCGAACTGAGCGCCAAGGCCAAGGCCGAACTCATGCAGCGCGAACTCGGTTTTGAGCTGGCGCCGGACCCGGAGCGCGCCGAGTTGGTCAAAGAAATGGCGTATTTGGAAAAGGGAATCGGAGTGGCCGGGAGAAGAGCATTGGCGCCGCTCGTTCCCGCTGGTGCCCGCGATCAATGGGAACGTTTGAGAATGCAAAAATGAACATCGAAACTTCCGTTCAAGGCCACACGGCCGTGGTGGTGCTGACGGGGCGCATGGATGCAGATCATGCCGCCAGGTTTGAGCAGGCCTGCGCGGGTTTGGTGGACGCCCGGCACATCGTCGCCGATCTGACCGCGCTGACCTACGTCTCCAGCATGGGTCTCCGCTCTTTCCTGGCGATCGCGCAGGCGCGCAAAGCAGTTGGAGGCGAGTTCGTGCTGGTGGGCCTCGGCGGCTTCGTCAAGCAGGTCTTCGATCTCACGCGCATCACGGCTCTGATGCGAACCGCCGCCTCGGTGGAAGGAGCGCTCGAAGAACTTCGATGAACGACAAAGCAGAACTGGCCGTGCTCGATACCGTGGCTGCGCCCGGCAATCTGGCCGCCGTCACTCGTTTCGTCCGCCATCAATGCGCCGCGCCCAGCCAGGACACCGCCCCGCTTGACCTGATCGTCGAGGAGGTGTTCCTCAACATCGCCACGCACGCCTGCCCGGATCAACCGGTGCGGATCGCCTGCTCCAGCCCGTCGTCGGTCGAGTTCATTTACGGCGGCCCTGCCTTTGACCCGACGACCGGCGTGCCGCCGCCACCGGACCTCGACGCCCTGTCGGTCACAGGAAGGCGTATCGGCGGACTCGGCGTATTTCTGGTTTGCCAGATGGCCGAGTCCGTCTCCTATCGCCGCGATGGAGATCTCAATCGCCTCACCGTGCGAGTCCGCCTGCAGTCCTCGCCGTAGCTACGATTTCTCGTCGGCAGACGGTCCGTAGATCGATGGCACCGGGATGTCCATCATGCGCAGATATACCGACAATTGCCCGCGATGATGGACGATATGATTCATCACCATGCTCCGGATGCAGGCCACGCGAGGCATGGACATGATCGGCTGCCCGCCACTCTTCAGGGTCCAGGTCTTCATCCAGGCCGCATCGTCTGTGGCGGCCGCAATCGCCGCTTTGGCCGCCGCGGCGCCGGCGTCCAGCTTAGCCAGAATCTCCGCCGTGGTCTTGCCTTTGAAGGCTTCCCATTTTTGCCCGCCCGGAGGCGCTAGATCGAGTTCGTCGGCCTTCATGGTGGCGTCGCCCCACGTGTACATTTCGGCGAGGTGGCTGGCGAGATCGCCCGCGGTCATTGATTTTTCGTGAGGCTTCCAGCCGAGCTTGTCGTCAGGAATGCGTGAGATGATCTTGCGGGTCGTGGCAAGTTCATGGTCGAGTTCACCGAGGAATGATTGGTTGATGGGCATAGCTTCGATATTATGCCACGAGCATATGACGATTTGAAGCGGTCCTTCCAGCTATAATCGCCAAAGCACCAAATGAACCAGGGACTGAAGGTTTTCGACAGCCACACCCACCTCGGCGTAGCCCGCCATAGCGGCCGCATCATGACAGCCGATCGCATGCTCCAGCACATGGACGCGCAGGGGATCGACCGGTCTTTGCTCATCCCGTTCCCGCTGGTGGATGACTATCGCTGGACCCACAACCTCATCGGCGAGGCCGTCAAATCGCATCCGGACCGCTTTGCCGGCGCCGCCTGTCTCAATCCGTTTGTCGCCGAAGAGGAGTTTCGCGCCGAGGTCAAACGGTGCGCCGAGGAATTCGGATTTCGAGCGCTCAAGTTCCAACCACAGTTTCAGCCCCTCAACCCCATCTCGCGCCGCAGCGATTTCCTGTTTGAGTCCGCCCTGGCCAACAAGATGGCGCTCATCTGTCACACCGGCTCAGGCGCTCCGTTCGCCTTGCCCTCGCTCTACATTCTGCCCGCGCAACGATACCCCAAGTTGCCGATCGTCCTCGCGCATTCAGGCGGCAGCATCTACGCACTGGAAGCGCTGGTGGCGGCCAAGGTGTGTCCCAATATCTATCTGGAACTGTCCAGCCTGATGCCGCACCATCTGGGCGACATTCTCGCCGCCGTTCCCTCGGACCGGCTGATGATCGGGTCGGATCTGCCTGAGAGCGCCGCCACGGAGTTGGGCAAGATCTTCGAGTTAAAAATCTCCAAGAAGAGCAAGCGCGATATTCTCTGGAACACCGCGCGCCGCCTGTTCGACGGGAAATAGGCGCCGTCATCCCCACCACCGCCCTCAGTCTCAACGAGGACAACAGCCAACTATTTCTTCACACGCACAGGCCAAAACCTTGAGGCTGAAGGCTTGGCCTGGTTCATCGATGCGCACCAGCTATCCCTCGGAAGTGTGGGACCCCATCTGGCGCGGCTATGATCCCAACGGCCCGGATGACCAGCCCTTGTTTGCCTCCACGGCAGCGGCCTCGCGCCAATCCTCCCGCCAGTGGGTCCACACGGCCTGGCAATTGGCGCAAATGAAGATTGATCCGTACCAGCTCTGGATCGCCCGCGCCCGGCGTCATCGTATCTCGCCTTGGCTCAGCATGCGCATGAACGACATTCACAACGTGGATGACGAGCGCAGCTATATGCACGGCCAGTTCTGGCGAGACCATCCGGAGATGCGCCGTGTTCCCTGGCGCGCTGCCTCCTGGCAGGACCGCGCGCTTGACTATGGCCACGCCGCCGTACGCGCTTATCATCTGAAGCTGGTCCGCGAACTGGCCGCGCGCTATGACTTCGATGGCCTCGAGCTGGACTGGATGCGCTTCCCCTATCACTTTGCCCCGGGCCGTGAGCGCGAGGGCGGCGAACTGCTCGTCGATTTCATGCGCCAGGCTCGCTCGATTGTCGATGCGGCCGGAGCACGGCGGGGGCGTCGCCTGAAGCTGGGTGTGCGCGTGCCATCGCGCCCGCAGACTGCCGCCGCCATGGGGCTCGACGGAGCGCGCTGGGCGCAGCTTGGTCTCGTCGACATGGTGGTGGTCACACCGTTCTTCTCGTCGATTGAAACCGACGTGCCGATCGAGTTGTGGCGCAGACTCCTGCCTCCCCGCGTCGTGCTCGCGGCCGGTCTTGAGTTACTCATTCGGCCGTACCACTCCTACAAGACTCAGCGCAACTCGCTGGAAACCGTGCGCGGCGCGGCGGCGGCGATGCTGGCCCGTGGCGCCGATCGCGTTTATCTGTTCAATTACATGGACTCGCAAACGGCCATGGAGTCGATTGACGAATACCGGGTGGTGCTGCGCGAGTGCGGAACTCTGGCGACGTTGCAGGGTAAGCCCCGCCGCCACATCGTAACTTACTCAGACATTTGGGCGCCAGGCGAGGCGCTGGGTTCGGTGCTGCCTAAATCCGCCAAGGCCGGCGAGTGGCTCACCTTCCGCGTGCCAACCGGGCCGAGTTGGAGCGCCGCCGAAGTGCGGCTGGCATTCGAAGGTCCAACCCCTGGCGAACTCCGCGTCAACGGCGGTGAGCCATGCACCTATGCCGGCCAACTTGCAAACTCCGGCAGACGGCCCTGGCCCGCGCAAGAGACGCATGGCTGGAAGGTATCGGCCCCGGGGGGCTTTCGAGGCGAAGCCGTGATCGACGTCCGCGCCGGTTCAGGCGAACTCAAAGTGCATTGGGTGGAAGTGGCGGTCTAACTCTCTTACCCGCGATCTGGGCGTACATTGCATCTGGCGCGAGATCGATCTCACCGGGCCACGCGACTGCGCCACAGTCAACGAAAACCTGCTCGAAGAAACAAGCGTCTCGCAGCGGCGCGAGTACACCGGTCAATTCTTCCTCGCTCAAACGGACACGCCCCGACATTCCATCCTTGAAGCGGACAAAGAGACCGAGGCCAGGCTCAGGCTTCACTTCAACAACGTCCCAATACATTGAACAATCTCCGTTATGCCAGCGGTTCAATCTTTACCGGCGGTGAGTTTTCACGGCAAAGCCGCCAGTCTTCCAGCAACTCCTGGCGGTGTATCCGGGCCCATTCCAGCACCAGGTTCAAAGCGCGCCGCGGTAGCTCGCCCTCAATGATTTCCAGAGTGCCAATATTGATCGTGGCTTCGAATTCACCATACCTGGCATGAAAGTGCGCTGGGGCATGATCATTGAAAAACATTCGGATCAGGATCCCGTAGAAGGTACTAATCGTGGGCATCCTGAGGACTCGATTTTACCACTCCAGCGATATGGTCGCAGCCTGCAAACCCGCCGCCACGTCCCGCCACCCTGGGCGTGACCGAGCGAAGGCCTCACCCGATGTTGACGCCGGACCGCTCGCAATGCTCTCATAAGCGTTCGAGCCCACCATATGAGTACCAGCCTCGTCGACCTGTCCCGCGACGGCAATGTCGCCATCGTCATCATCAACAACCCGCCGGTCAACGCCTTGAGCCCCGGAGTCCTCGAAGGCATTCGAGACCATATCGCCGCTGCCGTGACGGACCCGGCCGTCGACGCCATCGTAGTTATCGGCGGCGGGCGAACGTTCATCGCCGGAGCCGATATCAAGGAGTTCGGCAAGATCACTTCGGGCTTGAAGCCGAAGCTAAGTCTGAATCCGATCCTCAACGAGATAGAGGATTCGCCTAAGCCGGTAGTCATGGCACTGCACGGCACTGCATTGGGCGGCGGCCTCGAAGTTGCGATGGCGGGTCACTACCGTGTGGCCGTGGCCAGTGCGCAGGTGGGTCAACCCGAAGTTAAGCTCGGCATCATCCCCGGCGCCGCCGGCACGCAACGTCTTCCGCGCTTATGCGGCATCGCCAAGGCCGCTGAGATGTGCGCATTGGGCGACCCGATCCCTGCCTCCGAGGCCGCGCGGCTCGGCATCGTCGACCGGATCATCGACGGAGACCTGCTCTCCGGAGCGGTCGCCTTTGCGCGTGAAGTGGCGGGAAAGCCAATTTCCAAGGTGCGTGACCGCGCGGGCAAGCTCACCCCCGCGCCCGAAGCGATTGCCAAACTTCGCCAGGATGTGGCCAAGCGCATGCGCGGCCAACAAGCG
>JAYTKJ010000494.1:0-23567 GCA_043730365.1 Acidobacteriota bacterium | reverse complement strand
GTGAGCTGCTTGAGGGAAAACCTCACGAGCAGTTCTTATGGGGAGGGGCTGGAAACGGGCCGGACATTCGAGCACCGCGCCAGTCCCTTACCCGACAGCCGGCCCGGCGCGGGCAAGGTGTAGGGCGGCAACTCATTGCGCAGGCCGAGGAGTGGGCTCAGGAGCAAGGTTGCAAGGAGATGGCCTCCGATACGTGGATCGACAACGAAGGCTCGCAGAGAGCGCACGAGGCCCTGGGGTATGAGGTAGTGGACCGCTGCGTCCTTTTCCGCAAGAACCTGTAAGAAAGTCCAGGGCGGCGGGGACTATCTCAACTTGGAGCGCCAAGGCAGCAATGAGCGGTACGACGAAGCGATCGCCCTCTACGGGGCAGCACTGCGCCGCTTGTCGCGGGGCTGTTTGATTTGATGGGCGCTGCAGCCTGCGGACCTGGGTCTATCGGGTGGCGCACAACGTGGCGGCGTCGCATATTGTGCGGTTCCGTCGCGCCTCGGCCAGATTGGTCGAGCTCGATGCGCTGGAGACGGAGCCGGGCTTTGTCGACGGGGAAGCTCAAGCCAGTCAGAGGCATTCGGTGTCGAAGTGATTCATCAGCTCCAGCCCGCGGACAGACAGGTGATGTTGCTAGCCACCTTCATCGCCGAAGTCTCGGGTCTATCGCCGAGTAACATCGCAACCAAGATTCATCGGACTAAGAAGCTGTTGAACCGGCAGCTAGCCGACGGAGTAACCCATGCAAGGGAATGACGAAAGCGTGTGGAAATCTCAGGAGGACGAACCAATGCGGATGACAGTGGAAGATCTGTGTGCCCGGGCGAGTGCATATGAGAAAGAGAACGTGCGAGTCTACTGGAGTCTGTTAGTCCTGGCCGTGCCCATGGTGGGCGCGTTCGTGCACAACTTCGTGCGTTTCAGCGAGCCCTGGGTGAGAGTGGGAAACGTCTACGTCGGTGCGATTTTCTCTTACGTTGTCTGGACGTTGTTGCGGAAGGGGCCTAACCGCAGATTGCGCCTCGGGTCCGGAGCGGCGGAGCCGTGCGTGAGTTTCCTACGGCGCGAATTCGCCAATAAACGCGAGTCGCTCCGTAGCGTTCGCTGGCTCTTCGCGCTGATCTTTCCGGGCATGGTTGCCTCCTGGTACGGTGGCGGCCCGCAAGCTATGTCCAAGCTGCTGGGAATCGAATCCCCGGCGTATCGGCGTTTTCAGGAGTCACCTTTGATGCTGATCGTGTTCGGGGCAATGTTGGCGTATATCTGGTTTGCGTTCGGGAAAGAAGCGGTAAAGATCGATCGGGAAATCGAAAAGCTGGGCGGCGGCGGGGACCAGTAACCCAATCCGCGCCGCCGTTGCCAGCCGGCGATACGGCCAGTTACAACGTGCCGCTCAGGATTGCCTGCGCGCCATTGCGGACCGTGATTACGTCCCCGGCCTGGAGCGCGGGAACGGTCTGACCATCCTGGGTATTGAGTTCGAGTTCTCCCTCGTGCTCAGGCGCGCCCCCCAGCGTGATACTGCCAATCTGGACTGGAGGCGTGGCTCCGCGCTGCGACCAGACGGTGAGCAGCGTGGCGGCCGCAAGGTTTACGTGTTCCACCTCAATCTCCAGCTTCGACCTTCCGGCGCTGGCGCGAAACTGTGCTTCTCCAGAAGGTTTGACCGTTCCGATGGCGGGGCCGGTCAACTGCGCCCTCAATCGGGTTTCGCCAGCCTTGGCAGCCCAAGCCAGCGAGGAACCGGCCGCAAGCGCGGCTACAGCGAACAGTGTCGAAATGAATTGCTTCCTCGACGTCATCATGTTGTTTTCTCCTAGTTGCGATCATGTTGTTGACGCACGGTGCGCGTCTCTTTCTGCGGTGCGCGCTGTTTGGTTAGAACAACGCGGAGAGGCCTTGGAACAAGCGGCGCGTGGAGTTTACCCTTGTGACTCGACTCGAAACGGACCGTTGTTGAGAGTCATTCTTTTCCGCGTCACCATCGTGCCGCCGGCCTTCGTTGACTCGGAGCTGCCGCTGTCGCTCAAACCGGCTCCAGTTCAACTTGTAAGGGTATTTGTCGGCAGAACGGAATTTCTCACACCCGACATGGTCCGAAGTATCGAAGGCGCGTTGAAGGCTAAGGATCAGGGCGCCCTGGCGCGTTACGGCAGGTTCGCGGCTCCGCACGTCTTGAGTCTGTTGCCGGGACTGACGGGGCCGGAACAGGACTTTGGGTATTCGGCGCTCAGTAATCTATTCCAGAAACCCGATCATTGCCCCCCCCACTAAATAGGCCCAGTTTGGGGCGCCAGATCTATTCCTTTTGGGAATGAGTTATGGCACGCTGGTTCGGTGCGGGTCTCACTTTGCTTCGTTGTTTGCCTCGCCGTAGGCTTGGCCGACGACAAGCCTCCCAGCCTCGTGCAGCAGGCTGGGGATCGCCTGGCGGTAGGCGAGTTCGCTGAGGCTGAGCGGCTGATCGATCAGGCTTGGCGAGAAGCAACGACCGGGGCGGCCGAAGAAGATTTCCCGGCCCGGGTGAAGGAGATCGCCTGGTTTGACCAGCAGCGCGGTGATGAGCTACTGGCCAGCGGGCGACTTCGCGACGCGCTGGCCGCAGCACCAGCCAAACATCAACTGCCACTCGGGATCATGGCTGGCGGATTTTATCTTGCGCAAAGCCGCCCACTGAACGCGCGGAAGGTGCTAGAGCGGGCCGATGCGTTGCCGGATCCGCGGTTTCGCCGCCAGTTGCTCGAGTTGCTGATTCAGGCACAAGAGTGGATGGGCGATCTGGACGAGGCGGAAGCGTCACTCCGGCGGAAGCTCGCCTTACCGGCGCCGGGCGAGAAGGACGACGTTCTGGAGTTGAAAAGCGGATTGCTGTCGTCTTGCACTGCGACGAATGGCCTACCAGCTGCGGTCAAAGAGTTGGCCGACTTTTTCACGAGAAACAGGCGCTGGGCGAAGCCAAAGGCGAATTAGAGGCTGCTACCAGGCTCGACCCGTCGCGTTCTTTTGAATCACGGGCCCGTGCTGGCCTCGGGCTCCTGCACTGGCTCACCGATCAAAAACGCCAAGCGTAGGCAAGCGAGTTGGAAAACCGGTTGTTGACGATGGCCCGGTCTGCCAGCGATGCCGATTTGCGGCCCGCCTTTATGCTCAAGATTGCGATTGCCGAAAACGCGTGTATCTCACGGGATCTTCCGCGAGCCGAAGTCATCTATCGCGAGACGTTGACCGGCGAGCGCCTACGCAGCACGGGCGAGATGCCGCCGACGATCGCTCAGTCGTTTGCGAATACTCTGTCCGATCTTGGCAGGAACCCTGACGAAGCCAAGGAGTGGGTGGCTTGGGCCAGCCGGGCGCTGACGCCTGCTCGGGTTAGCGTAACTCAGGTGCCCGAACACCCGCCCACCGTTAAGTTTGTGGAGCGGGAAGAGATCCAAGCGCCGTCTAGCGCGAAGTCAGGTCACCTCACGCGAGCCGATCTTGAGCGCGCGGGCTTGGCTCTCACAGCCGTGGAAGCGGGTCGATTCCTGAACAAGCACGCTGCCGAACTGGCCCGCTGGGAGCACCGGAGTCCGCGCGCCGTGCTGAACCTTTATCAGGACTTCCAGAGCAAGGAAGGCGCTCCGGACTATACGGCCATCCAGCAGAGCATCATCGAGAAGCACATGAGTCCGCGCGCGCTGCTGGCATTCCAAGATGCCGCTGATTCTGCTGTATGTCTCAAACGCCTTAAGATTCTCGAAGCGCTCGAGGGGCCGAATAGCCGGGACGTGCAGCGGACGTTGATAGACCTCGCCAGGGACCTCGACGAAGAAGAGCAGTGGCAGCGGCCGAACGGGCCGAGCAAGAAGAGCTGGCCGCCCACCTAAGGGCGAAGGCCGCCGCGATCCGCCCTAAGTAGAACTCGCTACGCTTCCGGCCGCACCCAGACTTTGCGGGCCGTGTCCGGGGGCAACTTGACGTGACGGCCGGCGACCCTGAGATCAACCGCGTCACCGCGCTGCCCCGTTACTTCCAGCCGCGCGCCCGGCTGCACGGACAGTCCGTCCAGATACTCGAGCAATCCCCGGTCTCGCTCATAGACGCTGACCACAATCGCCTGCACCGGCCCTACCACTTCATCGAGCCGCTGCCAGCCGCGCCCACGCATGGCATCCGGGGAAGAGATCTCGCTCTCGTTGCCGTGCGCACACGCCTTGCCCTCGCCGAGCTTCTTGAGCAGGAGCCGCTCAAAGTCTTCGCTGACGGCGTGCTCCAGCCTCTCGGCCTCGTCATGTACCTTGTACCACTCCATGCCGAACAGCTCCACCAGCATGCGCTCGATAAGGTGATGGCGGCGCAGGATGCGATCAGCAATGGCGCGGCCCGACGGCGTCAGCGCCAGATGACCTTTGGCGCCCGTTTGAATCAGCTTGTCACGTTTGAGGCGGCGCGTGGCCATGGTAACGGCCGGAGCGGATACGTCAAGCCATCGGGCCAAGGTGGCCGCGATCACTGGCTCGCCAAGCGCTTCGGCTTCGGCGATGGCCTTCAGGTAGTTCTCCTTGGAGATGGTGATCTTCACGGCTGCCTCTCCCAGTCTATCGCCTGCTATCCTTCTCAATTACAGGCCTATGAAAACCATCATTCGACCCTTTGCCTGCTTTCTCGCCTTCACTACCGTTTGGGCGCAGGAGGCCGTTGATCTAAACGCCGTCCAGCGGATTCGCACGGAAGCTCTCGAGAATTCGCGTGTCATGGAGTATGCCTTCTATCTGACCGACGTGCATGGGCCCCGCGTGACCAACTCGCCGGGATTCCACGCCGCCGCCGATTGGGCCGTGAAGAAGCTTCAGGACGTGGGGCTGGCCAACGTGAAGAAGGAGAAGTGGGGGCCGTTCGGACGCGGCTGGTCTTCCTCGCGCTTTTCGGCGCACATTGTGGCGCCGGTTAATCAGACATTGATCGGCTTCCCCTTTGCGTGGTCTCCCGGCACCGATGGCCCGATCACAGGCGAAGTGATGCTGGCGCCGATGCGCGAGGCGGCTGACTTTGAGCGCTACAAGGGCAAGCTGAAGGGGAAGATCGTGTTGATTGATCAGCCCCGTTTGACGCCGATGCAAATCGCGGCGCAGGGCAAACGCTACACGGGGAGCGATCTGGACGAGATGATCGCGCCCACCGAGGGAGGTCCTGGCGCCGCCGCAGCAGCCCCCGCCGCGGGTCCTGGTTTTCCCACCGGACCGGCCGGCGCGCCTCGACGCATCGGGCCGGGTCGGCCCCAAGGAGACCGCCCGTTTGACTCGGCCGCGGCGCGGCGCCGTACCGCGTTGCGCAACGAGTTCCTGAAGAAAGAGGAAGCCCTCGCGGTGATTTCCTCCGGCACGTCCGGCGACGGTGGCACCGTCTTTGCCACATCCATGGGCTCATACGACGGCAAGTATGCCGATCCGCCGCCGGCGATCGTAGTCACGCCCGAGCACTACAACCGCATGGTGCGCCTGCTCGAAGCCAAGCAAACCGTGAAGGTGGAGATCGACGTCAAGGCGCAATTCCACACCGAGACGACGGACTCCTACAACATCGTAGGCGAACTGCCGGGTGGCAAGAAGAAGGACGAAGTGGTGATGATCGGCGCGCACTTTGACTCGTGGCATGGCGGCACGGGCGCCACCGATAACGCCGCCGGGTCAGCCATCATGATGGAAGTGATGCGGATCCTGCAGTCCATGGGCACGCCGCTCGATCGGACCGTGCGCATTGGCTTGTGGAGCGGAGAGGAGCAAGGACTGCTCGGTTCCAAAGCGTACGTGAAGGAGCATTTTGCTTCGCCGGAGAGCATGCAGCCGACGACCCAGCATTCCAAACTGGCGGCGTATTTCAACTACGATAACGGCACGGGCAAAATTCGCGGCGTCTATCTGCAGGGCAACAACCTGGTGCGGCCGATCTTTGCCAAGTGGCTGGAGCCCTTCCGCGATCTGGGGGCGACGGTTTTGACTGTCCGCAATACACGCGGCACCGATCATTTGTCGTTTGACGAAGTCGGGTTGCCCGGCTTCCAATTCGTGCAGGACCCGATCGAGTACCAGACTCGGACGCACCACTCGAACATGGACGTCTACGATCGCCTGGTAGAAGCCGATCTCAAGCAGGCCGCCGCCGTGATTGCTTCGTTCGCCTACAACGCCGCCATGCGGGCCGACCCGCTGCCACGCAAGCCGCTGCCGAAACCGCGGCCGGCCAGACCAGCCGACGAAACCAAGCCCAATGGTGCACCAACCGGTAACTAGTATGGCTATGGCCTGATCCGCCGGACGTCCCGGGTGAGGGTAGGATATGACAATGGCTGGAAAGTATCGCTACGAGGAATTCACGTGGCCCGAGATTAAGGTGGCTGTTGCACAGGAAAGAGTGGCGGTGCTGCCGGTGGGCACCATTGAACAGCATGGTCCGCACCTGCCGTTGCTGACCGACGTGATTACGGCTACCGAGATGTCGCGCCGGGCCGTCGAGCAGATTTCCGGCGAAGCCGTGCTGCTGCCTTCGGTGCAGTATGCGTTCAACGAGCATCACCTGGATTTTCCCGGCACGATCGCCGTGCAGGGGCCAACGTTTATCAACTACATCACCGACATTGGCAACAGTCTGGCGCACCACGGCTTCAAGAAAATCCTGCTGGTGAACGGCCACGGCAGCAACGTGCCGTTTCTCGACATTGCCGCACGCAATATCACCAATCACTCGGACGCCATCTGCGCGATGGTGCCGTGGTGGAGTCTGGTGCCGCGGCCGCTACTGGCCGAACTGCGCGAGTCTGAGTTTCCCGGCGGCATGGCGCACGGTTGCGAGCTCGAAACGTCGGTGCTGCTCTATCTGTGCGGCCACTTGGTGCAGATGGACAAGGCGGAGGAAGATCTCCCGGTGCAACGGTCTGAATACTTTTACTGGGACCTGCAGGCGCCTTCGCCGGTCTTCTTTCAGGAATTCTTCAGCCGCTACTCACGCACCGGCACGACGGGGGACCCCACGAAAGCCACGGTCGAGAAGGGCCGGCGTTTCACCGAGGCGGTCATTGAGCAACTCATCAAGGTGATTCGAGAGTTACGCGCGCGCGTCATTGAGCCGCGGCGCGATCACCATTGAGGCGGTAGGTGAGCAGGATCACTCCGTTCTCGTAAGACTTCGTGGCCACCAATTCAAGCAGCGCCGGCTTGGGCACCGCGCTAAATAGCGGCAGCCCGTCGCCGAGTAGCAACGGATTCAGCTTCACAACAATTTCGTCAATTAACGCGCCCTCGAGCAGGGCTGCGGCCAACTGCGCACCGCCGCACAGGTAGATGTCGCCGCCGGCGCGCTGTTTGAACTCACGCACCCACGACGCGGGATCCCCGCCGATGACGCGCACGCGCGCGTTCGGACTCTCTATCATCGACGAGGAAAATACGTAGGTGTCTAGAAATGGATAGGGGTCGGTGACGCCCATGGCCAAGCCCACTTCATAAGTCTTTCGCCCCATCAGCACTGCGTCGAATTGGCGAAGCGAGGCCAGATAGTCCGCCACGTGCGCGTCGCCGGCGGCGCCAAAAAAATCGAACGACCCGTCCAGGCGCGCGATCCTGCCGTCCGGCGTCGCCGCTACCAGATACTTGAGCCGGCGCATAGACAGCCCGCTCTACTCGCGAGCCAGCGACTGCAGCCGCTCCAGCACCTTCCGCGACACCGCGACGTTGCCGCCCTTGCCGGTACCCAGTTCCACGCCCGGCTTGTTGTCGCCATGAAAATCCGAGCCTCCCGTCACAGCCAACCGGTATCGCTGCGCCAGAATCTCGTAGCGCTCGCAATGCCGGCTGGTGTGATCAGAGTGATACGCCTCAATCGCTAGCAACCCCATCTTGGCCATCTGCCGGATGAGATCCTCCTCCTCGCGCCCAAACCGGTTCAGGCGGATCGGATGCGCCAGCGACGGGATGCCGCCGGCTTCGCGGACCTGACGAATCCCTTCGCCCAGAGAAGGGTCGTGCTTGTCGACGTACGCCGCGCCCTTCTCATCGAGGTATTTGTCAAAAGCTTCCTGGAGCGAGGCCACGTAACCCTTCTCCACCATGATCGCGGCAAAGTGCGGGCGGCCCGCCATGGAACGGCCGCGCTGCCCCACTTCCTCCATGGTCACCGGCACGCCCAGTTCGGCCAACCGCGCCGACAGTTGCACGTTGCGCTCATGCCGGATCTGCTGCTGCGTCTTGACCCAGTCGAGGAGCGCCGGCGCGGGCGGGCGCAGGAAATAGCCGAGGAGATGCAAGGTTTTGGGACGCCCGGACCCCGATTGCGGCAGGATCTTAGTGCTCAGCTCGATTCCGCAAACGAGCTGCACGCCCTCGCGCGCCGCCACCGGCTGCGCTTCTTCGTAGCCGGCAAACGTATCGTGATCGGTAATCGCAAGCGCGTCCAGCCCAAGGCGCTTGGCCCCCATGACAAGTTGCTCTGGGGTCCAGGTGCCGTCCGAGGCGGTGGTATGTGTATGTAAGTCGATCAAGGCCATGTCAGTGTAGTATCTCTTCCAGTAGTACGTCGAGGGTCCGTTTCATTTTTCCGTCGGGCGACACATGGATGCCACATTCTTTGCCGCCGTCTTGCTCCCACCACCATCGGCCTGACCGCTCGCCTTCACCGGGACGAACGGGACGCGAGCACGGCGCACAGCCGACGGTCGCATAACCCTGCTCGAGCAGCGGATGCACGGGCACGCCGTGCTCGCGGATATAGTCTTGCACCTGAGCGCGCGTCCACTCCGCCAGCGGGTTGAGCTTGAGGCGGCCGGTGCCGAAGCCCTCAACTCGTTCGATCGCCGCGCGCTCATCGGACTGCTCGCGCCGCAGTCCGGAGGCCCAGGCATCAATGCTGCTGGATAGCCGGGCTTCGAGCGGCCGCACTTTCCTCACCTGGCAGCAAAGCTTGCGGAACGCCGGATCGGCCCGGAAGAGGTTGAGTCCGTGGCGCGCCACCATACGCTCTACTTCGCCCGCGTCCGGCATCACCACTTCCACAGTTACGCCGTAGCGAACCCTGACCGTATCCATAATGTCGTAGGTTTCCTGCGGCAGGCGGCCAGTGTCCACCGTGACGATGCGGACCTGGGGGGCGTGCCGCACGGCCATGTCCACCAGCACCATTCCCTCGGGTTGAAAGGCCGTGACCACGGCAAACCTGTCGCGGTAGGTATCCTGCGCCCACGCCATCAGATCCAGGGCGCTCAATTGTGAAAGCTGCTCGGCGGTCAACTTGTCAGTATACGTCGTTCACCGAAAGGGTGCGATCGCCTGACGGTGAGTCAGGACCGGACAGCGCCTCCGACAACGCCAAAAGACTAAGCGGCTTAGCCAGGAACCCTTCCATGCCAGCCTCACGGCAGTGCACGCGGTCTTCTTCCAACGCGGCAGCGGTGAGCGCCACGACCCGCGCGCCGGCCGATGCGCCTCCGGCACGGATCCGTCTGGCCGCCTCGTAGCCATCGATATCGGGTAGCTGGCAGTCCATCAACACGACGTCGAACTTCTCACTCGCCGCCGCCGCTACGGCGTCCGTGCCATTGGCCACGGCCACCACGTGATGCGATAGCTTGTTCAACATGTGAACGGCCACCCTTTGGTTCACGGGATCATCCTCACACACCAGCACCCGCAGCGGTTGAGAGCCCGCGGCCGAGCCACGAGGGTCTGGAATCCCCGCATCCTGTCCGGCAACTCCAAAAGGCAGCGTGAAGCTGAAACGGGCACCTACTCCGCCAGGGCTCTCGACGGCGATCGTCCCACCCATCAGGTCCACCAGCCGCTTGCCCATGGCCAGGCCCAAGCCCGCGCCGCGGCGTGCCGGCTCCAGGCCTACCTCGCTTTGCTCGAAATCCTGAAACAACCGCGGCAGATCTTCGGGCGGAATTCCCTTGCCCGTGTCGCTGATCGAGAAGTCTATCTGCCACTGGAAGGGGGTGGCCTTTTCCACAGCCACCGCTAGCTTGACTTCGCCGTTCTCGGTGAATTGCAGCGCGTTGCCGAGCAGGTTCATCAGCACCTGGCGCAATCGCGTGGCGTCTCCTTCCACCCGGCGCGGTACGTTGGGATCGATCGACGTTGCCAGCTTGATGCCCTTCTCGACCGCGCGTCTGGCCATCATGGCGCAGACCTCTTCGGCGGTGGCGCGCAAATCGAATGGACCTCGATCAATGTCGAGTTGGCCCGTTTGCACTTTCGCTACTTCCAAAAGGTCATTGGTGACCTGCACGAGAGACCGCGCCGTCGACCGCACGAGTCTGAGCAACTCCGACTGGTGCGCCGTCAATCTGGTGTCCGACAGCATGTCGGCCAGGCCCACGATTCCGCTGAGAGGCGTCCGGAGTTCATGGCTGACATTCGCTACGAAGCGAGTCTTCAGATTGCTGGCCCGCTCAGCGTCGGCGCGCATTTTTCTCAGGCGCCGCGACTGCAGCAGCATGGCGGCTAACAAGCCGGCGAAGGCGCAGGCTAGCAGCCGGATCGCGAACAGGTCCCGCTCGGCATGCTGGAGATTTTCAAACGCCTCGGTCTCGGTGGAGGTAATCAAGAACCATTTGGCTTGGAGCTTGGCCAGAGACCCATCTGCGGCCATATGACCGATTTCTTCGCGCAGCAAACGGGCCGCCCAGGCAGCCTCCTGGGTGGCGGCAATCGACGCGGGCAGAGCGGCCCCTTTGGCCGGGGTGGTCTCAAACTGAACACCCTCACACTGATGGTCCCGATCGTTCAGGAGCATCGCGTACAGCACTCGCGACTCGATAAACGCCGCTTCGGCCCCTCCGCTGCAGACCTGCCCGATGAGGCGTTCTCCCGGCTGCAAGGGGACCGCCTCGGCTCCCGGTATCGATTCCTGTATCAGCCGAGCCAGAAAACTACTCCCGGTGATGGCAACTTTGGCGCCCGAGTGCGGCTTCCACCCGCGCTTGGACAGAAAACAAAAGCTCATTCCGACCCAGGGTTCACTGAAGAAGATATCCTGACGGTCATGGGAGTCTGGCGTGAGCCTGGGCCAGAGATCAATTTTTCCAGACGCTAAGCTCTTTTGTGCTGAATCGGTTACCTTCTCAAATCGAATGGGGAGCTTGATCCGCTTGGCCGCCTCCGTCACTACTTCGAGGGCAAAGCCATTCATCGGAGAGGGAGACCAATCGTCACTGGCTCGAGGGCACTCCGAACACAAGACACGGAGCATCTGAACGCTGGAGGGTAGGGTGGTGGGACTGTCGCAGAACATCGACGCCAAGGCCGCCGCCATGACCAGGAGCAGCAAGAGGGCCGCGGAACGTACACCTATCGACGTCAACTTTGGGCTTCCCCAAATGGTTATCGTCAGAATTTGCCGGTTCCGTTAGCTCGGGGTCTGCCCTCGGCTTGCTCTCTCTTACGTCCGTGAATTGAGGCAGAAGTTGTGCCTTAGTGCCTCACTGCCAGATAATAGGGAGCGGGATGGCTCAGGAACCTAACGAGTCGAATTTTCAGTGGCTTGAGGTGCGCAATTTTCGCGGCCTTGAACACGTCCGGTTGGACGGACTGGGTCAGGTCAATCTGATCGTCGGCAAGAATAATGCCGGCAAGACCACCCTTCTCGAGGCCATTCGATTCTACGCGACGGGCGGAGCTCCTCGCGCCCTATGGGAGATCCTGTTGGGGCGCGACGAGACAGTGGCGGGTCCGGCCGGCGAATCGGAGATCGTAGATCCAGCGGATTCTCCGCTTCTTACGCTCTTTCGGGGTAGACCAGAACTGGCGGGAGCGACGTCTGGAATTTCGGTTGCCTCGAACCTCGGTGAATTGCGGGCGGCGATCCAATGGATGTCCGAGGACAACTCTCATGAAGCCTATGTGCGCCGACAATGGCCTCCATACCCAGTCTTTGTTGTAGGAGGCAGAGCGAATCGGGAGTATAGACTCAATATCGACGTCCGGCGGGCGGCACTCTCTCCCTTGCGTGAGGCTCCTGCCAATTTGGCCGACGCATGTGTGTTTGTCGGTTCCAACGGAATTCCTCCCGAGGTCTGGGCTGGAATGTGGGACGCGATTGTCCTCACGGATGCCGAAGACGATCTGATTAAGTCTCTCCGTTTCCTGACGCCGGGGATCGAACGGATATCGCTGGTTGGCTCCGGCAAGCGTTCGCTGCGTATTCCGATGGCCAAGGTTTCCGGCTTTCGCCAAGCCGTGCCATTCAGGAGTTTGGGAGATGGAGTCAATCGCACGCTCGGCCTCCTCGTGGCGCTTGCCACCATTCGAGGTGGTGGCGTTCTGCTGATCGACGAAGTTGAGAATGGCATTCACTATTCGGCGCAAGACGAATTGTGGAAACTCCTGATCGATGCCGCCATGCGCTTCAACGTGCAAGTCTTCGCGACAACGCATAGCAGCGACTGCATTAGAGCATTCCTGCGAGCGACTGCGGCGGTGCCCGGTCCGACGACTGGCGTCCTGACCCGACTGGAGCAGCGCAAGGGCAAGATCATCGCAACGCAGTTTAGCGAAGAGGAACTGGGCATCGCGGATTCGGCGCGGATCGAGGTGAGATGACGCCAGCTCCGCTGCTGCTCGTGGAAGGACTGAACGACCGTCATGTCGTGCAGCACTTACTCAGGGCACATGGGTTGCTACTCGACTTCGACTTCCGCATCAAGGACACGGGCGGCGATAACCCATTGATCGTGACGCTGCCCGTGGAAATCAGAGCGACTGGCCTCACTCCGCTGGGTGTGATCGTTGACGCCGATGTCGATCTGCAAGCAAGGTGGGGTTCGCTGAGCTATTTGTTGAAGAAGGCCGGGTACGCGCCACCGCATTCGCCCGATTCGCGGGGCTTGGTTTTGGTGCAGGATGACTTACCGGCGATTGGGGTTTGGGTTATGCCGGACAACCAACTGCCGGGCAAGCTCGAAGATTTTGTCGCGCGATTGGTGCCAGATCAGGACCCGCTCCTGCCAATGGCAAATCAAGCAACGCGATCAATTCCTAAGGAGGTTCGGCGGTTCTCGGAACCTGACCTCGCCAAGGCGGTGATCCACAATTGGCTCGCTTGGCAAGAGGAGCCTGGATCGAGGATGGGGGAGGGGTTCACCAAGAAATACTTGGATCCGAAAGCTCCAACGGCTCTCGTTTTCGTGGATTGGGTCCGGCGACTCCTAGCCGCCGGACCTACGGAATAGACTAATCTCCGCTGGCGTGGGCGCCTGGCCGTACCGGGGGCCGCGAAGCCGCCAGTTGTCCGAGGCTTACGTGAATCGTCGGCAGCACGCCGTCCGCATGCTCGCTGTGCTGCGCCATCGAAGCCAGCTTCTCCTTCAGCAATTGCCGACGGAGCTTGTGTTCGAATTCCTTGAGCTGCACTTCGATCACCGAAGTCTTCTTCTTGTTGGCGATCATGTCCTCGCGATACCGCTTGAGGAAGTAGCCAATCGTCTCGGTGCGGATGCGGATCGAGCCCGTGGGCTTGTTCTCGTCGATATCCTTGAAGCAGAAGTACGGCGTGCCGGAGTGTTCGACGATTTCTTCCACAACCGTGTAGATCGGCGCGTCATGGCCGCACTTGAAGCTGGACAGCTCCAGTGCCACGAGATTGGGATGCCGTGCGATGTACTTGGCCGCCCAAACCTTGCGCGAAGTATTCTCGGAATACGAGTTCTTCCACACGTCGGCAATCGACATGGGATCCGGGATCTCGCCCGACTTCACTTCTTCGCCAAACAACTTCCACAAGATATCGTCGTCAATCGGCAACGCATCCTGCGAAAACACCGGATATCCCAGCTTCTGGAATTCTTCGAGGATCTCGTGATTCACGCCCGGATCGTTGTGATACGGCCGGCCGAGGAGCACGACGCCCAGTTTATCTTCGCGCTCAAGCATTTCGAGCACCTCGCGGCCAGCGCCGCGCAGCGTCACGTTGTTAAATACGTCGAGTGCCTTGTAGGCCTCGCGCACCGCCCGCGAATTCTCTTCCGGCGAAAGGCCGAGCAGTTCGTGGAACTCATCCCACATCTGCCGTTCAAATACATCCGGCTTGCCGACGTTGACGAAGGTGTCCAGGAAGGTGATGCCCTTGTCCTTGAACATGTCGCCTTCTTTGGTGAAGGCGGCTTTCACTGCGGCCGGCGTCGTGGCCACGGTGGGGCAGGACCGGGTCGCCTGCACTCCGGAAAGATCGCTGGTGAGGCAATCGATCATCGGGAACAAGATGATGTCCAGCGGCTTCTTGACGTGGTGCACAAACAGCAAATTGTGGATATGCGGAATGCCGAGTTTGGACGGGAAGCAGGGATCGATGGATCCGCGCTTGGCGCCCGACTTGTACAACTCTTCGCTGGTGTAGTCAGACCAGACAATGTTCTCGGCTTTCACGCCGAGTGAGGCCAGATATCCGGTGAAGACCGGCGCCTGCGAATACATGTTCAACACGCGGGGCATGCCGATGCGCAATTGCCCGCGCTTCTTCATCGCCTCGGCGCGCTTCTTCTGCCCGGAAGTGAACTGGAACTTGGGCAAAGGGTCTGAGACGTTCGGCACATCCGGCACACGGAAGACCGCGCGCGCGGCCACTTCCACCAAGTTCGGGTTGGCCGCTTTCATCTTGTCCAGCGAGCCCTTGATCTGCCGCATGTCGGTGATGTCTTCCACCGTGCCTTTTTCGCACGTGGCGATGATCAACCGTTGCGAGTCGGCGGCCAGCGGCACCTTGGTCTTGGCGGGCCGGTAGGCATCTTCGGTCAACTGCGTCGTCTTCACGTCAATGAAAGTGCGCAGGCACTTGTTTTTGCAGAAGTAGCAGCGCGTGGCTTCCGAGCGGGTCGTCTTATACTCGATCCCCTTGATCGCCTCAATGCCGACGAATGTCGACTGCCGTCCGTTATCCCATAGCCGGCCGGCTTCGAGTCCGGCGCCGATGGCTCCGGCTTCGCCACAATGCTGGTGGACTATCACGTCCGCCTGCACGTCCTTGCCTTTGAAGCGCGACTCGATGAAATCAACTTGAGACTTAACGGCCGCCAGGTTGTACTGCGTGCCGCCTTGCAGCAGGAAGCGCGTACCGATGGCTGAGATGTTCGGAATCTGCGAAACGTAGAGCCAGATGTTCTTCGGCAGCACGTTACACAGCCCGGCCATGATCTCCTCGGCCTTCCAGCCTTGACGCTGGAAGTCCACGATGTCGGACTGCATGAACACCGCGCAGCCGTAGCCAAACGAGGGATACCCCTGGGCGGCAAACGCGATGTCGGCAAACTGCTCCACCGGATAGCCGAAGCCCTGCGCGGTGGACTGCAGGAAGTAACCGTTGCCGGCGCTGCACTGCGTGTTGAGCTTAAAGTCCTTCACGCGGCCGTTCTTCAGGATGATGATCTTGATGTCCTGGCCGCCTACGTCGCAAATCACATCCACGTTGTCGTAGAAGTGCAGTCCCGCCTGGGTATGGGCAACCGTCTCGACGACTGCCGCGTCAGCGCCGACAACTTCCTTGAGAATGTCCTTGGCGTAGCCGGTGGTGCCGACACCCAGCACCTTAAGCGTCGCGCCCTGCTCGATGATCTGCGCTTCCAATTTGGCGAAAATCTCCATCGTGTCTTCGATGGGATTGCCTTTGGAAAGCTGGTAGGACTTGGCGAGAATCCGGCGTTCTTTGTCCTTGGAAATGAGCACCGCTTTGGTTGAAGTAGAGCCGCCATCGATACCGATGAACCCTTCCACCACTTCACCCGGCTGGAACCGCGTTGCATCAAACTTCTTATGGGCGTACTTGGTTTTGAAGGCTTCCAGTTCGGTCGGGTTCTTCGCGAGCCCCGCCGTACCGCCGCCTTTCTTCTTTTTCTCTTCTTCGCGGCCTACTTTGACATACCACTCGAGCTTGTCCCAGCCCTTATAGCGGCCGATGTCGTCGTCCTCGTCCTTGCCGAATTCCACGGCGCCCAACGCCGCATAGTATTGCGCGTTGGTGGGGATCTTGATCAGATCTTCCGGGTCGATGCCTTCCGGCAGCGGCGTATTGCGCTCGGCCCAGATCTTGGGGATGTTGGATTTCCAACAATCCTGCATGCCCTTGATGTAGGTATTGGGCCCGCCCAGCAGCAGCACTTCGGGTAGCAGCGTGTTGCCGCGGGTCAGCACTGAAAGATTCTGCATGACGATGGCTTCAAACAATGAGGCCATCAATTCCGGCGGTTCTACACCGGACTTCTGTAAGCCATTGATATCGGTCTCGGCAAACACACCGCACTTGCCGGCCACCGGATGCAGCTTCATGCCCTTGTAGCCCATGTTGCAGAGCTCTTCGGAGGGGATGCGCAGCTTGGCGTTGATCTTGTCGATCACCGCGCCCGTGCCGCCGGCGCACTTGTCGTTCATCGACGGAATTTTTTTCTTGCGGCCCGTTTCCGGATCCTCTTTGAAGATGATGATCTTGGCGTCCTGGCCGCCCAATTCGATCACCGATCCACACTTTGGGTAGAGCTTTTCTACCGCCATGGACACGGCGTTCACTTCCTGTACGAACTTGGCGCCCAGATGCCGGCCGATGCCGGAGCCACCTGAACCGGTCACGAAAATCCGGCAACGCGACGCTTCAAAACCAGGGATTTCCGTCTCAAAGCGCTTCAGGAATTCGAGAGTCTTTTCCGGCTGCTTGGTGTCGTGGCGTTGATAATCGCTCCACACCATCTCGTCGGTAGCGGTATCCACCACCACCGCCTTGACCGTCGTGGAACCGACATCGAGACCGATTGAAAAATTGCGAGCTTCCATCATCTGAGTCCTTGACTAGTTGACCGCGGCGCCAGCCAGCGCCAGCTTGGGAGTCCAATTCTCTTTTTTGGCCCGGTCGGCGATGTGCCGGGCAAAGTTGGCGGCCACCGAGACGCTGCCCTTGTAGTGCGAGTACTTGTACATGGGGCGCTTGGTCTCCGGATGCTCGTCGACAAACGCCTTCAACTCGTCCAACGTCATACCAATATCTTCCAACGTTTCGGCGAACTCGCGCTTGGCCTTGTTTTTGGCTTCGCCCAGCGCCATCTGCACACGGGAGTGGGCATTGATTTCGCCTTCGCCCGACGTCTCGATCGGCAGATAGATGATTTCCTTGTACTGCGAGACCACGGCGGCTTGCGCGCCATCCGATTGCGTGGAAGGCATGCAACCGAACGGCTTGACGCTCAGCACCATGTGAGCCAGGTCCTTGTTGGAGTAGTAGATGTTCTTGGCTACTTCCAGATGGCCTTCGCCGCCGCCAGCGCGGGAGTTGTAGAAAGGATGGGCGATGCGCTGCAATTCGTACTGATCGGCCAAGTGATGCCCGATGCCGCCGAGCGCATCCACCAGCTTGTGGTACTCGCGCTTGAAAATGGCCTCGGCCAGGCGTAGCTTGGCAACCTTATTGCGATAGTTCCATTCAATCTTGGCGCGCTTGCCCAACTGCCAGATGGGAGGCATGACGGCGCCCTCTTCGAGGCCCTTCATATCCTTGTACTTCTGGATGACCTGGTGAATCATGTACGTGATCCAGGTGCCAATGGGCTCCACCATGACCTGGGCGCCTTCGCGCTCCAGAAACTTGAACATGTTGAAGTTGCCGTCGCCTTCAGTGGTTTGCGCCCAGAATTCGCCGGTGATCTTGACGATCGGCTTCACCCGCAAACGGTCCACTTCCACGGCGTCGTACATGTCGCGGCATTTGGTGAGCGCGGCCGTGAGGTCGTCGCCCTTGAGCTGGTTCACGAACTTTCCGAGATATTCGGCCGTATCCTTATATCCACCCAGGAATCCGGCCAGCTTGTCTTCAAGCTGGTACGGCTTCTTGGCACGGAAGACTTCGTGCATGTAGTCCATCACTTCGTCCAGCACGCGGTCAGTCTGTCCAGGATTCACTTCAAACGGGCGCAGCAGGAAGGCCGTCTCGTTGATCACGTCGCCGGAGTTGAGCGAATTGAGGATGCCAAGGAAGAAATCGAGGTTCATTTCGAGCCCGGCTTCGCAGTCAGACTGTGAAAGCCCGCCCGATTGCTGGAACAACAGCACGCGGAAACCGTCAAAGCCGGCGTTGCGCAATGCCAGACGATACTCGGCTTCGTACATGCCGAACCGGCAAGGACCGCAAGCGCCCGCGGTGAAGAACACGTAGCGGTCGATAATCTCCTGCTTGGACATGCCTTGCTCTTCAAGGCGTTGCAGGTACTGGACCACGTTGCCCACGGTGAAGTAAGTGGGATTGCACTGGCCGTTGTTGCCGAACTCTTTGCCGAGTTGGAAAGCGTTCACATCGGGCGTGGGAATCACTTCAGCCTGATAGCCCAAACCTTCCAGCGCGCCATGCACCAGCTTCTCGTGCTTCCAGGTCAGGCCACCGAAAAGCAGCGTGGTACGACCGCGCTGTTCCTTGGTGAACATCTTCTCTTCCGGCTTCTTGAAGTGGTGAACTTCCTTCTGAACCACTCCGGCTTCCCGTTCGAGCCGGGCGCGCTCCTCGGCCAGACGCTGCTGGATGATCAGCTCGATTGAGTGATCAGCCGACGTCCCGATCTGGACCAGGCCACCCATGGCCGGTTTCGGCTGCGGTTGCGTGCTCATCTATGAAGCCTCCGTAGATTAGGCAATCTATAACGTTTTGTGCAGATTACCAAGGTACACCTCTGGCGTACTACAACTGCCACTTCACAAGGATGATACCGAATCTGGACGCATTAAACAAGATTCCACTCTAAGGCAACAGTCCGCCAGCGAATGGGGTGTTTCAGCAGCGAATGGTTTCCCGGCTATTCGTTGTGCAGACGGGGTTTATCGAAAAACGCGCCTGATCGTCTTGCATGAGTTGCGTTCCTTGCCATGGTTGCGCTAGAGTAATTCCAGGATCTACTCCTACGAGGTTTTTTATGAAGAAGACAATTCTTGCTGTATTGATGACCGGCGCTTTGTTCACCGCCTCGGCGGCCAAGTGGACCGGAACCATTTCTGACGAAAAGTGCGGGGCCGCTCACGCCGACGCGTCCGAAAAGTCGATGAAGTGCGTGCAGGGCTGCATCAAGGGCGGCAAGGCTGCCGTGTTTGTGGTCGGCGACAAGGTTCTGAAGTTTGACGCCAAGTCGGCCGACAAGATCAAGGACCACTATGGACACAAGGTGGAAATCAACGGCAAGTTGACCGGCGATACCGTCTCGGTCAAGTCCATCAAGATGGCCAGCTAGTCTGGACGTTTCCTAAGTTATCCGTTTCAAGAGGGCTCCCCGGCAGCAGAGGCCAGGGAGCCCTTATCATTTGAAGAGTGCTTCGCATCGCCTTCGCTCTCGCCTCCACCTTCTTCTGCCTGTTTGCCGCCGAGCCGTTACCGGAGGATCGCGGGGCAGCGGGTCTCCACCAAGCCCTCAAACGCCTGGGCACCACCGCGCGCGTCCTCTACATCACGGCTCATCCTGACGACGAGGACGGCGGCACGATCACCTGGCTCACGCGCGGCCTGGGAGCTGATGTGACGCTGCTGTCGCTCACGCGCGGCGAATCGGGCGCCAACCTGATCACGGGCGACTTCTTCGATTCGCTCGGCGCGCTCCGCACCCTGGAACTGCTGCGCGCTTCGCAGTACTACGGCTGCCGCGTCCGCTTCACGAGCCATATCGACTACGGTTACTCGAAGAACGTCGACGAGGCTTGGCGTAATTGGGATCGCGAGAAAGTTCTAGGCGAAGTGGTCCGCGTGGTGCGTCAGGAGAAACCCCACATCATCATTGGGCGTTGGCAGGGCAACGCGCGCGACGGACATGGACATCACTCGGCAGCTGGGGTTGTGGCGCAACTGGCCTACGCGGCCGCAGCCGATCCCACACGCTTCCCGGAACAATTCAAAGACGGTCTCGCCGCCTGGCAGACGCTCAAGCTCTACGGGGGCAACCGGCGCGAGAACGATGGGTGGACCATTCGCGTGGACTCGGGCCAATTCGATCCCATGCTCGGCCGCAGCTACGCCCAGATCGCCCGCGATGGTCTGCGATGGCAGCGTTCCCAGGGAGCAGGCGCGGTCACTTCGCGGCCGGGGCCACAGGTGAGCTACTACCATCTACTGGCGACCCGGCTCAGCGGCTCCCGTCCTGCGAAGGAGAGCAGCTTTTTTGCGGGGCTCGAGGATCAGCTCCGCTATCCCGGGGCCACAACGCCCGCCGATATCGCCCGCGGCCTGGCTACTGTCCGCGAGCGTGGCACGCCGCGGCAGGCGGAGTTGTGGCAACAGGCGCTGCACCAGTCGCTGGGCATCGAACTGGAAGCGCTGGTGCAGCCAGAGAAGCCAATCACGGGCCCGATGTCGATGTTCCGCCCCTATGAGACATTCTCGGTGGCGACGCCGGGGCAGACCTTTGATGTCGCGCTGACGTTCCATGCACGGGCGGGCGACGTTCCCATCAAGCCGGAGCGCCTGGAACTCGTCGCGCCTGCCGGTTGGACAGTGACGGAGAAGAAGCCCGGGCTCTTCGCCGTGACGGTGCCTGCGCAAGCCGCCTACACGGCCGCGTACTGGCACCGCAACTCGGTGCGCGATCTCACCTACACGCTCGACACTCCAGCTCGGTTCGGCCAGCCTTTGCCGGCTGCCCCGCTCATTGCCCGCGCTCATTATTCGCTCGCGGGCGTGCCGGCGTCAATCGATAGTGAGCCTCGCGTATCTACGATTGACACGTTGGGCGTGCAGCAACTCCGGCCGCTGGCCGTGGGACCGGCGCTGGCGGTGCGATTTTCCACCGAGGCGGGCGTGCTGGCGGTGGAGCGCGATCGGTACCAGTTGAGAACCTTCGTGAGTAACGTGTCGAGCAAACCTGTCACCGCAACCGTGCGGCTGGATCTGCCCGCAGGCTGGCGCAGCGAGCCCCCGCAAGCCGAAATGCGATTTGAAAAAGAGAACGACGAAGCCAGCGCGGCCTTCACCGTGATCGCGCCGCCAGCGTCAGGCAAAGGCGCCGACATCAACGTAACGGCCGTCGCTAGTACCGGAGGCCAAGAGTATCGGGCTGACTTTCAACCTCATACTTTCGCCAGTCTCGATACGCTCTACCTCACGCGTCCGGCGCGCCATACGATTCGCCGCGTGGACGTCAAGACTGCCACCGGGTTGCGCGTCGGTTATGTCGCAGGCACGGGCGACGATGTCCCGCAGACGCTCGGCCAGTTGGGCGTCGCCTACGATCTGCTCGACACCGCGGCCCTGGCCACCGGAGATCTCTCCAAGTATCAAACGATCATGCTGGGCATCCGCGCCTACGCCGCGCGCAACGACGTGAAGACCTACAACCAGCGCCTGCTGGACTATGTGGCGCAGGGCGGCGTGCTCATCGTGCAGTACAACACGCCTGAGTACGACGCCGGCTACGGGCCGTTCCCGTACTCCATGGGTCGCAATCCGGAAGAGGTGAGCGAGGAGAACGCGCCGGTTGCTATCCTTGATCCAGCCGATCCGGTGTTCCGCCTGCCGAACAAGATCGAGGCGGTGGATTTCAACGATTGGGTCGAGCAGCGCGGCTCCAAATTCTTTGCGACGTGGGACCCGCGCTGGAAGCCGCTCATCGAAACGCACGACACCGGTCAGGCTCCGCAGAAAGGCGCTTGGCTGGTGGCTCGCCACGGGAAGGGCCTTTACGTTTACTGCGCGCTGGCGTGGTATCGCCAACTGCCTTTTGCCGTACCGGGCGCTGTGCGGCTGTTTGCGAATCTGATTTCGCTGCCGGCTACCGCTCGCTGAAGACGTGGGTCTTTGCTATGAAGAGATTTCATCAATGATACAGACATTTCTGCTCGGCGGCCTTATGCTTCTGCTGTCGATTCCGTCCTTTTCACAACCGATGATTTCGGTTGATGGAGAGGGACTGATTACAGTTCGCAATAATGCGATGTTCAAGCCGGTCCTCCATTCTCCCTATTCTGCCACCCGGGTAAGCACTGCGGTGCGAATTACAAATGGGGAGCGATTGGAGAACCAATCGTTTTCCAAATTTTACAGAGATAGTCAAGGTCGAACACGGATAGAAACTCCGCTGCCATCGTTGCTCGCGCGGCGGCCTGGCGAGGGCCGGAAGTCCCCGCCTGTCTTGGTGCAGATTGTGGATTCGGTTCTGGGAGTCGTCTATACTCTGGAACCAGACCGGCCGGTCGCCCACCGCTCCGGAGCCGGTCTTTGCGGGACAAACTCCCAATTTATTGGCGTTTCTCGTGGCCTCGGATCAACCCCTCCGCGCGATCGTCAATTTCGATCCACGAATGTTTCGTCTATCGCTGACAGAGTTACGAGATGGCGACCGGTTTGACGCCGCCGGGCCTGCGTTCTCGGTGCCGGATTTCCCCAGCACTTTGGCTTTGACGGGCATCCTGGCCTTTCAATTGGCTGGGACTTCTCATATCTACGTAAGGCACACCAGCTCAGACACAGCCGGTACCGCCTGGTACTTGACGCTGGACCATTCTTCCATTCGGCCTGCCACGCCGCCCATCCTCCGCGACTTCATCATTGCCGACGGAACTCCTTATCTGGCGTCAAGTGCGGTTGCGTTGGACAGCAAACGGGTTCGTCTGTACGGCTATCGCGATCGTGCGGGTCAGGTTCGCACTTTTGTCACTCGCGATGGCATAGCCTTCGATCCAGAGCCGGACGCTGCCTTCGCCGTCGAAGGATCCGTTGGCGGTGTACACGAGCCCAAGGTGGTTCGTCTTCCAGACGGTTCCTTTCTCGCTATTTACAGGGGCCTCTAGCCGCCGCCTTATCACCTCCGATAACGTAATGGCCCTTCCCGTGACGGGCCACCAGCCAAGCGCCTTTCTGCGGATCCTGACCGGTGTCGTACGTTTCGATGAGCGGCTTCCAGCGCGGGTCCCACGTAGCGAAGAATTTGGACCCGCGCTGCTCGACCCAATCGCTGAAATCCGCCGCCTCGATCTTATTCGGCAGGCGGAAGACGGCTTCGGCCGGATCGAGGATCGTAACCGACGCGTTTCCTCGCTCACCTCTTCCGGATTGCTCCCCATCGAGTAAGGGAACGGCCCGTAGCTCGCATCATACTCCGGCGTGTTGATTGCGCGCTGGCGTGGTATCGCCAACTGCCTTTTGCCGTGCCGGGCGCTGTGCGGCTGTTTGCGAATCTGATTTCGCTGCCAGCTACCGCTCGCTGAACTCACCTCGCAGATTGTTTGGCGATGCAAGACCCTGTCTCGTTCGACAAAATCCGCGAGCCTCACCTGATCGTCCGCCACCTCGAACGGCATCCTTGGTGAACTCGGCGACGTGAGCGACATCACGCTGCTCGTCGATGCCAACCGGCTGGGGTCAGCCATTCATCGACATCCTGTGCAAGCACCGACTCTGAGTACTACTACTGTGTTATAAAATCACGAGAGTTCAGGCACCGATGTGAGGAGCGCTCGTTTCGCCCCGTCGCCTCCGGAGCCTATGCATCTTCTCCTGCGAGGGCCTGTCTCCGCGTCTCCGCGTCTCCGCGCCTCAGCGTTGAACGATGCCTTCCATCAAAGTCGTACGTGGCCGCTTTAACCGCAGAGGCACAGAGACGCGGAGAAACCCGC
>JAYTKJ010000493.1:0-4263 GCA_043730365.1 Acidobacteriota bacterium | reverse complement strand
GCCGGGGCGGACGACTATCTGGTGAAGCCTTTTGCCTTTGTAGAACTGATCGCCAGGATTCGCGCGCTGTTCCGGCGGGGCTCACCAACTCCGGAGCGCCTGCAGGTGGGCGATCTGGTGCTGGACTGCATTCGGCGGCGTGTGACGCGCGCGGGCCAGGTGATTGAACTGGCGCCGAAAGAGTTCGCCATTCTTGAGTACATGATGCGGAATCAGGGCCGCCCGCTCAGCCGCACGATGATTGTCGAGCATGTTTGGGATCTTGACTACGACGGACTGACGAATATCGTCGACGTCTATATCCGCCATTTGCGCGGCAAGATCGACGACCGGTTTCCGAAGAAGATGATTCAAACAGTGCGCGGTGTTGGTTATCTCCTCGAATCGGTGGAAAGGGCGGAGAAGGTTGAGGCGTGAAGGCTGCCAGCATGGTCCGGCGTCCGATCGGACTGCGCGCGCGGCTGACCATCACCTATGTAGCCTTTTTCGGGTTGTTGCTGCTGGGAATCGGCTGGCTCTTTCGTGAGACGCTACGCCAAATCCTGCAGCGTGACGCCGAGGCGATCCTCGAAGAAGAATTCGCCGCGGCCAAGAGTTACCTGCGCCTCGAGCAAGGTCAACCAAAGTGGGTTTTTGACGCCGATGATCCCGATGAATCGCGGGTGGTTCAGAATCTGCAGCAGGTGTTGTTGTTAACGGACGCTGGCAATCGGGTGCTGCAGGTTTCGGACGATTATGGCGGACTCGATATCAATCCCGGCAATCTGCGAAACGCGGTGATGAAGTCGAAGAGTCCGCAAGACCTGTTGAAGCGGAACGGGAACGGCACGTTGTATCTGATCCGCTCGGGCCTGCATCACGGGAATTTGTTGTTGTCGGTGGGGCGATCGCTCGAAGCCAACGAACGAGTGGTGGCTCAGTTCACGAAAACGTATGTGACCGGAGTGCCGCTGCTGATCTTGGCCGTGGTGGGGCTGGGCTGGTTCATGGCCGGACGGGCGCTGACGCCGCTGAACGAGGTGTCGGATGCCGCGCGCAGTGTAACCGGTTCCAATCTGAGCCTCCGGCTGAACCGGCGGGGCGCCAACGACGAGCTCGATCTGCTGATTGACGCTTTCAATGCAATGGTGGACCGGTTGGAAAGCTCGTTCAAGCAGATTCGGCAGTTCTCAGTCGACGCCTCGCACGAACTGCGTACTCCTTTGACGTCGGTGCGCGGCCAACTGGAAGTGGCGTTGTTCACGGCCAAGACGCCGGAGCAGTATCGCGAATCAATCATGACCGCGATTGAAGACGTGGACCAGCTCTCGCAGGTGGTCAAGGCGCTGCTGCATCTGTCGCAAGCTGAGTCCGGGCAAGTTACGTTGGCTCGCGCGCCGGTTGATCTAGGCCAACTGGTGGAGAAGGTGATCGAGCAATTTCAGTTGCCGGCCGAGGCCGAAAGCATCCGCTTAGAATGCCGGACTGATCCGGGTGTGGTGATCGGGGATCGCACGCAATTGCAGAGGATGATTTCGAATCTGCTGTCCAACGCCCTCAAGTTTACGCCGGCGGGCGGATCGGTGAAGGTGGAGGTGGCGGCGAGCGAGGACACGGTCAAGCTGGTAGTGGCCGATACCGGGTGCGGTATTGCACCCGAGCACATGCCACATATTTTCGAACGCTTCTACCGGGTGCCGGATGCGGGGCGTGTTCCCGAACGCGGCCTGGGTCTGGGGTTGAGCTTTGTGGACTGGATCGCGCGCTCTCACCACGCCCGCGTCGAGGTCGACAGCCGCGTGAAAGAGGGCACGCGTTTCACGGTGAGATTCACGACCGCGGCGGCGGAGGAAGCAGCGACCGCGCGGGGCCCTGTATCGTAGGAAGATCATGGCTCTTTCACTTAACAGGCGCGAACGCGAGGGTATAGTCATTCTGGACTTGAAGGGGCGGTTGGTGGCTGGCGAAGAGGCCACCACGTTGCGCGACAAGGTCAAGGAGTTGGCGACCGGCCCGGTGAATCTGATTCTCAACCTCGAGGGTGTCGACTATATCGACTCGACCGGCTTGGGCGGCATGGTGATTTGTTTCACTACCGTGCGCAAGGCCGGCGGGACGATCAAGCTGCTCAACCTGTCGCGCCGCAACGTGGAGTTGTTGGTGCTGACCAAGCTGGAAACCGTGTTCGAGGTTTTTGCGGACGAGCAGGACGCGGTGAACAGTTTTTTCCCTGACCGCGAGCTGAAGAAATTCGATATCCTCGCGTTCGTGCAAAGCCAGAACAAATCCTGAGATGCGACTGGTGGTGGTTGGCGGGATTGCGGCTGGCATGAGCGCGGCAGCCCGGGCGCGGCGCCTTGACGTGACGGCCGAGATTGTGGTCTGCGAAAAGGGGCCGCAAGTTTCCTATGGCGCGTGCGGCCTTCCGTATTTGGCCGAAGGCCGCGTGCGTGACTGGCGTGAATTGGTGGCGTATCGGGCCGGTGAGTTGCGGCGGGAGCGGAGTATTGATGCGCGGGAGAATGCCGACGTCGCCTCGGTGCATCACGCGCGGCGCTGCGTGCAGCTGGTTTCCGGTGAGGAGATTCGCTACGACAAGCTGGTGCTGGCAGTGGGTGCGCTGCCGGCGTGGGCGGGCTCAAGCGGTCAGCCGGCTGCTCGCGTTTTCTCCCTGCACAATCTATCCGAAGGTATCCGCTTGCGTGCTCATCTTGACGCCGCTGCGCCGGGGAAGGCGATCGTCGTGGGTGGCGGATACATGGGGCTTGAGGGCGCCGACGCGCTACGCGCTCGCGGATGGCGTGTGGACCTGGCTCACTCCGGCGATCACTTCCTGCGGCGCGATGACCCGTGGCTGACGGCGCCGATTGAGAAGCATCTGGAGCGGTGCGGCGTACGGGTCAAGCATCGCACCCGGATTTCGGTGATTCCTGATGGCTACGATCTGGTGCTGCTGGCCACCGGCTTACGGCCGAACGTGGGGCTGGCCCAGCAGGCTGGCGTTAGGATCGGCCTGACCGGCGCGATCGAGGTTACTGACCGCATGGAGACCAGTGTGGCCGGAATCTACGCTGCCGGAGATTGTGCCGAGGCCCATCATCTGGTCACAGGGCGCGCGGCGTGGATTCCGCTGGGAACCACGGCCAATAAGATGGGCCGGGTGGCCGGGGCGGCGGCGGTGGGAGGGCGAGAGCGCTTTCAGGGGATCGTGGGCACGGCGATTGTCAGGGTGTGCGGACTCGGCGTCGCGGTGACGGGTTTGAGTGCGGCACAGGCCCGGCGCGAAGGGTTTCAGCCAGTGGAAGCAGACATCGAAGCGCTGGAACGGCCACGCTATTTCCGTGGGCGCAAGACGGCAGTCAAACTGGTGGCTGATCGCGCTACGGGGCGATTGCTGGGTGGGGCGGTCCTGGGCGAGCACGGGGTGGAAGGGCGCATCAATACGATCGCGACGGCCTTGACGCAGCACATTACTGTCGATGAATTCGCGCAGCTTGATCTGGCCTACGCGCCGCCGTTTGCCACGGTCTGGGATCCGGTACTGATCGCGGCGCAGCAGTTGTTGAAGGCGCTGTGAGCGTTGGAACAAATTGGTAAAATTTTGTTGTGACACACGCTCCGGCCTTTTCCTTGCGACCTCTCGCCGGTGGATCGCCAGTGTCGTTGACTGAACTCCTGAGTAGCGGCCCGGTAGTGTTGGCGTTTTTCAAAGTATCGTGCCCGACCTGCCAGTTGGCTTTCCCTTTCCTAGCACGGCTGCATGTGGCCGGCACGGGGTTGCAATTTGCCGGTGTCTCGCAGGATGAGGCGGCGTCGACCGCACAGTTTGCCAAGCGATTCGGCGTGACGTTCCCGATCCTGCTGGACTCCGCGGCGGATGGCTATCGGGCCAGTAACGCTTACGGCTTGACACATGTACCGGCGATCTTCGTCGTGGAGACGGATGGCGCGATTTCCCACGCGTGGGCGGGATTCGCGAAGGCTGATTTTGAGAAGCTGGCTCTGCGCTCCGGTGCTCCGGTGTTTCGCCCGCAGGATAACGTGCCGGCGTGGAAGGCTGGTTGAGGGTCAAAAAACTGAGGGCTCCCGTGGGGAGACCGGCGAAGGCGCGTTACACTAATTGAAAGGAAACATGTCGTACTCCAAGCTCACTGTTCTCGGGTCAGCTTCCGCCATTGTGAAGGGTCTAGGCATGACCTTCAAGGAGATGCTGCAGCCCACGATCACGGAAGAGTATCCCGAGGTTCCGCCGAATTTCCAGGAGCGGTTTCGCGGCAAGCACGT
>JAYTKJ010000492.1:0-10153 GCA_043730365.1 Acidobacteriota bacterium | reverse complement strand
TCGGTAAAAGTTTGCTGCTGATTGATCGCTTTGTTCCCGACGTAAGCCACCCGCAGAACGGTGTTGGGCAGAATCTCCTTCTCGATCGTGAAGTTCCAGTCGTACACTCTGCCATCGGGCTGGCGCGGATCGAGATAGGGCGCGGTCCAACCGCGCGGCAGGGATCGCGTGTCGTTGAGATCGATCGTGGAGTTCGGCGAACTCAAGCCGGCGATATTCTGCGGCACGGTGCGTAAGCCGTAGTTAGGCAGACCGTCGGGCGACAGCGCCGCGTCGGTCAGGTTTTTCTGAAAGTTGGTGGCCACCAGGGTCGGCGTGGTTTGCGTCGTGTTGAACCACAGCGATATCGGATTGGTGTAGTATGATATGCGGAAGCCCCCGCGAAGCACGAACGACTTACGGCCATCCAGACCGCGATAGGCGAAGCCCAGCCGCGGCCCAAAGTTCTTCCAGTTGTTGTAAACCAGATTTTGCGGCAGTCCAGCCTTTTCATAGCCGATTACGTCGCCGCCGTATTCCCTCAGACGTTGCACGATCGAGGGGAGAGTACCGCCCAGTTTCGTGAAGCGGTCCAGGTCGGTACCGATCACATAGGCCTTCTTCTCGGGACTAAACGTCAGTTGGGTGTTCTGGCGATCGCGGATCGGGGTCCGGAACTCGTAGCGCAAGCCGAGATTCAGGGTCAGTCTGGGCGTGACTTTCCAGTTGTCCTGGAAATACGGAGCGTATTCGTCGCGGCGCAGGTAATACCACGGCCGCCGGAATTGCGTCGTGTAGTTCATCACGCCGAGATACATGTTGGCCATGCCGTGTCCGGTCAACTGCAGCGGAAGGGGATTCACCGCGCTCGACGACGGGTCGATCACCGCGGTCGCCTGTGTGCTGTAGTTGAAACCGCCAGCGAGAGGCACCACGGACTTATTGATCTGCTCGTAACGGAAGTGGAAGCCGAACTGCAGTTCATGCTTGCCGGCAATCTTGGTCATGTTGTCCTGGACAGTGGCGTAGTTGGAAATCAGCCAGAACAGACCGTCGCCACCAAACAAGTATTCACCCGAACCGTTGGCCGACAGGCCAGTCCCATTGATCGTCGGCCAATTCACGGATTGAAACGGATTCGGCAAATTGAGCGCGCTCGTGTAGTTGGTCTTGTAGTCTCCGGTGCCGCGGCGCTGGTAGTCGCGCGTGCCGGTGACGATCAGTTCATTGGTTACGGTGGGCGAAAAGGTGCGAACCCACGTCGCGGCGAGCGTGGTGTTGGGCCACCAGCGATTGGTCACCGAGGAGATATTGTCGAGCATGATCTGATTGGGAAACTGGTAGGCTTCATCAACGCTGCCTCGCGAGTAGCGGGCGTAGACCAAGTCGTTCGCATTGATGCGGTGGTCGACTCGGACGCTCGTGGTGGTGTCGTTGCGCAGGCGCGGCACCGGACCGATCCAGTTGTTGTCGATCAGCGGATTGATCTGCGGATGGGTGGGAAGAGGAGTGATCGAGAAAAGGTGTTTGGCGACGGGGCTCAATCTCGCCGGATCGATCGTGTTCGGTACGCCGCGATACGCCAGCGGGTCGCGCTGGCCCGTCGTGGGATTGGTCGTCATCGGATCGAACAGCCGGAACTGACGTCCCTGATTGTCCACCAGTCCGCGAAAGTCACCGTTGCGCATCGCCTCGGTCGGAACCGACCAACGCTGAGTGGTATTCGAGATACTTCGCAGCTCTTCCCAGGCCACGAAGAAGAAGGTCCGATTCTTTCCGTTGTAGAGCTTGGGAATATAGACCGGGCCGCCCATCGAGGCGCCATATTCGTTCCGGTTCAAATAGGGGGGCTTGGTGAACGTGTCCTGACGTTGGCGAGCGACGGCATAGCCGCTGTTCCGGTTCGTGTAGAACAGTGCGCCGTGTGTCTCATTGGAGCCGCTGCGGCTCGAGAGAATCACTGTGGTGGGCCGCGTAAACTTGGCGGACGAGTTACTGACCTCCACCTGGAACTCCTCCACGGCGTCCAGACCGGGAGTGCGCCCGACATCCCAGCCTTCCCACACCTCATTCATCGCGGCCCCGTCGAATAAAAGCGTATGGGTGCCCGGCCGTAAGCCGTACGCCTGAATGCGGCCCGTGGCGGTGATGCCCGGCACCGTTTGCAGAAGGCCCTGATAGCCGCGCCCGTTGATCGGCAATTGTTCGATGCGCTTGCGCTCGAGGGCGTGCCCCAACGATGGGCTGTCCATGCGAACCATCGGCGTCACATCCTGAATCTCGACGCTAGTCGTAGTCTGCGAAACCTGCATGACGATGTCGACGGTAGCGTCCTGCTGTACTTGCACGGTGAGCATTCCCTGGAATGCCTGCATTCCGGCAAAAACCGACTCTAATTTGTATATGCCAGGCACGACGGCCGGGAACACGAATAGACCCGAGTCGTTCGATTTCGTGGCGCGCGCAACGCCGGTGTTGGTATTGGTTAGCGTGACGTCCGCGCCAGGCATGACAGCCTGGGCCTGATCTCGGACCGCGCCGCGGACCGTGCTGTTGCTGGCTTGGGGCCAGGCGGGGAGACTACTCAGCAGCGCAAGGAGGGTCGCGGACTTTAGCGTAAAGCTTCGCATGATTAGAGAATTCTATGCCCAACAGACGTTAGGCGCAAGTACTCTGGTCGATTTTGTCGATTTGCCCTTCTTCTTGTCTCGCATGCCCCAGTCTGATAAGCTCTAGACGCATTGCTATCGAAGGCTTCTAGTACCCGTTGGGTCGGCGTCGCGGCGCTGGCCGGATGCCAAGCCATGGCGGCGTGGGCGCAGGCTCCGTATCGCTTTGCCGAGAAGCTATATCCGGTCCTTGAGACCGCGGGCTGCCATCGCTGTCATATTCCGGAAGGCGTCGCTTCGGCTACCCGGCTGCACTTCCCGCCGGAGGGGGCCAATGCCGAGCGTATAGAGAAGTTCGGCGAATCCCTGGTAACACTGGTTGACCGGAAGAATCCAACCGATTCCCTGCTGCTGCGCAAACCAACCTTGCGCGTGAGTCATGGCGGAGCCGAGCGCATTGCGCCCGGGAGCGCTGAAGAGGCGATACTTCGCCAGTGGATCCAATACCTGGCCGCGATGCCGGAGGATAGAGCCCGCCGCGCCGCCCAGTACAGTAGATCCGAGTCGACCAGCTACGAGAAAGCCGGCCGGGCGGTGCTGCGGCGCTTGACTCACCAACAATATGCGTACACCGTACGGGACCTTCTGAAGGAGGCCACCGACGTTTCGGACCAGTTTCCGCCCGAGGATTTCGTCAACGGTTTCAAAAATCAATATCAGTCGCAGTCGCTTTCGCCCATTTTGATCGAGACTTATAGCCGAACCGCCGAGCGCCTCGCGGGCAACGTCTTCCGCCGGGGCGACTCGCGTAAATTGATTCCGTGCGACTTCGCAAGGGAGCCGGCCACTTGCCGTGAGCGGTTCATCCGCACCTTCGGGCGCCGCGCCTTCCGGCGTCCGCTCGAGCCGCAGGAGTTCGCCCGCTACGATGCGTTGTTCAGAAATGAACGCGAGTTCTTGCGCGGCGCTCAGGCTGTGATCGAAGCCGCCCTGCAGGCGCCGGGGTTCCTGTTTTGGATGGACGAATCTCCGCGCCCGGCGTGGAAGCCTTATGCCACCGCCAGTCGTCTTGCCTACGGGCTGTGGAACACGATGCCGGACGAGGCGCTGCTCGACCGGGCCGAACGCGGGGATCTCGATACGCCCGAAAAAGTCGCCACCACCGCCCGCGCCATGCTCCAGGATCCGCGCGCCCGCCAGGGGTTGGACGAATTCACCTCGCAGTGGCTGCGGTTTGATCGCGCCCTGGCCGCCGCGCGCGAACGCCGCACCTTCCCGATGTTCAGCCGCGAACTGGTGGCTTCGATGCTGGAAGAGGAAAAGCGCTTTGTGGCGGACCTGGTTTGGAACGATCGCGAATTCATGGATCTTTTCCGCGCCGACTATGGCTTCGTGAACAACGAACTGGCCACCGTGTACGCCGTTCCGGCGCCCGCTCAGGATTTTGAGCGCGTAGTATTCCCCAAGGAACAGGACCGGGCCGGGGTGCTTGGCCATGCCCTGTTCCTGACCCTGACCAGCAAACCGGAAGATACCGCGCCCACGTCCCGCGGCATCTTCGTGCGCGAACAGTTTCTTTGCCAGCAGGTGCCCCCACCGCCTGCGGGCGTCGACACCAATCTGCCGCCGGTGGACGAAGCGCTTCCCCAAACCAATCGCGAGCGGCTGGCGTCCCATACGACGAACCCGGCGTGCGCGGGCTGCCATTCGCTGATCGACCCGATCGGCTTCGCATTCGAGAAATTCGACGCGGTCGGGATCTATCATCCGAAGGCGAAGCTCCTCTTTTATCCCGACGAGCATGAAGCCAAAGTGCCCAAGAAGCAGGTGCTGCTCGACCTCGACACCACCGGCCATCTGACCGGCGTGCCCAACTCGGAGTTTCGCAATCCGCGTGAGCTCGGTGAGATTCTGGCCAGGACAGGACAGTGCCAGGAATGTATAGTGAAACAAGTGTTCCGCTATCAGGCGGGACGGCACGAGATGCGCAGCGATGCTCCACTCATTCAACAGGTTCTCCAGGACTTCAGGAACTCGGGATACAAATTCCGGGAGCTGTTGGTTTCCTACTATAAGAACGGAGTGACCCCATGACGAACGTGATCACCAGACGCCAACGGCTGTCGCGCCGCATTTTCCTCAAGGGCTTGTCGGCCGCCCAGTCGGCCGTGACGGTGGGACTGCCGCCGCTGGTGAGCATGTTCAACTCACACGGCACCGCTTATGCCGCCGAGGCCGCTCCCATCGAACGGCGCTTCGTGCTCTGGTTCAACGGCAACGGCATTCCCGAGCGCTATTGGATCCCCGACGAAACCGGCTCTGCCTACGCCCTCACTCCGTGCCTGAGCCCGCTCGCGCGGCTTCGCGACGATGTGCACGTCGTCAGCGGCCTCGACAATTCAGCGATCGTGAACACGGCGTTCGACGGCCACTCGACCGCGATGAGCGCCCTGATGACCTGCACGCGTTTCTCCGGCCGTGGTCCAAGCGGACCGTCACTCGATCAGTTGGTGGCCCGCAAACTCGGTTCGGAGACCCGCTTCCGGTCGCTGCAAATCGGGGTGTCGCAGGAGTCCTTCGGCGGCGCGATGCAGAAGAACATGAGTTGGGCTGGACCAGACCGTCCTTTGCCCCCCGAAGAAATTCCTCATCGGCTGTTTGACAGGCTGTTCGGCGCGCGAGACGAGGGTTGGATCAAACGCAAGCGCAGCATTCTCGACGCGGTTCGGGAAAATGCCAACGAACTACGCAAGGGCCTGCCCGTCGAAGATTCGCAGCGCCTGGACGAGCACTTGTCTTCGGTGCGCGATCTCGAACGGTCTATCGCTTCCTTGCCGCCTGAATTCCGCCGCATCACGCCGCCGGGCGAAGACTTCGACATGAAGGACTGGCCGCGCATCGCGAAGATTCAGAGCGATCTGCTGGCCTACGCGTTGGCGACCAAGCAGACGCGCGTGGCGAGCTATATGTTGACCAAGTGCCAAGGTCTGGCCCGGTTTCCGTGGCTCGGGCACACCGCCGCGCGGCACCACGACTATACGCATAAGGACGGCAAGGCTCCCGGCGCCACCGGGGCCGAGGGGCAACGGATCCTTCGCGACATCTGCCGCTGGCATGTCGAGGAATTCGCGTATCTGGTGAGTAAGCTGAAGTCGATTCCCGAGGGCGCGGGGACACTGCTCGATAACTCCTTGCTGGTGTTCGTGCATGAGCACGCCGAGGCCAACCTGCACAAAGCGAGCGGTATGATCGCCGTCGTGGCGGGCTCGCGCGACCGGTTGGTACACGGCCGCCATACGCGGGTAGCAGGGAACGTCGGCGATTTTTATCTGACCCTCACCGAGGGCGCCCTGGATGCTGGGTTGGGTGCGCTGCCAACGGCGACTAAGAAGCTGCCGGGGATTCTGGCGTGAGTCTTCCGAAGAGGAAAAATAGGAGGTTCGCACACGGAGGCCAGGGGTGCTTTGTAGAGGGCACTTCTACGAGAAGCCGGCTCTACGTCCAAGTGTTCGGCAGCTTCCCAGATCAGGAAGTCTGAGCGATTGCTGGCGAGGCGGATTTCGCGGCAGGAATGCACTGCTCCCTGAAATCGGCCCTATCAGAAGGGTGAAAGCCGAAGTTGACTCCAGGTCGCTGGCGAGCCGCAGATTCAATTGATCAATAGCGGGCGCTGTCGAAAGAAAGCGACTGCATCGATCCTCCGGAACGTAGCGCCGCAGGATGCCGGATAGCTGCGGCATTAGATTAGAGCGGACGACACTCTAAGCCAGATCCACAGTGTCATCCACATTAAGTTCAAGTGCTACTCGGCCACAAAACCTATGCTGTTGCTTTGCCTGGAGGGGATGGAATTGGCCGGCCAAGGCGTCGCGAAGCAGCCGTTCCAGACCAAGCTGGCGAAAGTATCCGGCTCCGGCCAGTGGAACGAGGACCAGATCCGCGAAGCTTCGACTCAGTCTCTCGAAGTCTTGCGAGGGATGGGCGCGCAGATAAAGTGGATTCATAGTTATGTTACGGATGACAAGATCTACTGCGTCTATCTGGCTCCGGACGAAACGTGGATCCGCGAGCATGCCCGCCAACTCGGCGTCCCGGCCAACCGAATCTCGGCGGTACGAAGGATGATCGACCCAGTCAAGTACGGCTAACTGGAATTCAACGCGTGGGCGACGGCCTGTTCAAACGTCAGGCGGCGCGATTTCGCCAGTCCCCGCGCGTAGACCGCCGGATCAAGCGCAACGCGGCACCGGTCGAGAGCGTCCTGGATCATTTTGATGTGTTTGATATCGTTTTGGGCAGCGATCGTCTGCAACACGGAGACTGCGGAACCGGCCAGCGCCAACGCCCGCTCCGCTTGCGATTCGCTCAGGGAACAGTGGGCCATCGCCGTCAGTGCGCGAACCACGTGCGTGCGGCGGCCGGATTCGACGGCCTTGCGGAGAGATGCGCGGTAACGGTCATTGGCTTCCTCGAAACGTCCTCTATCGCGGGCCAAGTTCCCCATGTCGGCCAATACTCGAGCTATCCCGGTGGCGTCGTTCAGTTCGTTGAATATGGACAAACTTTCGGTTTGATACGCCTGAGCGCGAGGGAAATCCCCTTGAGCGGCTGCGATGTCGCCTAGGCTGCTGAGCGCCGAAGCCGCACTGCGGAGGTTACCGCGCGCGCGAAACCGGGCAACCAGCGGTTCGAGAATTGCCTTCGCGGTACTGTGATCCCCCTGCTTCTCCGAGATACGCGCCAGATTGTTGAGAGAATAGTCTGCCGCGACGTCGTCGCCCAACTCACGCCAGATAACAATAGCCTCTTCGAGGTGAGCCTTGGAATCTTCTGGGTGGCCCAAAGCCTGCTTCGTGGAAGCGAGGCCGATCAGCACCGATGCCACGCCTTTCTGGTCGCCTAAGTGCCGGAAGACAAGCAACGAATCGGCCGCGTGGTGGCGGAGGGCGGACGCGAAATCTCCCAGCCGCTGGCACATGGTCGCGGCAGCATAGGCGGCCCGGCCTCGATGCGGTGTGGCAGCCTGGGCTTCCGGCATCTTCAACGCAGTTTCGAGCGACTCGCGGCCTTCGGAGAACTGCTCCAGGTGTTCCCAGAACCAGGGCTGGGCGGCGGCCAGACGCAAGGCCCATTCGGCATTGCCGGAAGCGATCAGGCGGCTCAGAGCAGCACGGATGTTGCCGTAGTCGAGTTCGTATTGCGTAATTTGGGCCGCCTGCCTGGCGGGCTCCATGGCTCCCAGATCTTCGGAATACACCACAAAGAAAGCCGCATGAGCCCGCTCGCTTTCCGGAAGCTCGCCGCTTTCCGCCAGCCGCTCGTGGGCGTACTCGCGAAGCGTCTCCAGGAGCAGGAATCTAGGCTCGCCTTCGCCTCCCGTTTGGCGCAGCAAACCATGATCCACCAGCGAGCCAATCCCTTCCATGAGGTCGATACCCAGATCTTCGCGTGTGTTGCACACCGCTTCCGCCGCTTCCAGCGTGCAGCCGCCCATGAAGACCGAGAGCCGCGCGAACAGTTTACGCTCCGCCTCGGAGAGTAGCTTGTAGCTCCAATCAATCGTGCGCCGCAGGGTTTGCTGGCGGAGTGGAAGATCGCGGCCTCCTCCCGTAAGCAGATCGAGGCTATGTTCCATCCGGGTCAACAGGGCGGACGGTGGCAGTAGCTTGAGCCGCGAAGCTGCCAGTTCGATGGCCAGTGGTAGGCCGTCCAGCCGTCTGCAGATGGCGGCGATATCGCGCGCATTGTCGTCCGTCAACCGAAACCCAGGGAGGATCGCCGACGCCCGCTGCACGAACAAAGCGATTGACGCGAACCCACCCAAGTTCTCCACGCTCGCGTCCTCCGAAGGCAAGGGCAACGGCTCGACCCCGAACTCCCGCTCCCCGTAGACCCGGAGCGGGATCCGGCTCGTGGCTAGGACAACCAGCGAAGGGCAGCGGTCGAGTAACACAGCTACTCGCAGGCCCGCTTCTATCACGTGTTCGAAATTGTCCAGGACCAGCAGCGTGGCATCCTGTGTATTGAGTTGGTCGCACAACGCCGAAAGCAAATCCTTGCCTGGCAGTTCACGCACACCCGTCACCTTGGCGATGGCCGGCACAACGAGAGATGCTTCGGGCAAGGGAGCCAGGTCGACGAAATAGACTCCGCCCTGAAATGCCGTGAGCGCGTTCTCCACTGCGCGTACTGCCAGGCGTGTTTTGCCAGTTCCTCCGGGGCCGGTCAACGTCACGAGACGCAGACTTCGATCGCGGAGCAGTTCGCCGATGGCCGCGAGTTCCTCCTCCCGGCCGACAAAAGGAGTGCGCTGCGCGGGAAGATTGTGATGAAACTGCAGCGCCCCGATCTTCTTGCCGCTCCGGGCTTCGAGCGCTGCCTCGATGTCGCCTGCGGGCGGGCGTTTTGCCGGATCCTTGGAGAGCATCGCCAGAATCAGGTCATCCACGTCGCCCCCGATTTCGGCATTCTGGCTGGAAGGCGGCGGTGGGTCTGCCGTCACGATCGAGTGCAAGGTTCCAATCGTGGAGTCCGCTGCGAACGGATGACGCCCGGCCGCCATTTCGTAAAGGACGATTCCGAGCGAAAAGACGCCGGAGGGAGTCTGCACCGAATCTCCGCGCGCTTGCTCGGGGGACTTGTACCGTACCGTGCCAATCAAAGCGCCGTGGGCGCCTGGGTCTTCGGCCTCCCCGGCCGCAAACAACCGCGCCAGGCCGAAGTCGAGCACCTTCACATAGCCGTCGTTCCTTATCGGTTTGATATCGGAATGGACGATGCCGCCATGCGCCACCCGGAGCGCCCGGGCTAATTGACCGCCCAGCTTCGCTACCCCGGCCAACGGGGGACCTTCCGCCAGCAGTTCCCTGAGCGTGCGGCCCACCACGTACTCCATGACGATGTAGCGCCCTTCCGGCGCCACCCCGATGTCGAACACGGTAATGATATTCGGATGATTCAAGGCGGAAGCCGCGCGCGCTTCGGATTCAAAGCGCGACACTCGATCCGCTTGATCCGGGGCGCTGATCATCGGCGGGAGGATGATCGGCACTTTGGCGCGCGGGAACTGGCGGCTGGTCCACTCCTTGCCGAGCGTGACGGTATAGAAAAATTGAGCGGAGGCGGAGAAACAATTCGCGCTCTGCGCGCTCAAGCGCTTCTCCCGAAGCAAGTAGGCCTGGTATTCGATGACATGGTTGATGACATGGTCCGGCCCGAGTTGGTCGGGTGGAGTGTTGAAGAATTTTGCATACCCGGCGAGATAATGGATATAACTACGTTGAGTCTCGTCGGCGAGGTTGCGCGCCTGCATGTCGAAAAGCATGCGTCTGCGTAGATTGGTCATGGTGACTCCTGTCAAGCTGAGATAGGCTGGTGAGCAGCCGTTTAGCATCGGCAGGACCTCGCCGCCGGGATGAATCAGGACAACAAGATTCTACGCTCAGCGGGGATTCTTCGGGTGAATGTTCCGGCGAAGCCGGCTCCCGCGTAGCGGGTTAGTTCAACGGCCTGCTTGAAGGAGAACTCGATTTTGAAGCGCAGGCCGTAGAGCCGGATGATCTGGA
>JAYTKJ010000491.1:0-22859 GCA_043730365.1 Acidobacteriota bacterium | reverse complement strand
TCTCCAACACCGAATTCCTCGCGGTTCAGCAAGTCAAAACCTCACTGGTCAAGAAAGCCGCGTAAATGAGGAGGCCCGTCGAATTCCTGCTCAGAGCCGTATTTAGTAAGTACTGGTACTTACGGAGAGCATTGTACGGCCGCTGCACCTAAAATGTCAAGCGCTGTTTCCCCGAGCTGTTTCCCCGATTCGGTACTAGTGTGGGCGCTGGTACGTTAGGGTCCTATTGGACGCTAGGCGAGCCAGTCTGTTCTTCTTATGATCGATCAACGGTGTGCTGAACAGGATCTCAAAATCGCTTTGTGTGGCGGGGGCGTTGGCCTTGCTTTGTTCATCTTGTGAACAAGGGTCTGCCAAGCGGCTCGACGAGCTCGGCCCGGCCGCCGTGATCGAGACCGGGGCGCATTGGGCAGGTCCCACCGAATATGCGCAGCTTAAACGTCTTGGCTATCAGTTCGCAGTGATCACGCTTGATCGCGACCCCGATCACTGGCGCGAGGTGTTCGACATGGCCGAGCGGGCCGGCATTCGTTTGATCGCCGGTCTGCATCCTTATCCTTATCGCCTGATACGGGGCCAATGGGAAATTGAACCTATCGGACAGCAGTTTATCAAGTATGCGCAGACTCGGTCCACGTTGGTGAAGGCGTTGTTCGTGTTCAATGAACCGTTCTGGGTGGATCCGGTGACGGGCAGGAATTCCCCATGCGGCGCGATATCGGCGGAAGAGTTGCGAGCCCTGCGCGCCGATATTCACCGTATATGGCCCGAGGTGCGAATCTATCACGATTTTGGCCAGCCGAGTCTCTGGGCGCCGGGCGGCTCCATGGAGCGGGATAACACCTGTGTCGGCAACAAGTATGCCGACGTAGCGGATGTGGCTGACTATGCCGGCATCTGGTTCTATCCGGTCAACGCCAGCGAGGGTTACCGGCGCGATGAGTTGATCCGGTCCATGCGTGAAGAGATCGCTTTTGTGACCCGCCGGATGAGAGCGGAACCGGTCGCTCTGGCTCAGGCCTTTCGCTGCGTGCGCTGCACCGACGGCACACGCATGCCGACTGTGGACGAAGCGCGCGATATCAACTGCACGCTGCGATGGCTGGCGCCGCAAAGTATTAGTTGGTATCCGTGGCGCCAGACCGCTTATCGCGATTCGCTGGCGGACCATCGGGAGTTGTGGCCGGTGACGGGCCCGGGGGCTTGCCGGGACGGGTCCGCGGCGAAGTGACCCTCGAACCGGTGTCGCTCACAGGCACGGCTGCGTCACCATCCGCGCCTCGCAGCCTCAGCGGTAGGCTTCGCGCCGATTGCGGACGTGGAGGACCCGCATAGCGCCATCTTCCTGGTAAAAGCGGACGCGATAATCGCCGACGCGAAGGCGGAATTCAGGCGGGTCTATGCCCTGAAGGCGTTTGACGTTTCCGGCTCCGGATTCGGCGAAGCGTTCGACCGACTGCTTGACGCGGCGGGCAATGTCTCTATCGAGAGCAGCCATGTCCTCCAGAGCCGTCTCGGTCCATTCGATCTCCACTACTCCAGTCCGAGCCGCCGCATTGCTTCGGCGTGGGGAACGCCCTTACCGCCGTTCTTGGCGAGCCACTCTCGCGCTTCGGCTGCGGAGGCCTCGTCCTCAGCCGCTGGTTCGTCGTCGACCGGTGCGTTCCTCAGTGCCGAGGACGCGGGATCAATGATAGTTTCCAGGAATTGGACCAAGCCAGAGAGTTGACTCTCCGGCATACGGTCGATCAAGTGGTGGGCGAGTTGGCGAGTGGTGGCCATCGAGCTTCTTCTTCTCTATCCCATCCTACCCGTTTCACGCTCAACGGACTTCATCGGCCAGCCGCTGGTGACAGAGAGCCCAGTATTCGATAATGGGAGAGAAGGAGGCGCAGGCTCATGACGACTATCGGGATTGACCTTCCCGACCAGCAGGCCGCTGTTCTTTCAGCACAGGCGGCGGCGCAGGGCCTGACTCTGGAGGGCTGGATTCAGAAGATTGCGGCAAACACTCCGGCCGGAGGCACGAGCCCGATTGATTGGTCGCAGTGTCCTGCCGTTGAGAGCGTTCCCGGCAAAGTCAGCGGCGCCTGGGTACTGAAGGACACGCGCATGCCCGTTTCCGCCATCTTTGAAAATCTCGAAGCGGGCGCGAGTCTCGACGACATCATGGAATGGTTTCATGGACTCGACAGGGCGCAGGTCCAAGAAGTGATCGAGTTTGCGGCGCGCAGCCTTGATAAGCCCCCCACCTGCGCTCCCTAATGCGCACTCTCTTCGATCAGGGAACGCCGGTCCCAATTCGCGGCTATTTGTCCGGGCACACGGCCGGCATCTCGGCAGACTTGGGATGGGAGCGGCCGCGGAACGGTGATCTTCTCGCCGTCGCTGAGCAGGCCGGGTATGATCTTGCTTCTGACGACCGACAAGAACCTTCGCTACCAGCAGAACCTCAAAGATCGCATGATCGCGATTATAGTGATTGGGGGCGCAGTGGCCTGCGCTTGAGCCGCATGCGCAACGGGTTGTGGAAGCTGTCGGGGCAGCCGTCGAAAGTGTCGTCGAAGTTCTTCATCAGATCAGGGGCGCAGCCATCTTGGACATCCTCCCACGAAAGTAACAGTTGAACCGCAGGGGAGTCGGCGCGTCTTCGAACCGATCACCCAATCCCAAGATGCGGTATCCGCAATCTCAAATGCCGCCGCATTCAAGTCGATGAGGCGTGTCCTACCCGCTCGTTATTCGTGATCTCCATCTGGTGGCAGCTCATCTCGCGCTTCGACGGGCAACCGCCGTTGGATTTCCAGTAACACGCTGCGGGCCAACGCGATGCCTTGGTTCAACTCCCCCTCTTCGAGGACGTAGAGTTCGCCAGGGTATCGCAGTTTCCAGGCATACTCCGTTAGGAGATGCGCGGGCCGGATGGGGCCAGCGAGCGAGAGGTCAATTTCCGTGCAAGCCTGCCCCACTTCCTTGAGGTCGTGGGTCTTACGAAACGGCCGGCCGTGCCAGGTGAGGAAGGCCTTCAGGCTCTTCTCCGCGCACTGCTGGCAATGAAATAGCGCGGTGCCTTCGTGTCCTGCGCCGGACAAGACGATCGCGCACGCCAAGTCTTCGACGGCTTTGGCCATCCATTCACGCGTGTCTTGAGCCCGAGCCTCATGCGGACTCATAAAGCAACTGGCCCTCGCGGACGATCGTGGCCGGCAACGATGCTTTCACCCAGGCCGCCCGGCGCTCAAAGTCTGTCCGCCGCCACGGAATCACGTCGGCGGCCGTGACGATGTCAGCCAGCACGCCGCAAGTCGCACCGGCGCGGAATTTCGCGGCGGGGGTATCGTCCGGAACCACGACGCAAAAATCCAGATCGCTGTCCGGACCGTCATCGCCACGGGCGACGGAGCCGAACAAATAGACTTTCTCCGGCCGGTAGAACTCCACCAGCCGCCGGGTGATTTCCTCAATTGCCTGGTCTTGCCTCATCGCTTCCACCCCGGCTCCCCGTAATCTCTACGCCGGTACCGCTTCCGCCGGAGCCGCTGTGGCCGGAGTTTCCGGCTCCAGTTCCCGCTTGAACTTGCATTCCTTGTAGTTCGGGCACTGCGCCCACGCGCCGCTCTTCAAGTACTTCTCGATTAGATAAGCGCTCTCGCAGCTCGGGCACTTCTCCGAGATCGGCTTGCCCCACGCCACAAAGTCGCACTCCGGATACTTATTGCAGCCGAAGAACGTCTTGCCGCGCTTGCTGCGCCGCTCCACCACTTCGCCGTCCGTACAGTTGGGGCACTTGACGCCGATGGTCTTCTGCTTGATGTATTTGCAGGTCGGGTAGCTGCTGCACGAGGTGAACTCGCCGAAGCGCCCGAAGCGCATCATGAGCTTGCTGTTGCACAGTGGGCAATTCTCATCGAGCGGCACGTCCGCTTTCTTCTGCTCGCCACCCACCGGCTTGGTGGTCTTGCACTCAGGGTACCCGGAGCAGGCGTAGAACTGGCCGAAGCGCCCTTTCTTGAGCACCATTTCACGGCCGCAGTTCTCGCAGTACTCGGTCTCGTCCTGCTCGGTGAACTCCATGCCCGCGCCCACTTCGCCCTCGATCATGTCAGGCGTAGGCTCGCGCGTTGACGTGCATTCGGGGTATCCGCTGCAGGCGACAAACCAGCCATGCTTGCCCCAGCGCAGGATCATCGGCTTCCCGCACTTATCGCAAATCAGATCGGTGGGCTTCTCGCTCCGCTTGATATCCTCCATCGAGGATTCGGCGCGCACCAGATCGACCTTGAACTTGCCGTAGAACTCGGTCATGGCGGCGCGCCAGTCGATCTTGCCCTCTTCGATATCGTCCAGCTCGCCTTCCATGCGCGCGGTGTACTTGACGTCGAAGATGTCGTCGAAATTCTTGACCAGCAGATCCGTCACCACAAAGCCGAGCTCGGTGGGAGAGAACTTGCCGCCTTCTTTCTTGGCATAGCCGCGGTCCTGAATCGTGGACAGGATCGACGCATACGTGGACGGCCGGCCCACGCCGTTGGCTTCGAGTTCCTTGACGAGCGTGGCTTCGTTGAAGCGCGGCGGCGGTTCGGTGAAATGCTGTTCCGGCTCAAGCGCTTTGAACTTCAGCACCTCGCCTTGGGTGACGGCGGGCAGCTTCTTCTTGGCCTCGTCTTCGTCGTCTTCCTTGGAATCCTTGCCTTCTTCGTAGACCGCCAGGAAGCCATCGAACTTCTCCACGGTACCGGTGGCGCGGAACAGATACGCCGCCTCATCCTTGCCCTTGGCGTTTACCTCAATGGTGGTTTGATCGAACACGGCCGGCGACATCTGCCCGGCCACGAAGCGATTCCAGATCAGCCGGTACAGCTTGAATTCGTCTTCGGAGAGAAACTTCTCCACCTGCTCGGGCGTGTTGAGCACGGAGGTGGGGCGAATAGCTTCGTGCGCGTCCTGCGCGTCTTTCTTGCCCTTGTAGACATTGGGCGCGGCGGGAAGGTAGGCGTCGCCGAATCGCTGCGGGATAAACGCGCGTACTTCGGCCAGAGCGTCATTGGACACACGCACCGAATCGGTACGCATATAAGTGATAAGACCCACGGCGCCTTCCGAGCCGAGCTCGACGCCTTCATAGAGGCGCTGGGCCAAGCCCATGGTGCGCTTGACGCTGAAGCGAAGCTTGCGCGACGATTCCTGTTGCAGCGTGGAAGTGATAAACGGGGGAACCGGGTTGCGCTTCTTTTCACGGGTGGCTACCGAGCCAACCGTATAATCCACACCCTCGAGCGCCTGGACAATGGCCTGCGCGGCGGTATCGGTGGTGACCTCGGGCGTGTCGCCATTGCGCTTAGCCAGCCGCGCCTTGAGCTGTGGCGGCTTCTGCGCGCCCAGCAGCGCATCCAGGGTCCAGTATTCCTGCTTTTGGAAGGCGCGAACCTCGCGCTCGCGATCAACAATCAGCCGGAGCGCCACGGTTTGCACCCGGCCCGCCGACAATCCGCGCCGCACTTTGTCCCAGAGGAGCGGGGAGATCTTGTAACCCACCAGACGGTCCAGCACACGCCGCGCCTGTTGCGCGTCCACCAGATTGATATTGACCGCCCGCGGTTCGTCAAACGCTTTCTTGACAGCGTTCGCCGTAATTTCGTTGAACATCACGCGGAAGATCTTCGGGCCGTCGGCGCCTTTCTTGGGCGCCAGCTCTTCCATCAAATGAAAGCAGATGGCCTCGCCTTCGCGATCAGGGTCAGCCGCCAGGTAGATGGCGTCCACGCCCTTGGCTGCCTGCTTGAGTTCCTGGATCAGCTTCTTCTTGCCGTCAATGATTTCGTAGTGCGGAGTGAAGTCGGTGTCCACGTCGACCGCCAGGTTCTTCTTGGGAAGATCCTTGACGTGGCCAAGCGACGCCATGACGACGAACTGCTTGCCCAGGTACTTCCCAATAGTCTTGGACTTGGCTGGAGACTCGACAATGACGAGCGACTTTCCCATAAGCGATGGCTTCATTTCCTCCGATTTAGTTTTGGCCTGGATCTACCCACACTTTAACAAAGTTCTTCCCGGGAAGTTCCCGGACCAGCCCCAACAGCTGCAATTCAAACAGCACGGCGATCGTTTCCGACGCAGACCACGCCTCCAGGGATTCTAGCAGAGCGTCAAGTTGAAGACTGGTTTCCACCTGGAGTCTACCAAGGACCGCAAGCCCCAAGCGGGTGTTTGGTCCGAGTGTTCGCTCGAGTTCATCGGATGCGGCTTGCAGCGGATTAGTTGCAGGGTCGGCTGCGATTCGTAGTGTCCGTCTGATGTCAGGGCTCAACTCGGCCAGCACGTCTTCGGCCCCCTGAATCAATTTTGCACCTTGCTTTATCAAGAGGTTGGGCGTCCAGCTTAACTTCGAGGTAATGTTGCCGGGAACGGCGAAAACTTCCCGGCCTTGCTCCATTGCCAGTTGCGCTGTAATGGCTGACCCGGAATACTGGGCACCCTCCACCAAGAGAATCCCAACGCTGAGGCCGCTGATGATCCGGTTGCGGACGGGGAAGTTCTGGGGATGGCCAGGATTGCCCATCGGGAACTCCGACAAAAGTAGTCCTTTGACCGCGATCTCATCGGCCAGGCGGCGATTCTCGGCCGGGTAGATGTGGTCGACTCCAGACCCAAACACTGCGATCGTGTCGCCACCGGCTGCCAGCGCGGCCTTGTGGGCCGCCGTGTCGATGCCCCGGGCCATACCGGAGACAATCACCATGCCGGTGCGCGCCAGTTCACCCGTCAGGCGCTCGGTGGCGGCCATCCCGTAGGGCGTCGGGCGGCGCGTGCCCACAACGCCCAGGCTGGTGCGGCATAGCAGCTCGGTCCGGCCGCGCGCAAATAGGATCAAGGGAGGGTCGTAGATTTGACGAAGTTGTTCAGAATAAATAGGATCGAGGACCGTAACCAGCTCGGCCCCGGCTCGCTTCATTCGATCGGCCTGATCGGCGGCCTCCTCATAGGCACAGCCCGAAGCGATGCTTTGTGCCACGGACCCGGGCAAGCCCGCTGCCACCAACTCCGAGGTAGAGGCATGAAATACCGCTTCGGCCGATCGGAACTGCCGCACCAGGGGCACGGCTCTCCGAGCACCGAGCCCCGGCACCATCCGCAGCGCCAGCCAGGATAGTTGATCTTCGATTGTTGTAGTTCTTACAGCCGCGCTGGCCAATACGCAGGGTCCCTCCTTATATGAGTGCAAACAGGGCGGAATTGTTCTCACCAAGATCGGCCTGAATGATTCGAGCAGTCGAAAGCCATGTGGTAGTACAATGCTGTCTGAAAAGGAGCCGCCATGACGCGCTTATCGCTGGCTTTCGTTCTTATTTCAGCCTCTCTGTTCGCACAGAGGCAAACCGCTTCGGTCTCCGGCCTGGTCACGGATGCGTCGAGCTCGCCGATTCCTGGCGCGAAAATCACCGTCAAGAGCCTCGCCACCGGCCTCACGCGGACGGCGGCCAGCAACGATACCGGCTACTACGCGATCACCGCGCTTCCCGCCGGCCCTTACTCGGTGAGCGCCGGCAAAGAGGGCTTCGCCACGTCCGGCGTTCCTGAGCTGAATCTTCAAGTGGACCAAAATGCCACAGCGAATCTGCAACTCCAGGTGGGCGCGGTCACGGAATCGATCAGTGTCGTCGGGCAAGTGGCCGCGGTCGATACGAAGAACGCCACGCTCAACACGGTCATCAACAACCAGATGATGACAGACCTTCCGCTCAACGGCCGCAACGTGTTGCAGCTTCTGCGCCTGACTCCCGGAACACTCACCGCCAGCGGAACCTTCAATCAAGCGGCCACGCGGCCAGAATCTGGCGGCGAACTCATCTCCGCCTCTGGGGGTCGTGGCAATTCCACCACCTTCGTCATGGACGGCGGCATTCACGAAGACCCGTACACCGAAGTAGCCAACGTGCTCCCGAATCCGGACGCCGTGCAGGAGTTCAGCTACCAGACCAATAACTACGGTGCAAAGTTTGCGGGCCGCGGCGGCGGAGTGGTGAATATCGTCACGCGTTCGGGCTCGAACGATTTCCATGCTTCGTTCTTCGAGTATCTGCGCAACGGCGAACTAAACGCCCGCAACTTCTTCGCCCCGCGCAACGACGGACTCAAGCGCAATCAATACGGCTTTGCCGGGGGCGGACCCATTGTCCGCAACAAGACGTTCTTTTTCGGCTCCTGGCAGGGCACCCAAGTCCGCTCGCTGCCTTCGAGCCTCACCACCACGGCGGCGACCGCTCCTCAACGCCGTGGCGATTTCTCGAATTTCCTGCCGCGCCAGTTCGTAGATCCAACCAACAATCAACCGATCCCCGGAAACATCATCCCCACCAGCCGGCTGGATCCGATCGCGCTCAAGGTGCTGGAATTCATCCCTACCTCCACCGAAGCGAGTGGCCTCGTTCGCTATCAACGGGCCGACAAACAAACTGACAATCAGTACCTCGCCCGTATCGATCATCAGTTCTCCGAGCGCCATATGCTGTCGGGCCGCTATTTCTACGATCAACTCACAATCCCCACCATCATCGATCCGAAGAATCTTCTTACCGCCGTGGCCGATCGCCGCTGGCAGAGCCAATCCGCCGTCTTAAACTACACGTTCACGGCCAGCCCGACGCTCCTTTCCAGCACGTCGATTAGCTATAACCGCGCGTCTAACATCGCCTACCAACCCAAGGGTTTCCCCGGCCATCGTGAGCTCGGCATCAATGTACCGGTGCTTTCCGTAGGCTCCACTTTTCGCATGAGCGTCACGCAATATTTCGGCAACTCCTACAACGCGCTCTACCGCGTGCCGCGTAACCAGTACAATTTCCAGCACTCCTGGACCAAAGTGCACGGCCGCCACGAAATCGACTTCGGCATGGACGTGCTTCGGGAGCACAGCATCCTCGATCAGGACTTCCTCTCCGACGGTAATTTCACCTTCGGCGGCCGCTTCTCCGGCGACAACCTTGCCGATTTCATGCTCGGCAAGCCCAGCGCGTTTTCGCAAATCAACACCCTCTATAACAGCCTCTTCCGCAATCTCTACGGACTCTACTTTCAGGACAATTTCAAAGCGACGCGTAAGCTCTCGCTCAGTCTCGGCGTGCGTTGGAATCCGTTCATCCCTTTTACCGATCACGCGGCGCGCCAGATTTCGCAATTCAGCGACGCCGGTTACCGGCAGGGCGTCCGCTCGAAGCGATTCCCCACGCTGCCGCCCGGCCAGTTTGCGGCGGGGGATCCGGGCGTCCCCGAAGGTGGCGTAAACGCAGTCTACTCGTTGTTTGATCCGCGCCTCGGAATCGCTTACGACGTTTTTGGCAGCGGTAAAACCAGCATCCGCGCGGGCTACGGTCGCTTCCACGATCAAACGCCGGCGCTCACCTACAATCGCCAGGTCACTTCGCCGCCCAACTCGGTGCGCGTCGACATCAACCCGCCTTTTTCCACGCAAGACCCTTACCGCGGCGCAGTGAATCCGTTTCCGGTTTCCCGGCCTATTTCGGCCACCCAAGTCTTCCCCGGGCCTTTCCTGATTGTCGGCTTCGCGCCGGACTTCACCTATCCGAACATCCACCAGTGGAATGTAAGTGTCGAACAAAGCCTGCCGATGCAATTGATCTTGCGGACGGCGTATCAGGGCTCTGCCGGCCGCCGCCTTTTCCACGCCGCCGAACTCAATGCCGCCGTGTACCGGCCGGGCGCCACGGTGGCCAATACCGATTCGCGCCGCCCGCGCCGCGAGTTCACGCAGGTCACGTACGCCGGCACCTACGGGCGATCTAACTATCACGCGCTGGTGCTCAGTATGGAACGACGCTTCTCCCGCGGGCTCACTTTCCTGGGCGGATACAGTTGGCAGAAGAGCCTCGATATCCTCTCGAACACGGCATTTGAAGGCAACGGAAACACGTATCCGTTGGGCTCAATCGACAAAGACTACGGCCCCTCGAACTTTGACCGCCGCGGCCGGTTCACCGGATCGTTCAACTACGTCCTTCCCTTCAAGCCCACCGGCGCCGCGTGGAAGCTGATCGCCGGCGGATGGCAGACCAACGGCATCGTGAGTATGCAAACTGGTGGACCAATGACGATTGCCAACGGCGTCGATATCTCGTTCACCGGGATCGGTCAGGATCGGGTCGATATCACCGGCAACCCCAACCTCGACAGCAGCCGCGCCAAGGGCGACCGTATTCTACGCTGGTTCGACACCACGGCCTTCAAGGAACCGGCACCCGGGACGTTCGGAACGATCGGCCGCAACACGCTGCGTGGGCCCGGCCTTGCCACCGTGGATTTTTCGGCCTTCAAGGAATTCGTGATGCCGTACTCCGAACACCACAAACTCGAGTTCCGGGCCGAGTTCTTCAACCTTCTGAATCGCGTGAATCTCGGCAACCCCAACACGGCGCGCATCAACTCGCTGTTCGGCCGCATCACGTCCGCGGGCGACCCACGCATTCTGCAGTTCGGGCTGCGCTTTGCCTTTTGAGGAATACGCGCAAGACGGACTCGCTCCGGCGCGGCATCGCGAGCGGTTCCTCGCGGTTTGGCGCCGCGCCTACTCGGCCTTTGCGCTTTTGAAGATCACAACACCGAGCGCAGCGCCCGGAGCGTTGCTTGCGCGGCAGTCTCCCACGAGTAGTCGCGCGCCGGGTTCGGTGCCCCTGGGGCCTCGCCATGGAGCAGCCGTTCGATGGCGTGTTCCATGCCCGCTTCGTCCTCCGGATTGAACAGCCAAGCCGCTCCGCGGACGATGCTACGGAGCGGCTCGATGTCCGAGCAGGCCAGCGGCACCTCGGCGGCCAGCGCTTCCACGACCGGCATCCCGAAGCCCTCGAACGTGGACGGGTAAACAAACGCCGCCGCCCGGCGGAAGTAATCGTAGAGTCGCTCGCGCGGGATCCAGCCGGTCAATTCTACTTTGCCGGCGAGACCCAATGAGGAGATGAGCGCCTCCACCGAAGAAGTTTGAAAGCCTTTCATGCCGGCGAGGACGAGCCGCAAGTCAGGATGGCGAACGCGGAGCCGCGCAAAGACGCGCACCAGCCGCTCGATGTTCTTGTGGGGATGAAGGGTGGAGACGCAAAGCAGGAACGGTTCCACGCGCGTGCGCTCGCGGGCGATGGCGAAGAAGCGATCATCGACACCGTGCTCGACGACGGCCACTTTGTCCGCCGGCACGTGGTAGTAAGTCAACAGATCGGCCTGCGTAGCCTGTGACACGGCGATGAGCCGCTGGGAGCGTTGCACGGCCGCCCACACCAGCAGCCGCCAGAAGGGTAGATCGAACCAGCGGAAATATTCGGGATGCCGCTTGTGTTGCAAGTCGTGAATGACGGTAACCTGCGGGCACGGTGAGAACACGGGCGCGGTAAAGCCGGGGTTCAGGAGCACGTTAATGCGGTCCTGGCGCACACGCCCTGGCAACTGGAATTGTTCATAGAGTATGCGGACGGGCCGCCTGGACGCGTGCACCGGCAGTGGCACCGTGAGGAAGTTCGGCGCGAGCGGCGCCAGATCCGTACCTGTTTCGCGGTTGGTGTAGATGATGTATTGATTTACGGCGTCCACCTGCGCCAGACCCGCCAGCAGGCTGCGCAGATAAATCTCAGTGCCACCTACGCCGCCGGGGATCAGGTAAAGAGCATTGACACCGATGCGCTGGACCATGCAGTTACTCAGCGGGGAGCGCTCAATTGATGCTGCTGCCTGACGTAGGTGAGCCCGCGGGCGGCGGCGGCGTCAGACGGGTTCAGGGCCAGGGCGCGCATGAAGTCGGCCGCGGCTTCGACGAGCTTGCGCTGGGTGGCGTAGACGTTGCCGCGATAGCCCCAGGCGGCAGGCTGATTGGGGTCAGCCGCAATCGCGTCATTGAGCAACGGCAAGGCTTCGTCCAGGCGGCCTTGCCGGGCCAGCACCATGCCGAGCTGCGCCAGCGAGTTGTAAGTGCGTTCGCTGGCAACCGCCTGCCGAAGCCGCTCGATTGCCTCGGGAGTGCGGCCGGCGCAATCGAGCGCCAAGCCCCAATCCACGAGTAACGCTGTGGTGGGTTTTGCCAGCTTCGAGGCCGCTTCGTATTCCTTAGCGGCTTCCGGGCAGCGCTGCGCGCGGTACAGCAGGTGCGCAAGCTGAAAGCGGGGGCGCGTCTTTTCGGGCGATTGCGCTACGGTGTCTCGCCACAGGGCCATTTCGTCCCCCCAGAGGGACGCACGCGAGTAAGTGGCAAAGCTGAGCAGCGCCGCGACAGCTAAGCCTGCGCCGGCCATTGTCGTTATTGACATGCGCGAGCGGCGCAGCAAGTCAACCACGATCAGCAACGGTCCGATCATGGCGAAGTACACGCGGCGCTCAGCCACGGGATCCTGAATCGGAATGAAACTGGACGTGGGCGCCAGGAGCGCCAGGAAGATGAACAGGCCGGCGGCAGCCAGCGGCCAGGAACGGCGCACCCAGATTGCCACACCAACGACAGCCACGATCGCCGCAAATCCTAGCGCAGCGCCATGGTCAAAGAGACCGCGCGAGATGGCAAAATCCGGGTCCAGATTCTGGCCTACCGGCAAGAGTAGGAGCCGCACATAGAGCCAGAAGGCGCGGCACTGAGTGAAGAAGTATTCGATGGGCGTGATGCCCGGTACGCGGAAACCCGCCGTCGTGTCACGGCCCAAGACCGCGAACACCCATATCGCGCCGGCAATGGCTCCGGCGACGAGCACTCCGTGGAGGCGCAAGTTGCGCTTGACCGACTGCATCGCCGAGCCGTCATTCCAGAACAGATCGATCAGAATCAGCACCGCCGGAATCGCCACGGCTTGCTGCTTGCTGAGCAGCGACAGCAGGGAAAGCGCGAGTACGGCGGCGACGGCGGCGAAGCCAATCGCCGGACGCCGATACCGGAGAAAAACCGCGATGGACGCATAGGCAAAGAGTGTGCACAAGACATCGGAGCGGCCCGCGATGTAGGCCACCGCTTCGGTTTGCAGCGGATGGAGGAGGAAGATGCCGGCGCCGATGGTTGCGATCAGATCCGTGCGCCGGGAAGGTTCGTTGAGCGCCAACCGCAGGATCAGGAAGACCAGAAACGTCACGCCGAGATGGAGCAACACATTGGTGATGTGATACGACGCCGGATGCGACCCTGACATCAGAAAATTGACGTAGTAACTCAGACCGAGGAGCGGACGCCCGATGAGCCAAACCTCGAGGGGTAGCTTCTCGGCGTCGGGCTGGCCGAAGGGCAGATACGCGTCGTCCAGCACAAACGGGCCATCCAGGGCCGGGCCGTATATCTGCAGCGCCAGTAGGATGGCTCCCACCGCCGCCAGCAGGAGAGGCCAGAGTTGCGACTGCGACTGCGCGACCGCCGGCTGGCTAACTTCGCGTCGTTGCCGCTTCACTCTGATCCTCGAGCCGGTGTAAATGATATTCGAGCGAGGCCACCTTCTGGGCCAACGCTACGTTGTTGTCCTTGAGGTCGGAAACGATCATAGAAAGGCGGTACAGCACCACCAGAAAGACGCAAATGGTCACCGAGGCCAGTGCCGCCGGCGGATAGCTTATGCCCAGGAGCTGCCCCAAGGCCACCAAGCCTCGCTGCCAGATAGAGAGCACAAAAACCACGATCGCCGCAGCCAGCCAACTCAGTGAATACTCGACCCGGATATGCGAGCGTCGTAACGAATAGAGTATGACTACAATGAGGCAGCCACTCAGGATCAACGATACGGTGAGTAACCTTTCCATGGGGTATTACCTCCAGCGATGCCGTTCAAACTTGAGAATATTCACCAGCACGCCCAACAGTACATGAACTATATAGTAGACGGACTTGAGCGGCGTGATGGTGCTGAGCCCCGCCCGGCGCGGCCGGATGCGGCAGGGCACTTCCAAGAAGTGAAAGGCGCGGCGCCGCAGCACCACTAGCGCTTCAATCTCCGGATATTCGAGTGGAAAGCTGTTGCTGAACACTTCAAGGGCCCGGCGATTGACGCCGACGAAGCCCGAAGTAGGATCCATCACCGGCTTGCCCAGGATCGGGCGCAGGACGGCGCGGAAAAAGCGAATGCCAACCGAGCGAGCCACGCTGGTGTGGCCGCCATCGCGCTCGAGATAGCGCGAGCCAATCACCATCTCAACACCCGAGGCGCGCAGGGTCTCGAGAATGGTGGGAATGTCGCGTGGGTCCATCTGCCCGTCGCCATCGATCCGGACCACATAGTCGTACCCAAGTTCGTACGCGAGGCGATAACCGGCCTGGAGCACCCCACCGAGCCCGAGATGATGAGGCACGGTGATGACTTGGGCGCCCACGCCGCGAGCCACCTGGGCCGTCGAGTCGGTAGAACAATCGTTGGCCACCAGCACGTCAATGCCCGGCATCACTTGACGGGCCTCGACCACAACGTGGCCGATCGAAGCCTCCTCGTTGAAGGCTGGTATCAGCAGCAGTACCCGGCCGCGGCCGGTCATCACAGCGTGGCCACCTCGTGCGCCGAAATCGAGTGCCGGCGCGTCAGAGCGATAAAGGCGGCCGGCGTGATCGTGGCAGTGCGAAGGATGCGCCGGCGTGCGGACAGCAAGCGCGGCAGACGCCAAGCGGCGGCGGCATGGGCTCGGATCACCAGCCAGACCAACACGACGGGCGAACCTCCGCCACGCCGAAACTCGCCGGCCGGGCCGCTGCCGGAAAACACGGTGAGCAGGTGCCAGACGTAGCGCCGGACGGCGTGAAACGGAGCCACTGCGAGCATGGATGCCGGGAAAGTCTTGATCGCCACCAGCAGGCGATTCCTCTCCACATAGTAGGCCTTGAGCGGAGAGACCCGGCCCGCCGATTGCGAGTAGCGATGATCGACGACGGCCTCCGGCACGTAGCCGCATTGCCACCCGGCCCACTGCGCGCGGAGACCGGCGTCGGTGTCTTCGCAATAGAGGAAAAAATCCGCGTCGAAACCGCCGATCTGGGTGAGCATGACGCGGCGATAAAGGGCCGCCGACCCGCTCGGCAGCAGGGCCTCGGAGGCGGCGGAGAACTCCCGCGGCGGACGGCGGTGGCCGCGTTGTTTGCTGCTGCCATCGGCGTAGAGGAGCAGGCCGGCCGAGTCCATTTCGGTCTCGCTCAACCGCACGCACGAGGCCCACATGCCGGCTTGCGGCGCCGCGTCAGCCGCCTTGACCAACGCGCCGAGCCAGTCGGGATGCACGATGGCGTCGTCATTGAGCGCGGCCACGAATTCGGATTGGGATTCGCGGCAGGCCAGATTGATCGCGCCTCCGTAGCCGAGGTTGACGCGGCTCGCCAACACGCGCACGAAGTCCGGCAAATTTGTTTTGGGCACGCGGTCCAAGCCGCTATTGTCCACCACAATGGCCTCAAAGGCGCGGAACGTCTGGCGGCCGAGCGCGGCGAGGCATTCCTGTAACAGGCCGCCACCTGCCAGCGTGGGTACGACGACGGTAACGCGCGGCGTAATTGGCAATCCTTCATTCTAGATCGGTGTTTCGGCTATGCTGAGGCGATGCAGCTCTTGCTACCTGAATCGGCGCTGCCAGCAAAGCTTACGCTGGGCTCCGCCCGGGCGATGAGCGAGAGCGCATACTACGCGTTTTGTTCGGCCAATCCAAACGTCAGACTCGAACGCGACGCGCGGGGCGCAATCCTGATATCGAGGCCCGCTGGTCTGGAGTCGGACTACCGAAACCTTGAGGTCACCACCCAATTGGGCCAATGGGCGCGCCGCGACGGGCGAGGCAAGACCTTCGGCCCTTCCGCGGAGTTCATCCTACCCAGCAGCGCTGCTACTCGCCGGACGCGGCTTGGGTCTCGAACAAGAAACTCAGGAAGCTCACTAAGGAGCAGAAGCGGAAGTTCCCGCCGCTGGTCCCCGAATTCATTGTCGAAGTCATGTCACCCAGCGACCGCCTGAAGGATGCCCAGGGAAAGATGGAAGACTGGATGAGCAACGGAGTGGAACTGGGTTGGCTCATTGATGGCGACCGTGAGACAGTCTACATCTATCGCGCCGGCCAGCCCGAACCCGAGAAGCGCACCGGTGAGGCGATGCTCAGCGGCGAGGGGCCCATCAAAGGCTTCAAACTGGACCTCCGGGAGATTTGGGCGGGTCTATGAGTCGCCTCCTCACCCGCTGTTACGGCACCGCCGGCGCCGGTTCTCCGAAGCGGTAGAGGGCACTACCGGTGCGCAGATAAATCTGTCCTTCTGAAAGCGCCGGGGTCGCAAAGATCGGCTCGTCCAGATCGTTCACCCGCGTCACTTCCCACTGTCCTGCGGCACCACGCAACACCGCCACATGGCCGTCCTCACTGGCCAGATAGATTCTGCCTTCGGCCGCCACCGGCGACGACGAATAGCCGCTGATGGCGCCTTCCACGCGACCGGTCTTAATCACCTTCCCCGTGGCAGCGTCGAACGAAGTGAGGATGCCGCCGTTCCGGATGACGTACAACACGCCGTCCAGGAGCAGCGGCGATGGGATGATACCGTTGAAGCTTTTCTCATAGCGCCAGAGTTCGCGCGCCTCCCCGTTGCTGCCGATCTTCAGCGCAAACAGGCTATTGGGCCCCATCACTTCGAGCTGCTTGGCGTTCCATTCGTCCTCGGTGACGATCATGTCGCGATTGCCTTTGAACTTGGCGATGCCGCGCACGAAGGCGTCGGTGCCGTACTCGTCCTCGCTGAGCTGGCCGTCCTTGTTTTTATCCAATTGAGCCAGCCGGTTCGCAAACGGAGCGGCCGAGTCCGAGCCATAGCCGAGGGCGTAGAGTGTATTGCCGGCCAGGATCGGGCTGGCCACGATGGTGTTGGAAAGGCCGCTCAAGGTGGCGGTACGTTCTCCCGTTGCCCCACTATAGGCGCCGTACTGGCCGCGACTGACGGTGAGAATCGATGGTGCGCCTGCGCCCTCGAGCACCAGTGGCGACCCCCAGCCTTCGGTTTCCTCGCGCGAGGTCTTCCAGCGCAGCTCGCCGTTACGGCGGTCATAGGCGGCGATATAGGAACCGTGTAACTGATCGGCGACAATCACCACGTCGCCGCCCGCTATCACCGGTGAAGCGCCCAGGCCCATCGTATTCACCAGCGGCCCAATGGGTGCCTGCCAGCGCTCGTGGCCCGAAGCGTCATAGGAGACCAGACCGAAATCCTTAAAGAAGGAGTAGACGATCTCGCCATCGGTGACCGGGCTGATGGCGGCCGGATGATTCAGAAGGTTGGCAAATTCGTGGTACTTGCGCTCGACGGCCCGCTCCCAGAGCCGCTTCCCGGTGGCCCGGTCAAAACACTCGGTGTACAGCTTTTCGTCTTCGTAGGAGGTGAGGAAGACGTGCTTGGCGCTGAGAATAGGGGAGGACTTGCCGGACCGCACGGGCGTTCGCCATACGACGTTCTTACCGGGGCCGAACTCGACGGGAAATCCCTTGTCAGCCGAGACACCGAGGGCGTTGGGGCCGCGAAACCGGGTCCAATCCTCGGCATGGGCCAGAAATGCCAGAAGTGGGAGAAAAACCAGGGGCCGCATGTGATGGTTGAGTCTATCAGTTTGATGACGGAGATGGCCAATTGTAAATCTTTGCTGGGCCTCCCTGTGCTCCGGGCGCTAAATCCGATAATCTAGTGACGGTCGGACGGGGTTGGGGGTTAGAGGGTCTATGGGCAATCGATTGGTTCTGCTGGCACTGGGCAGCCTGTTCACGCTGGACAGTGTCGCCGGGGAGAAGGGCGCGGACTGCCGGTTTCAGCGGGACCCGGCGGAGTTCCTCAATCGCAGTGAGCGCTTGCGCGGCGAGATTGATCTTCGCGCGCGCCTGATGCGGTTTGGGCGCGAGGCGGCCCGGCCGGTGGCTCCTGATTCGCTCCCGTCACGCAACTTCATCGATCAGGAGATTCTCGGCAAGCTCACGAGCAAGAGCGTCATGGCGGCGCCGCTATCCTCCGACGAGGAGTTCCTCCGACGCATCACGCTGGACCTCACCGGCCGGCTTCCAGACTCCGACGAGATTCGGGCTTTCGTGGCCGAGAAGAGCGACACCAAACGCGATGCGGCGATTGACCGGCTGCTGGCCTCTCCGCAGTTTGTGGATCGTTGGGCGATGTGGATGGGGGACCTGCTGCAGAACACGGCCGTCCTGGTGAACGCCGCGTCGAATCGCAACGCCGAGGGCCGCAACGCCTTTCACGCCTACATCCGAGACGCCGTCAACAAGGATAAACCGTTGAGTGTGGTGGCGGGCGAAGTGGTGTCAGCCAAAGGTAACAACTATGATCCTGAGGCGGGTGCGGCGAATTTCCCGATGGGCGCCAGCACGGCCATGGGCCCGATTCAGGATACCTACGACACGATGCTGGTGCGCACCGCGACCACGTTTCTCGGCCTCGGACACTACGATTGCGTGCTGTGCCATGACGGGCGCGGGCATCTGAATCAGGTGAGCGCGTGGGGCACACGGCAGACCCGCCTAGGGGCGCAGAGCATGGCGGCGTTCTTCTCGCGGATGAGTTTCACACCGTCGAGCCCTCGCAATAGTTTCATGGTGGCGGACGGGGCGGACGGCGGCTACGATCTCAATACCAACTCCGGCAACCGGCCTGATCGATTGCGCGTGGGCTCGATCACCCGCGTCATGCCAGGCTATCGTGAAGCTGGCGATGCGGCGGTGGAAGGCGAGTGGCGCGCCGCGTTTGCGGCCGGGATGGTCCGCGATCCAATGTTTGCGCGGAACCTGGCCAATCGCCTTTGGAAGCAAATGTTCGGGTTGGCGCTGGTGGATCCGGTGGACTCGCTGGACCCGGCCCGCCTTGATCCGAACGCGCCGCCCGCCGCGCCTTGGGATCTGCAGGCCACGCACCCGGAGTTACTCGAGAAGCTGGCGGCAGAGTTAGTGAAGCAGGATTTTAAGCTGCGCTCGTTCCTCCGTTTCCTGACGCAGTCCACGGCCTATCAGTTAAGTTCACGCTATGACGGCGAGTGGAGTTCGGACTCCGTGCCGCTGTTTGCCCGTCACTTTGCGCGGCGACTCGAAGGCGAGGAAGTGCATGACGCAATCACCAAAGCGTTGGGCACGCCCTCGGATTTGGCCGTGACCGCCTCGCCGGCGCGGGTGACCTGGGCCATGCAGTTACCCGATACGATTGAGCCCGCCAGTGACGTAGTGGCGCGCAACTTCATGAATACTTTCCTGCGCGGGGACCGCGACACGCAGGAACGGAGCCAGTCCGGATCGATTCAGCAACAACTGGTGCTGATGAACGACGCGTTCATGGCGGACCGTGTCAAGATTGGGCGCTCGCCGAAGCTGGCCGCGCTGGGGCAGTTGAAGGATGCAGAGTTGATCGATGAGGCGTATTTGACGTTTCTGTCGCGCCGTCCCAACGATGGCGAGCGGGGCGCCGCGGCGGCGTTTCTAGCCAAGGCGCAGAATCGTAGCGAAGCCGTGGAAGACCTGGCGTGGATGTGCATCAACAAGGCCGAGTTCCTGTTCAGTTATTGAGGCGGCAGAACTATGCGAGACCGATTCGGATTCGATGAAAGCAGCGTGGCCGGTGCGCCCTATTGGCGCAAGCCGCAACTGGGGCGGCGGCTATTCTTCCGGCACTTGGCTTCGGCGGTGGGCGGCTATATGTTGATGCCGGGTCAGCGGCCCATGGAGACGATCGCTCGCGCGGCGGTGACTCCGAAAGCGACGGCGAAGTACTGCATCTTCTTCATGCTGCAGAGCGCACCCAGTCACACCGACACCTTTGATCTGAAGCCGTCCAACGGTTTTCCCGCCGAACAATTCAAGCCCACCACTTACAACGGCGTGTTATTTCCGCAGGGCCTGATGCCAAAGCTAGCTGAGCAGCTTGATTCACTGGTGCTGGTGCGGTCAGCGCGTGCGTGGGCCAACGTGCATGGGCTGATGCAGACGTGGGTGCAGATTGGGCGCAACCCGGCCACGCCGCTGGCCAAGATCAGCCCGCACATTGGGTCAGTGGTGTCACTGGAGTTGACCAACAAGTCCGCCGTGTTGCCGGCGTTCATCGCGCTGAATGGCACACCGCGGGCGGCCTCGGGATTCCTGCCGGTGGCGAATGCGCCGTTCCTGCTGACGGGCGGCGCGGGTCTGCCCAATACGGCGCATCGCGACGGGCGCGAACGCTTTGCGGCGCGGACGGCCCTCTTGCGCGAGTCTGAAGCGGCGGGCGTTCCGACGGCAGCGGAGTTGGGGGCTTTGCCCGATGAGATTGCCGATTGGAAGCTGCGTTCGCAACTGCTGATGTACAACAGCCAAGTGGACCGGATTTTCCAGCTCGATGGAGACACGCGCACGCAGTACGGCGGGACGCCATTGGGCGACGCCTGCCTGACGGCTCGCAACCTGCTGCGCTCAAACATGGGCACGCGGTTCATTCAGATCACCTACGGCAGTTGGGACCATCACAACAACTTGTATCCGCGCTTGACGGCGATGGCGGGCGAATTCGATTCCGCGCTCGGGCGGCTGTTGGCCGATTTGAAGGCGGACGGGCTGCTCGATCAGACGCTGATCGTGGCGCAAGGCGAGTTCGGGCGCACCGTGGGTCCGCTGAACGGGGCTGCCGGGCGCGACCACTATCAGCAGCAATCGATCGTCTTTGCGGGCGCGCGTATCAAGGGCGGCCGGGCGATTGGCGTGACGGACGAGCGCGGCGCCAGGACCGTGGAGCCGCAATGGTCACGCGATCGCGACGTGCGGCCGGAGGATACCGAGGCGACGATTTATTCGGCGCTGGGCATCGATTGGACGACGCTGAAGCGCGACGCGCGGTTTGGGCGCGGCTATGAGTATCTGCCGACGAGCGAGGATGTTTATTCGCCGGTGCATGAGTTATGGGGTTAGTAGGCTGCGGTGTGGCGGTTGGTTTGGGCCCAAAAGGGGCGCTCCTGAGATAAGCCGGATGGTGCAAAAATGATTGACTTAGGCGGGTCGCGGCCAAGTGGCCTGTTGCCAACCGAGGATGCTAGTCTAGGTTCCCCCTGAACCACTTGGTCGCAAAGGCGTTACACGTCCAATTGGCCGGCACAATGGGATTCCCGGATGCTGGCTGACTTATGGCCGCCCCGGTCTTCTGCTCGAAAACGTGTCTGGACGAGTGCCAAGTGCGTCTAGTCCGTGGCTTTCAGGCGTGCTGGTCCGGGTCCGGTGGTCCGGCATCCCGTACCACCGCACGACGCTCGTCACGGATCCTGTGTCCGACGGATCACCCTCACTTACCGCAACATTTCTTGTATTTCCTTCCTGACCCGCAAGGGCATCGTTCATTCCGGCCCACCTTGGCACGTTTGTGTGTGGTTTCGACGAACACTGGTTGCCCCAGAGCAAGGGATTGCCGCAGGTCGGTTAGGACGGGTTCCTTGCGGGAGATGCTGACGGGTGGACCGCCGTGGTAGATATGCCTATAGATGTCGTCGAATACGTTGGAATACCCAGGATTCAACTGCACTATCGTATTCGTGCTCTTCAGTTCAACGAAGCCCCCGTGATTAATAAAGCCACCGGCATACTCCAGTTCGTAGCCGCCAAACACTGCTCCGTGAAGCTTCAGTCGTTGTTCAAGATAGTCACGGAGCTGTGACGATCCCCAATTGAAGTATGCCCATGCCTCGGCAAGCGTAGACAGGTCAGTTATGTTAACTGCCCAGGGATACGCGTCCTCAGGCGATTTTTCAAGTAGAAGCGAAAGATTTGTGGCAAGTGCCCCGAAGTCATCTCGTGTCACACAGGCACACGCGACGAATCTAGTGCTCGGCAGTAGCTCGCCGACTTCGTGGCCGGCTTCGTCAAATAGTCGAACAACTTCTTGCTTTCTCAGACGGCTGACGATACGGTTGCCCTGTCCATATGCTGTCTGAATCACTGCACGGAAGCCATCCCGAATTCTGGCGAAGGCCCTCTCGGGATCACGGAATGGTTCCGGCGGCGGCGACGCCTTCGCCTCAAAGACAATACACAGATGTTCATCAAAGGCGATAACATCATGTTCATGCTGCGAGCCCACCGTTTCGTACACTCGCTTCCAAATGGTTGCGTGCTGCCCGAAGAGGGTTCTCGCGTACCGAGCAACCTCCCGCTCCAAAGCTTTATCCCTTGCTTGCAGATACTTGTCCCTGAGCGGACCACGAAAAAGAGTCTCTTCGGCCGTTTTCAGGACAGCCGAGAACAACGTGTTGGCCGCCACGCAAAAAGCCGTTCCGCCATCGATTCGAATCAGAGGTTGCGTGTCGAACACGCTCGGCTCGGTCGGATACTGAATCTCCGGCCCTTCGCCACGAGAAACCGTGAACTGCTTCCAGTAGGAGTGTGCAGTTGTCGGAAACGCCTCTTCAAGTTCGGCGAGGGTAATGAGGCCTAACCGTTCGAGGCCATCAAGAACTTCGAGTGCCTTTTCCGCCCACGGCTTCTCCCCTAGCGCGGCCGCACTCAGGCTGTCGAGATTGCCTTGTAACCTGTTCGCGACGAATCGGCAGATATCGACCGCTTCCGAGGCGCCAATGCCGATCTGCGACCTCAATTCCTCATCGAATGGGGCGACATAGTTGTCGATTCGTTGAGCCACTTGCTCCATCGAGGCGACAAGGCCGCTGCTGAAGTAGTGGAAGAATGCGGCCATCGAGACTTCCCGAACTCGTCTCCATTGGGCGTTGATTTTGCCCTGCTCGTCGGCCGTCGGAAAATACAACTGAAGGTAAGCTGAGTAGATCCTTGAGAGTACCGAGTTCCCACCGATCAGTCAGCCTTCGATTCCGCCATCGACATGGTGAGCCGTGAGTGCTCGATACTCAGATCGATCCACTGGTCAA
>JAYTKJ010000490.1:0-10777 GCA_043730365.1 Acidobacteriota bacterium | reverse complement strand
ATGAAGCCGTGCTCGGCGGCGACGAACGGCGAAGCAAATCGGTCATTGAACTCTTCAATCTTCTCGCGTCGCGCGGCGGCGGGATCCGCGGCGGTGGAGATTTCGCGGCGGTACACGATATTCACCGCGCCTTCGGCTCCCATCACGGCGATCTCGGCGGTGGGATAGGCGAAGTTGATGTCGGTGCGAATGTGTTTGGAACCCATCACGCAGTAGGCGCCACCGTAGGCCTTGCGCGTGATCACCGTGATCTTGGGCACGGTGGCTTCGGCGTAGGCATAGAGCAGCTTGGCGCCGTGACGGATGATGCCGCCGAACTCCTGCGCGGTGCCGGGCAGGAAACCGGGCACGTCTTCAAACGTGATGATGGGAACGTTGAAAGCATCGCAGAAGCGCACGAAACGCGCGCCCTTCACCGAAGCGTCGATGTCTAGACAACCGGCCAAGTGCGCGGGCTGATTGGCGACGATGCCGACGGGGCGACCATCGAGACGGGCAAAACCGATGACCAAGTTGCGGGCGAAATGCTCCTGGACCTCAAAGAAGTCGCCCGAGTCGATCACCTTGAGAATGACGTTCTTGATGTCGTAGGGCTGGTTGGATTGCGCTGGGACCACGGTGTCGAGGGCGGCATCCCGACGGTCAATCGGATCGGCGTTGGCCTGGCGCGGCGGGTCTTCCCGATTGTTCTGCGGGAGAAAACTCATGAGCTTGCGAATGCGGCGGAGACAATCGGCATCGTTGGCAGCAAGGAAGTGCGCGACGCCGCTGCGCGAGTTATGCGTCATCGCGCCGCCCAACTCCTCCTTGGTGACATCTTCGTGCGTGACGGTTTTGATCACGTCCGGCCCGGTGACGAACATGTACGACGTCTTGTCGACCATGAAGGTGAAGTCGGTGATGGCGGGCGAGTAGACGGCGCCACCCGCGCACGGCCCCATCACCGCCGAGATTTGGGGGACCACGCCGCTGGAGATAGTGTTGCGCAGAAAGATATCGGCATAGCCGCCGAGCGTAACAACGCCCTCCTGAATGCGCGCGCCGCCCGAATCATTGAGGCCGATCACGGGTGCGCCGGTCTGTATCGCCAGGTCCATAATCTTGCAGATCTTGCGCGCGTTCATCTCCGAAAGCGACCCACCAAAAACCGTGAAATCCTGGGCAAATACATAGACGAGCCGCGAATGAATCTGGCCCCAACCGGTAATGAAACCATCGCCGTCGATGACTTGGCTGTCCATCCCGAAATCGCGCCCGCGATGGCGCACCAGCTTGTCCATTTCTTCAAACGTTCCCTCGTCAAGCAGCAAGTCAATGCGCTCGCGAGCCGAGAGCTTTCCTTCAGCGTGCTGGCGCGCCGTGCGCTCGGGCCCACCGCCGGCTTCGGCCACGGCGTGCCGGCGGCGCACTTCATCCAAGCGATTGATAGCCATCAAATGAAGGGTACACTGAAGCGCATGCCCTCATCCGCCCTGGCCTTCTCAAAAAGCGCGAGCGCCGGCACGCCGGTTGTGTTTCTACACGGGCTGCTGCGGAACCGGGATTGCTTTGCGCCTTTGTTTCCGGCCTTGGCCGCGCGGCAGGCAGTATACCTGGTGGATCAGGCTGGCCATGGAGCTTCGCCGCGGCTCGATTCGTATCGCGTGGTTGATCATCTGCCAGGATTGGCGGAGTTCCTGCGCCGCGAGCTGGATGGCGAGCCGGCTGTGTTGTATGGACACTCGATGGGCGCGATGCTGGCGGCGGCGCTGGGCGCGGAGTTCCCGGAGCTGGTGTGCGCGGTGGTGCTCGAAGATCCGCCGTTTCACACGATGGGCGAACGAATTGCCGACACGCCGCTACTGGAATTCTTCCGAGCCTTGCAGCCGTATGCTGGAAGGCGGGCGTCCTGGAAAGAACTGGCCGCGGTACGCGTCCCTGTTGCCGGACACGCCGAACCGGTGGCGCTGGGCCAAGTGCGCGACTCGACGCAGGTGCGATTTATGGCGCGCTGCTTTGCCGAGGCAGATCCGCGGGTGATGGACACTGTGCTCGAAGGACGGTGGCTCGACGGCTACTCTCCGAAACAGGTATTTGGCGAGTTGAGGTGTCCGGCGCTGCTGCTGCAGGCCGATCCAGCGGCAGGTGGCATGTTGAGCGACGAAGATGCGGCCATGGGTATGCGTCTGGCGGCGGATCTGTCGGTGGTGAGGCTGGCCAGCGTTGGGCATCAGGCGCATTGGCAGGACGCTCCGGCAGTGACCCGCCATTTGTTCGCTTTCCTGGAAAGCTTGCGTTGAAGACTAGGGCGCCACGCAACCATCTCGAACAGGCTTCCAGGCAGCGTCGGCGGCCGCACTGACGTGCTTTGGCGTGGTGGTGCCTGCCGCGCGGTCAATCGCCTTGATACGCTCGGCAGTATCCGGATGAGTGGATAGGAATTCGAGCAGACCCGGCATGTCTCCAGTCACGTCTTGCAGCTTGCGGAAGATGGCGCCCATTCCGGCCACCTTGTAGCCGGCCTGCCGGATCAATTCCAGGCCAGCCAGATCGGCCTCGGTCTCGTGCTCTCGCATGAATTGCAGAATTCCCGCCGTGCCCGCCACAGTGGCCAACGCGCCGCTGATATCACCAGTGAGAACCGCCAGACCGGCCCAGATTCCCATCTGCCGAAAGATGGCTTTGGTGGTGTGCCGGCGGCGAACATGAATGATCTCGTGGGCCAGTACGCCGGCGAGTTCATCCTCATTCGAAGTCATTTGCAACAGGCCCTGGAAGACCACGACGTGCCCGCCCGGGGCAGCAAAGGCGTTCACCATGTTGTTGCGGGCGATCCGCAGGCGCATTCGGTACGGGGACGGACCGCCGGCCGCGTGCAGCCGCTGCACAATCCGGTCCACCGCGTCGAGCGTGGCCTGGTTCTGGCACAAATCGCTTTTGCGTGAAAGATAGCCGGCCACCGAATCGCCCATTCGCTCTTCCACTGTGGGCGGAATCAACGATGCCAACCGGTCGCTGAGCCAAGGCAGAATCTTCCAGACTCCGTAGACCGCTAACGGCACGACCAGCATCGCGACGAGGGCGAACTGTTTCAAGCGACGCGCAATCACCGAGCCTGCTCCTGCGAGGCGGGCCCCAGGCGCGACGCGGAGAATCTCGGCCAAAATACTCGCGTCGTTCACGGTCAACATCTCGCCGCGCGCGTGCTCGAACACAACCGGGTCTGTCGGAAACTCAGGCCGCCGCTGGCCCACCTCGCGCCAGAACCATTGCGCGGGGGGCGCGGAATCCAGAAAGCGTAACTCGAGCCCAAGCGGCAGCACCGCGACACTCACCTGTCGCTGCCGCGCCGTGCGGCCATCGAGCAGGCTCGCTTCAAATTCCAGCATCGAAGCCCGTATCGCCGATGTCGAGCATGGCGCCGAGCGCCTCCCCGGTGGCCGAGGCGTTGCGATAATCCTGGACGATCGCGTCAAAGTCGAGCGGGCCCACCAGGCTCAAGTTGGCCAGCAGATACCGGAGGGACCGGACGCGTGCCCAGGGTAGTCCGATACCTAAAGTGAAGAGGACGAGCAGCAGATTGACGGCGGTCAACTTTAGCAGCCCACCGCCGGTGATCGTGCTGTTGAAACGCGCGGGGCCGAAGGTGGTGTGATTCCAGAAGTGGCGTTGCAGGCGCGCGCGGAACCAAAACGAATAGATGCCCAAGGTCGGAATCGTCAGCAGCAAGTTTATGATGTACGGAGTGTAGAGTTCCTTGCCCTCGCCGTCATAGCCGAACGGCATGTTGCCGTAACGCGCGCCCCGGCAAAACCACCCACGCAGATCGTTTAGGAAGACCGGCGTGTAGAAGCCGAGCGTTACCAGCGTCAGCAGCGCTCCTCTCAAGTAAAAGCGAAAGAACTCGCCGTGGTTGACCGAGTAGGAGAACCGGACGCCGCGGTAGGACGTACGGCTCATCGCAAACCGCCAGGCGCCGATCAGAATCGTTGGGACGATCAGAACCAGCACCAGATAGAGCAGCAGGCTCGCGACGATGGGACCCCATTTTTCGCCGAGTTGCCCCTGCAGAATCCACAACACGACGAAATAGACGAAAAACAAAGCGACCGCCCGGGCAAAGCCTTTTAGTAACTCAAAGCCCGTACCGTGATAACCGAAGCGTGCGCCGGCGAACTCAGTTTGACCGTATAGATATCGGCGTACTTTGGCCTTGGCCCAAAAATAGTAGACGCAGGCCGTGAGGATTGTCAGGAGAACATTGACGAGGTGGACCAGCAGCAGCGTGCCGCCATCGCCAAGGAAACGTGCGTAATGCGGCGTGCCGGGCGCCTGAAGGATTGCCGGTTGATTGCCCTGGAAAGCCGTATCGACGGCCTGGCCACACTCACAGGCCGCCGCGCCAGCATCCATCATCCGTCCGCACGCAATGCAGTAACTCATCACCTTGCCTTCCGTGGAGCAATTCTATCACTGCGATAGGTGGACGAAGTTGCAAGTTAGCGGGTGCGCGGCGGCTCAGCTCCCAAACAACTCCGTGTAACGCTCCATCCGGTCCGGAAACACCGTCACGATCTGCGCCCCGGACTTAAGACGCGCCGCCGCCAGTTGCGCCGCGCGATAGTTGAGGCCGGAGCTGGGGCCCACGGGGAAGCCGAGCCGAATCAACTCGCGCGTGGCAGCCAGCGCTTCGTCGTCCCGCACTTCAATGGTTTCGAGGCCCGGCAGCAAGGCGGGCGAAAAAATCGTGGAGACACTATCCACGACACCGGGAATCCGCGCGCTGAAACTACAGCATTCCACGCCGCCCAGCGAGCCTTCAACAAGATTTACCGGGCGCGCCACCACCGGCGTCACCTGGCAGCCGCCTTCGCGGAAGCCCTGGAACAAACCGACCAGCGTTCCGCCCGTGCCGACGCCTGACACCACCGCATCCACGACGCCGCCCGGAAGCTGATCCAGGATCTCGCGCGCGGTGCCGGTACTATGCGCCTGCGCGTTGTCGGGATTGGAAAACTGGCAGGGCAGAAACGCCCCGGTCTCGCGCGCCAGCCGTTCGGTCTCGGCGATGGCGCCTCGGATACCGTCTGCTTTCGCGGTCAGCCGGATCTGCCCGCCATAGGCGCGGATGATCAATACGCGTTCATTGGATACGCCCTCGGGCATCATGGCCGTAAAGGCGATGCCCATTTGCGCGCAAGCCAGAGCCATGGCGATCGACGTAGACCCGCTCGACGCTTCCGCCACCGTCGAACCTGGACCGATGCGCTCCTCACGCCACGCCTTCTCAAGGATGTAGCGGGCGATGCGGTCTTTGGTTGATCCGCTGGGATTCAGGAATTCCAGCTTGCACCAAATGGCGACGCCGCCGGCGCCGTTGAGTATCACGGGCACCAGCGGCGTGGGAGCCAGCCGGTTGAGATAGGCGTGGCCGGACGGGAGTCTCATCGCGGCTGGTAGGCCGGCGCACTCCGGTCGCCTCGTTGGTGCTTGTTAACATGCTCGATCAGACTTGCGGCCACAATTTCACCAAGCCTTATCGGCACGGCATTCCCTATCAGACGGCCAAGCACATGGAAGGCGAAGCGTTCACCCGTCTTCAGAAAACGGTAAGAGGGAGGAAAAGTTTGCAATAAAGCTGCTTCGCGAAGCGTTATCGCCCGGTCCTGCTGAGGATGCCCGAAGCGCCCGTTGCCATAGCCGAAGCACTGGGTTGTGATCGTCGGAGCGGGGGCATCCCACTCCATTCGTCCATAGACGCTCGGATAAGTTTCGCCCGAGCGCTTTCGGTGGCAACCGGCCAAAAGATCGGCATTCCAATCGCGCCAGGATCCGCCCGGCTTCGACGCTCGGATCCGCCTAAGGTTGAGCTCACTCAATGAACAAGCCGAATGTAGTGCATCGTGCGTATCGGATTGGCCCGCCGCCAGAGGAGCGAGATGCTGAATGGTCTCTCGCACCGTTGCGGTACGCGGCGGCTTTTCAATCAGACTGACCTTGCCCAAACGCGAGGCAAGAAGGACAAGCCGCTTACGAGTCTGGGGCACGCCAAGGCCGGAGCACTCAACGACGCGGTGCCACACTTGGTACTCGCCTAATGTGCCCAGAAACTTGCGGAACACTTCGTGGTCGGCCAACTGCGGGACGTTCTCCATTGTGACGAGATCTGGCTTGGCCTCGACGGTCAAACGGGCAAACTCGTCGACAAGCTCCCACCGCGCATCCCTGCGGTATTTTCGCGTCTTCCGGCTGTAGGTCGAAAATGACTGGCATGGCGCACAGCCGGCTAATAGGCTGTAAGATTCGTTGCCCCAGAGCGCTTGCAACTGCCCGCCGGAAACCTCGCGTACATCGGCATCGACGAACTTGGCCCGGTTGTTCGCCTCGTATGGAAAACGGCAATTTGGGTCCAGATCAATGCCGGCGGCAACTCGGATGCCACCGCGAACCAGTCCATGAGTGAGCCCACCAACACCACAAAATAGGTCGACGCAAGTTATCTTGGGAGGCTTTCTCATGCACCGGTCTCCGGGCGCATTTCCGGGATCAGATAATTGTGGGACGCGATAAATCGTTCAAAGGCGCCAACTACCTCTCTCAGGTAGTTGGCGGTCTTCTCCTTCAAGTCCTTCAGATCGTCGACCGTGATCCCATCTCCGCATTCGGAGAACGAAATGCTGCCATGGGCCAGCCTGTTTCGGAGATCCTTGACCAATTTGAGTGGGCCTTTGTCATCACGTATTGGACGCTTAACACCGGTGTGAACTCCTGGGCTGATCTGTAGCTCGAAACCCAACCGCCGCACGATCAGCTCGATTTGTTCGTCATCCCAATTTCCACCGCCTCTCTCTATTTCCCAAGGCTCCACAGGAAGACCCTGGACAAGATGTTGGAACAGGCGTAGCGTAAAATCCAAGCGATTCTGGGTATTAAGTTCGGTATGGGTGCGGGCGATCGATCGAACCCACTCGCGTCGCAAGGTCTCGGCTAGATCTCCCGGTCGCCATTGCCCCCTGTCCGCCGCTGCCGAGCACACTGCGTCCACACACCAAGTAACCGTCGCCTCGACGAGATTATAGATCTGGAGATACACCGAAGAATACATGACCTTCTGCTGTTGTGAAGTGATGAGGGACTGTCCAATCCGCGGAGCAGGGCCCCCACCGGCCTGGAATTCCAACGCTTCGAGCAAGTCCAGGTACGTCTCGATCTCCTGCAACCGTTCTTCGAACGCCTGGCTCAGCGGACCAATCACTGGGCCTCTTCCATTAGCCGATCACGGACAAAATTCATCCGGCTTGTTAGCTTCTTCTTGGCATTCGCCCCGTCCGAGCGAGTCTCCCGTCGAAACGCTTCTGTTTCCAACCACCACGACACCTTAGTGGGCTGGAGGCCCGGGTGCGCTTCCAAAGCCAAGTAACTTCCGATGGCAATCGCTTCGAACCTGGCTCGGGGAGTCTCCCTGAGGCCCTCACCTCGCCGAAAGCCAAAAGGGAAGTTCTTCTGGACAAACTCCATGGTGCGGAGAAAGCGGGCACGATAGATTTCGATTTGGCTGGGTTCCTCCACGAAACGCTCGTTCATCTTTTTCGCATAGGCGAATAGGAAATCCGAAACTCGGTCTCGGTACCCATCGAGCCCATCACCGAAAGCGAAGAAGCGCGTAACCAATTCCTCCCTCTCCCGAAGCTTCCTACTCTGCTCGGGAACTGGGGCGAGCTCTTCGAACCGCGGATGTTTGGCGAGCTCGATGGCCAGGTCGAGGAACGGCCCGCCGAGGGCTCCTCTTCGGACCTCTGCTTTTTCGGCGATCTTGCTGCCCGTGTTGATTCGATCAAAAAGATCAGATCGAGCCTGTTCGTCTGCATGCTCGTTCAACACGATCCCGCGAATTGGGCGGTTCTTAACCTTGCGCTGACGCGACTCCAGCAGGTTCCGAAACTGAAGGCCCTCAAGTGCCGGTAGCCTTTCGAGTTCGCCGAGAGTCAAGTCTCCCAAGATGAACTGGTGAATTGTCCGGAGGCGCTGCGCTCCATCGACAATTTCCAGTTTCCCGGTCGCAGGGCTTTCCCAGAAGAATAGGAAAGGTATCGGGAGGCCCATCAGAAGCGATTCTATGAATCGCGATTTCCGGCCATCCTCCCACACGTCTTCCCGCTGGTAGGGCGGGATCTGGAAGTCGCCATTCGCCATTTTCGCGGCCAGAAGTTCGACCGAATAGTCCACCAGATAGAAATCTATCCGCTTGGACTGCTCAACTATCTGGCTCTCGCCGAGCGCGATAACTTCGGGCGTGATAGTCATTCGGGAGTCTCATCGCGGCTGGTAGGCCACGCAGTCAATCTCCACCTTCATCTGTTTGTTGGCGAACTTGCACTCCACCGTGGTGCGCGCCGGCTTGGCTTCGCCGAAGAACTCGCCGTAGACCTCGTTCATCGCCACGAAGTCATCTCCATCGGAGAGGAAAACACCGCAGCGTACGACGTCTTTCGCCGAGGCGCCACAGCCGGCCAGGATGCGGAGAATATTGTTCAGCACGACGCGCGTTTCGTGCCGGATATCGCCGTAGGAGAACTGGTTGGTCTCCGGGTCAATTGGCCCCTGGCCGGAGACGTAAATAAAGTCTCCGGCGCGAACCGCGTGCGAGTAAGGCCCTCGCGGCGTGGGCGCTCCCGGTGGTGTGATGCGTTCGATCATGACGTTTTCCTCGGGCGTTTTACGGGGGCTTTGCGAGGCGCGCGATTGCCGTCTCTCGGCGCTGCGGATTTGCGGCCCCCTCCGCCGCCGCGCGTGGGGCGCGGGGCCACGGGCTTGGGATCGGGTTCAAAGGGCGAAGGCTGCCCTTCCACAATCGGCTGCCGCTCATCGTAGACATGCGGCTTGTCGACAATCTCGCGTTGCGGCGGGGCCGGCGGGTAGAACTCGGCGCCGAGGAAGACCACCAGGCCCTTCTCTTCATCGGGCTCAATGCGCACCACGGTGCGGTCCTGCGCAAAGTTGAGGAGTTCGTTGAATTCCTGGAAGCCGTACGCTTTCCAGTCAAGCTGCGGCGCTTCCTCGGAAACCCAACCTTGCAGAGACTCGGCGCTGGCGCCATCTTCCTCGAGATCGAGGCGATGTTCTTCGAGCACATCGCGCAGGAAAGGCAGCGCGTCTTCGGGGCGCAGCGCGGGTTTGTCCATCACGCTCGAGCGTTTGCGCTCGATCAGATAGCGCCCGCCCGAACCGGTCACATTGACGAATTCGCCCTTCTTCAACATCTCGACGAATTCAGAGAAACTGTGGGCTCCGTAAGCCTTCTCATTGAAGGAAGGCATGAGCTGCAACATGGTGGACTTGAGCAGGCCCAACTGGGGCTGCACGGCGCGGCGCTCGAGTACTTCGAGGGCGCGTTCGACGAGCGGCACGGCCTGGGCAAGATCGAGCGGAGCCGGGCGGTCCTTGGGACCACGCTGCTGCTGTCCGCCACCGCCGCCCTGTTGCGGAGGACGATTGGGGTCGCCACCGCGAGGCCCGCGGTCGCCACGATCACCGCGATCACCGCGACCGTCACGACCGTACTGCTGTCCGCCGCCTCCACCGCCCATTGGCGGTTGCTGTTGTTGCGGCCCAAGCTGCTGAGCCGGCAGGGGCGGCGCCAAGTCATCGTTCAGCAACGATTCATAGCTGATGAACTCATGGCAATTCTGCTGCAGGATGGTGCTGGTGAAGGCCTTGCCTCCCACCACAAACACCGTCTTGCCGTATTCCTTGAGCTTGTTCACCAGCGGGATGAAATCGCTGTCGCCGCTGACAATGGCGAAGGCGTTGACGTGCGGATGCGTGAAAGCCATCTCCAGCGCGTCCAGGGCCAGATTGATATCCGCCCCATTCTTGTCGCCGCGCGGCGACGGAATCCGCTGCACCATCTGTACAGCGTTCTCCGCCATCTGTCGCGTGGCCGGTTCCTGACGGCCCCAATTGGCATACGCGAACTTGGCGACGATGACGCCGCGCTCCTTCAACGCTTCCAGAACGGCGCCCATGTGAAAGTCGCGCCGCAGCGTGCTCTTCACGCCGATTTCAATGTTGTCGTAGTCGACGAACACTGCGATATTCAATTTTTCCATTCCTATTCGAGACTCCTCTTGTCTCTGCTTAGAGATCATCCGGCCACGGCAGGCATCGCCTGGCGGATGAACTCCACGATTGCCTCAAGCGATGCTCCCGGTTGAAACACTGCTGCTACCCCTGATTTTTTCAGCGTGATGGCGTCTTCGTCGGGAATAATGCCTCCGACAATTACCAGCACATCCTTCATTTCTTTTTCCGCCAACAGCTCCATCACGCGCGGCACGATGGCCATATGCGCTCCGGAAAGAATGGAAAGGCCGATCACCTGAACGTCCTCTTGCAAGGCTGCATTGACGATCATCTCCGGCGTCTGACGCAAGCCGGTGTAGATAACTTCCATACCGGCGTCGCGCAACGACCGTGCGATCACCTTTGCGCCACGATCGTGGCCGTCCAGACCGGGTTTGGCAACGAGGACCCGTATTGGTCCTTCCATATCTTGTTTCAGTTGTTGAACGAAAGTTGAGATGGACTCAATGTCCATCCCGCTCTATTACAGCACATTACGCTCTTGCCACGTGCCGAAGACCCGGCGGAGCGAGTCGCAGATCTCACCGAGGGTGGCATAGGCGCGGACCGCTTCAATGGTGGCAGGCATCGTATTCGCGCTGCCGGATGCGGCTTCGGTCAGCCGGGCAAGCGCTGCGGCCACCGCGTGAGAATCCCGGCGCGCGCGCAATTGGGC
>JAYTKJ010000489.1:0-1673 GCA_043730365.1 Acidobacteriota bacterium | reverse complement strand
AGCGAGTCTTGGGCGCCGCTCAGCGACTGGGCGAACGCGAGCGAGTGGGCAAATTCAGTATGACTGGGCGCACGACCGCGCGCAATGACAAAGGCCCTGCGAAGCTGGTCCTGAAACTGCGCCCCGGCTTCCCTGCGGACGCGTTCGGCGAAATGCCGCGCTTCGGTATTGACGAATTCGCTATCGTACATCGTGAGCGGCTGGAGCGCCGTAACGGTGTGACGCCGCAGATCGCAAGACGAATTGAGGACCGGAGCGTCAAAGACCTCGAGCATCGGCAGGCTCAGTGACCGCCGCTGGAACACATAGATGCTCCGCTTCAAGGCCTCGGTTGTAGTTGACGTCTCCCAAGTATTGATTGTCTGAACCCGCTGCTCCCGATCGAGCCCTTCCGGGAGTAGCGGAAAAACAGGTGGTCCGCCGACCTCGTGGCTGAGACGGCCACTGGCTGCCAGAATGCTATCGCGGATCGCTTCGCCGCTGAGCCGTTGCCGCGGAAATCTCGAATAGAGCCGGTTGTCCGGATCGGCGACTGTCGTTCCTTCCGCCGTCAGCGAGGCTTGCCGGTAGGTGCCCGAATGAAGAATTAGCCGGTGCATCGCCTTGATGCTCCAGTTGTTTTCCACAAAAGCCGTGGCCAGCCAATCGAGCAGCTCAGGGTGAGTGGGCCGCGCGCCGTTTCGGCCGAAGTCGCTGGGCGTCTCCACGAGGCCGCGTCCAAAGTGATGCTGCCAGATGCGATTCACCATCACGCGAGCAGTCAGCGGATTTTCGGGGCTGGCGATCCAGCGCGCCAGCGTCATCCGCCGGCCCCGCGTGGGATGGCGCTTGTAGCGGTCCAGCGGAAGCGGCGTGGGATCGGCATGGCCCATGATGGCGCTGGGAAAGCCGGCCTGCACGATCTCGCCATGACGGTCATGCTCGCCGCGCAGTAAGACGTGGGTCACCGGGACGCTGGGGCCGTACGGCGGGTCATCGGCATTGCGCAACGACATCGCCGCAGCCTCCAGGCGCATCAGATTGTTCTTGAGCCAGCGCTGGCGCTCGCGGTAGCCTCGAAAGCGATCTCGCTCCTCGTTGGTAAAGGTTGTGTCCTTCTTTTCCAGTCCGGCGGTGTTGTTGTTCTCTTCGTTGAAAATACGTTCGACATCGCGGACCGCCGGCGATTTGGCAGCGGCCGGTTTTTCGCGCTTCCAGACGTCCGCCAGTCGTTGCACCAGCGGCTTGCTGAATGCCTCAAACTGTTCATCCACTGCCGCCAGTTCGTGCCGATAGCCAGTCCGCTTACGCTCGACTGCTTCCTGCTCGCCGGGGCGATAGAATTCGGCTGGCTGCGGACCGCCCAGTTGTTGCGAGTCGCCCGGCCGCGGCGCGGCCACATAGACACTCGCAAAGAAATCTTTCAAGCGATAGAAGTCTCGAGTGGGAATGGGGTCGTACTTGTGGTCATGGCACTTGGCGCATCCCACTGTCCAGCCCAGATACACCGAACTAACCGTTGTCACCATCTCGCTGAGCAGGACGTCGCGACTCTCTTCGCCCCTCGGCTCGGTGAACGGAGCCAGACGTAAAAACGTGAGCGCCACCACTTTTTCCGGATCGGGCGCGGGCAATCCTCCGGCTCCGGTCACCGGTTTATACTCATCGCCGGCGAGTTGGCGTGTCCAGTCAAG
>JAYTKJ010000488.1:0-8422 GCA_043730365.1 Acidobacteriota bacterium | reverse complement strand
ACCTGCTCGCCGGATTCCATATGCTTGAGAGCATACGCTCCGGCATTCATCTCATTCTCGCCCACGATCAACACGTGCCGCGCCTCCAGCTTGTTGGCGACTTCGAGGGCGCGTTTCAGCTTGCCGTCCGCCGCCACTTCCACCACCGCGTTCTTTTTCCGCAAGTCATAGGCGAGCGCGGCGCAATGGCGGACGGCGGGCGCGCCTAACGGCACGACGTAGACATCGATCCGTTGCTGGGCCATGCCCGGCCGCGTCTCTTCGATCGACATCACCAGCCGGTCTTCGCCAATTGAAAACCCGATGCCGGGTGCTGCAACTTTCGAGCCAAGCTCTTCGGCAAGTCCGTCATATCGCCCGCCGCCCAAAATCGAATTCTGCGCCCCCAGCGCGCCGTGTGTGAATTCGAAGGTGGTGCGGGTATAGTAGTCCAGCCCGCGCACCAGCCGCGGTTTCACCTGAAAGGCGATGCCCCGATCGCCCAGGAGCGCCAACACCAACTCGGAATGCGATCGGCACTCTTCGCACAAGTGATCCAGGATCGACGGTAGCGCATCGATAATGGGTTGATCTTGCGGCACCTTGCAATCGAGCACGCGCAGCGGATTGGTAACCGCGCGGCGCTGGCAATCGCCGCACAGCTTCGCGGCTTGAACCTGCAAACTCTCTCGCAGCGCCTCCACGAACTTGGGCCGGCACGTCTTGCAGCCGACTGAGTTGACGAAAATCGAGAAGCCCTCCAGCCCGCAGCGGGTGAGAACCTCAGCCACCATCTCGATCACTTCGGCATCCACGACGGGCGACGAGGAGCCGATCGCTTCGGCGCCGATCTGGGCAAATTGCCGGTAGCGTCCTTTTTGAGGCCGCTCGCGCCGGAACATCGGCCCCATGTAGTAGAGCTTCTGAAGGCCCGGTAATTGGTCCAGGCGGTGCTCGATATAGGCGCGAATCACGGACGCAGTATTCTCGGGCCGGAGCGTCAGCGACTCGCCATCGCGATCAGCGAACGTGTACATCTCCTTGGTGACGATGTCGGTGTCTTCGCCCACGCCGCGCGCAAACAACTGGGTCTCTTCAAAAATCGGGGTGCGGATCTCCTGGTAGTTGTAAGCCCGGAAAACCTCGCGGGCCACGCGCTCGACGTGATTCCACACGCCCGAAGACGGAGGCAGTATATCGCGCGTCCCTTTGACGGCACGGATCATCGCTGGGTCTTCTCCCGCACGTACTGCTCGGCGAGTTCCACGTAGTGCTCGGCACCGGCGCGAAAGCGCTCGCGCTCCTCGGCCGTTACTTCGCGTCGCACTTTGGCGGGCACGCCCATCACCAGGCTGTACGCGGGAATGTCGGCGCCTTCGGAAACAACCGCGCCGGCCGCAATCACCGCGCCCTTGCCGATCTTTGCGCCGTTGAGCACTACGGCGCCGATGCCAATCAGCGCATCATCTTCCACCGTGCAGCCGTGCAGCATGACCAGATGGCCCACCGTAACGCGGTCTCCCAAGGTCAAGGGGAAATCCGGAAAGTCAGCATGCAAGACGGAGTTGTCCTGGATGTTGGTCTCGTTGCCGATGCGCAGCGAATGGACATCGCCGCGCAGAGTGGCATTCGGCCAAATGCTCGATTTTTCACCGATCACGACATCGCCAATCACCTGGGCACTGGGGTCCACGTAGGCCGATGGCGCGATCTGCGGGGTCTTGCCCCGAAACGCTCGTATCATCGCATTTCCGGTTTGGGAAGTTTCAATTGTAACAGGCAATGCGGCTACACTGTGGATATATGCGTCGTCTTGCTGCGTTCTGCAGTCTTTCCGCGTCCATCGTTCTTGCGCAAAAGCTACCCTTCACTTCCAGCGCCATAATGAATCTGGCGCGGATCAGCGAGCATCAATTGTCTCCGGACGGCACAGCCGTGGCCTTTGTGGTGCAGCGCGTGGACATCGAGGCCAACACCAAGCCGCGACAGATCTGGGCCGTTCCGCTCGCAGGGGGAACGCCAGCGCCGCTCACCGACGAAGGCAACAACTATCGGCCGAAGTGGTCACCCGATTCCAAGAAGCTCGCCTTCATCTCGACGCGGGGCACGGGGTCGCAGGTGTGGACGATGGATGCCGATGGCCGAAATCAGAAACAGTTGACCACCATCGCCACCGAAGCGGACGGCGTCATGTGGACCGGCGACGGCAAGAACCTCGTCTTCATCAGCGAGGTCTATCCCGATTGCACCGACGAAGCCTGCAACACCCAGCGGCTGGAATTGGACAAGGCCAGCAAGGTGAAGGCGCGCATCATAACCTCGCTCCTCTATCGGCACTGGGATCAGTGGCAGGGCCCGCGCCGCAAGCATCTCTTTGCGGTGAGCGCCGAAGGCGGCAGTCCCCGCGACCTGACGCCGGGTCCGAACGAAGTGCCTCCGTTTTCATTAGGCGGGTCAGACGACTATGCCGCCGCAGCCGACGGCAACGAAGTCTGCTTCACCATGAACGCGGACCCCTCCGCGGCCACCAGCACCAACACCGATCTTTATGTCGTGGCCACCGCCGGCGGCGAAGCGCGCAAGCTTACCGACAACCTCGGCGCCGACAACTCACCTGTCTATTCGCCGGACGGCCGCTACCTTGCGTACCGTTCTCAGGCGCGCACCGGGTTTGAAGCGGACCGTTGGCGGCTGATGTTGATTGACCGGGCAACCGGACGCTCAATGCCACTCACAGAAGGGCTTGACCGCAACGTCGGCTCCATCTCGTTCGCACCGGACTCCAAACGCATCTTCTTCTCAGTGGAAGACCGGGGCCGCAGCGCCATCCAGATGGTGCCCGTGACCGCTGGCGCCACCAAGCCCGTGGTCACCGGCTCCAGCCACATTGAGGAAGCGCAGTTCACGCCCGACGGGAAGACCATGGTCTATTCCGAATCGAGTGGGTCTCGACCCACGGAGATCTACAAAGCCGTCTCGGGCGGCGGTTCCCCGCAGCCACTTACTCGGCTGAATGACGACGTCCTGGCCAAGCTCCAACTCACGCCATTTGAGGAATTCTGGGTGGAAGGCGCCGAGAAGGCCCAGGTGCATAGCTTCCTGCTCAAGCCGCCAGGTTTCAAGAAGGACGAACGTTATCCGGTGCTCTTCCTCATTCACGGCGGGCCGCAGGGCGCCTGGGGCGAAAGCTGGAGTTACCGTTGGAACCCGCAAGTGTTCGCGGCCGCGGGCTTCGTCGTAGTGATGCCCAATCCACGCGGGTCCACTGGCTATGGCCAACGTTTCACCGATGAGATCAGTGGCGACTGGGGCGGCAAGGTCTACACCGACATCATGGCGGTGGTTGACAACGTGGCTACGCAGTCCTGGGCCGATCCCGAGCGCTTCGCCGCAGCGGGCGGTTCCTACGGCGGCTACATGATGAACTGGATGATGGGCCACACGCAGCGCTTCCGTGCGATGGTGTGCCATGCCGGCGTGTACGACCTGCGCTCGATGGGCGGCGAGACCGAAGAGCTTTGGTTTACTAAGTGGGAGTTCGGCGGCATGCCGTGGGAGACTCCCGAGGTGCATGAGCGCTGGTCTCCTTCTAACTTCGTGCGTGAGTTCAAGACGCCGACGCTGGTGATTCATGGTGAGCTTGATTACCGTGTGCCCTATGGCCAGGGCTTGCAGCTTTTCACGGCTTTGCAATCGCAGAAGGTGCCGTCTAAACTGCTGGTTTACCCTGACGAGGGGCACTGGATTGGCAAGCCGCAGAATACAATGCTCTGGTACAAGAGCTTCATCGACTGGGTTACTGAATGGACTCAGAAGAAACCCGCGGCCGGAGCTCAATAGATGACCGGCAATTACGTATATGTTCTCGCCCTGTGCCAGTTACTAACTGCCGCGGTTGACCTGCCTGAGACCAGCCGGTCGAGCTTCCCGGACGTATTCTCCATCGAAGGCCGTCTCAGTCCCTCGTTTCACAACGGTAAGCTGATCTCAGTTGTCTTCGAAACCGCGGTGGCTGGAACTGCTAACGTTTTCGTCTACGCCAAGTCAGGCGCTCAGGTGGCGTCGTACGCGCTCTCTCCTGCCGGCGCGATTAAGATTCGGATCTGGGATGCGGCTATCGGCAGTTCCGGAACGGTGGCCGCCACAGGGCAGGCCGTAGATCGAGAGGGCCGCCAGACGATGTTCCTCGCCATCGTCCCGCCGGGCAAGACACAAGCGGCGATTCATCAATTGAACCCTTATACCGGCGAAAGAGTGGCGGTGGCCTCCGATGGCTCAGTTTGGTTGACCACGGGTCGTACGGACGAAGGCGGAGGGGACGAGGCGGCGAACGGGGACTACAGCGCGCTTCGCCATTTTTCGGCTGAGGGCAAGTTACTCGGCGAATTCGTGCCGCGATCTTCGTTGCAGGGCGTGGCGCCGGCTTCGGGGAGCGGAGGTACGAACATAACATTGCTCCGGGCAGCGGGTGAGCGGGCCGGCGTCTATTTCGGTAACTCCCATCGCTGGATCGAATTGGAGGGCGGTAAAGTCGCCCGTGAGTGTCAGGCCGAGCCTCCGCTTCGCTCGGGCAAGCCTCCGATTTCTCTCGGAGGATGGGCGCTGCCGCCTTCCGGTGGGCCTGTGGCGCTTTTCCACTACCCAACTCCAACCGGCACCGGCCTTTACCAATTGGACTGCGGCAAGGGCGCATGGCAGCCCTTGGCCTCTTATGCACCTGCCGACTTAGCGGCAGTCACTGACTTAGTTGGAATCGACGGCGACCAACTCGCGGTCCGCGGGCCGCGGGCGCCGATGGCAACCATTTTTTGGCTGCAGACGCCTACCGGTCGCTGACGCTCGCGGCTCAGTTTCGAGATGCTACGGAAGCAGCAATCCGCACGGCGAACTCAGCGCGAGTAACCGGGCCCGTACGTGTCGCGCGCAGTTCGGCGAGCGGTACCGGAAAGGTCTTCTCGCGCAGGTCGGTCCAATAGAGCGGCAAGTCGCCGTGAAACCAGTTACGGTGATCCACGGCCATCCAGCCACGGTTGACCGCCAACTGCACGGCATCGGTTGTCGAAACGCCGAAGTGCCGGGCCAGCGCCGCCGCTGCTTCACGCCGCATGATGGGAGCGTCGGGCGAGGCGTGGAGATCGCAGGAATTCAGCGGATAAGCACCGCGCACGGCGGCCCGATGAATCGCTGTGAAGGCTGGATGATCCACCCGCAGATCGTCGAACCACACGAGGGGCACGCCCGCGTCAGCTAACTCCGGTTGAACCTCATCTACCTTCCTTCCAGCCAGACTCAAGCTCGCCATCACCGCCGCCGCCTCGCCCACGTTCCATTCGATCGGGTGGAGCCGGAATGCGCCGTTGGTCAGATGGGTGACGCCGATGTTCTTACCCGCCGCCAGGAAGTTAGTAACTCGCTGCGGCCGCAGCGCGCTCATCGGAATCTGAAACGGCCGCGGCATCATCATCCGCCCACGCTCATTCGCTCCACAAGGATGGATGTCCACCATGTAGAAGCCGGTGCCGACCGAGTCTTCCACCCATTTAGCCCTTGAACCAGACTGATACTCGGCTACGATATCCTGCTCCACCACACGGCCCGCGCGTGGAATGATGCGCCGGGATTCGCGGATATAGGGATACTTCGACAGGCCATCTTCGGTACCCATCACCTCGGCGCGAAGCCGTAATTCCGGGTAACCCTTGCTTGCACCTTCATCGCGCTCAAGATCGGTCTGCAACCAATATAGGAAGGCCAGTGATACACGTTTGGCCTGTTGCAGAATTCGCGCCAGATCGGCTGGCGTGCGATCCAAGATCGACTCGTCATGATAGTCCTGCCGCGGCCAGTTCATCAACGCCAGATCGGCCGGCGCGTTGGCTCCGGAAAAATTCGCGGCCGCCAGCAAACGACGCCAGGAGAAGAACGGACCGGGCGACATATTGTTGGGCACCGGCGAATCGTCGCCAAACATTTTGTACTGGAACGGCCCGCGCCAGCCGAAATCCGCGGCATATGTGATCTTGAGACTGAAAGGCTGCGAGTCGCGCATACGGTCGTAACCCTCGGGCTTAACGCCTCGATGACTTTGCGTTTTGTCGACATCAATCGCAAATGGATACGTGAAGCTTTGTACGCACGCCGCATTGGGCTCGGCCGCCGCGTGCGGCTCGCCCGTATCGGCTTTCGACTCCGAGCCCACCGCATAGGGCACGCCCGCAAGCGGCAGCAGGTCGCCCAGTTCAGTGGCATCGAGCACAAAGCGGGGACGGATCCGAATTACCTCACGCTGGTCGAATCGATAGGCCAGCGCCGATTCCACGCGGCCATTGGCCACCGCCAGTTGAAACACCTGCGTCCGGAGGAATAACTGCACTTTCGCGCGATGCGGCGCCAACATCTGTTCAAGTACAGCCACGCCCGCCTTCGGCTCAAAGCAGAGCGCCGAAACATAGCAGGATCCTGGATTCAGATTCTCCAGCACCGCGGCGGCCGGGGACAGCGTGAAGTTACCGCGGTAGTATTGGCGGATGCGCCGGCGTAAGTCATAGTAAGTCCCCGTGGCGCCGGAAAACTCGATGAACTTGTGTTCGTCCAGCGCCGAGACTCCGCCGGAAGTAAGCTGCCCGCCCAGCCAGTCTGTCTCCTCAATGAGACACACAGAATGCCCGCGCATCGCCGCCCGGAGCGTCGCCGCAAAACCGCCGGCGCCAGCGCCTGCCACCAGCACGTCACAGGTGAACTCAGCAGGCCGAGCCGGCGGCGTCACGGCGTGAATGAATGAGGCCGGGTCACCGGTGGCGCGCACCGATTGCACATCAACCAATTGCACCGTCGATTGCGCGGTCAAGAGTATCGGATAGAAGAAAGCTGCGGTGTATCGAGCCATTGCTGTCCTTGTAAGCGGGATTCCAGACCAAACAGCGTGATGCCGGTGGAGAGCAGCGTGCGCTCGATGGGGAAGGCTTGCTTACGCGTCAGCACAAGCTCTTCAAACGCACGCACCATGAAGCTCCAATGATTGTGAACATAGAGCTGAATATAGAAACAAGATGAGTGCACGCGGCCGGACTTATCGCGCGCGGCAAACAGGTAGTCCAGCGTCATGCCGTTCAGATTGAGGATCGTCGCCTTCAATCCGTCTCGATAGCGAACTTGAATCGCCTGCGGCTGCTTGCACTCCTTGCCATAGCCGGGGTTGACGCGGTGGCGCAGCGCGGCGTCGAGTAGATCCTGAGACCAGCCTAGCTTCCACACCGCCTCGCCTTCCACGCAGCGAATCGACTCTACGCCCGTTTCGCCGCCCCGCCGGCGCTCGGCCATCGCCTGCATGAGTTCAACCGCATGATAGCCGTGCTCTTCAAGGTCTGAGAAGCTCACCGCCATGACTTCGTCGAGTTCAATGCCGTGCGGGAATTCCAGGGCAGGCCTGCGCCAGGTGTGCGGAAGCGAGGAGCCGCAGAAGAAGGGAATGCGCATCTGCTTCACCCGATCATAGAGGCGGCGCGCATCGTCCCACTCGTAGGCGAAGTACTTGTCATTCATGATTGGCACGACGCGGCCGTCCTTGGCCAACACCCGCGTCACTTCGTCAAACCGCTGCCAGCGCGGGTACATCACGCTGCCTCGCGCGGTGCGCGGATAGTTGCCGTGTTCGCCGATGATCGCGACGCCATCCACCGACAGCTTCGCCGCGCCCAGCCGCAGCGCCGACGCCACATCGGGATAGATGGTGACGCCATACTCGGCGGCCTGTTCGCGCGCCATGTCGTTGTTGGGAAACTGGTCCACGTAGAAAGACCGCGTGTCGAGCCGGGGACGGTGCGACACGCCGTTCAGCCGGTAGCCCTCGAGGAGCCGCCCGACGAACACGTCGGCGTGGGAGTTCGGAAAGTAGACGTTCATCACGACGGCGACGCGGGGCTTCGCCGTCGCGGCGGCGGCCGCAGTGGCAAGCGGGGTCAGGAGCAGAGAACGTCGAGTCATTTCGCTTCAATCAACGCCATGATAGCTAAGTTACAAAGTACCAAGTTCAGCGTGCTCCGCCGGCTGTGGGTCAGAGATGGGCTCGACGGTTGGGCGGGCAATGATTCGATCGAGGGCGAGGCCAAGGGTGACGGCGTCGAGGCGAGTCTTGGCTGCGCGTTGCCGAAGGTGCGCCTGGTGGACCGCTTGCGTATTGGCCAGCGGGGACGAGGCGGCGCCGGGTTCGTTTTGGGGAGCGGCCGCAAGGTCACGGAAGGCGCGCTCGGTTTGCAGGGCGCGCAGTTCCTTGACCGCCCGATGGAAGTTGGAATTGTGGCGGCGGGCGTGACGGTCAAGTTGACGGAGCTTGGCTTCATTTTGTTCGAGCAGCAGCGGGTCGACGCCGTCCTCCTTCATCAGGCCGGCTTCGAGGATACGGCAGCGCCGGACATTCCAGTTGGCGTAGAGGATCGCGTCGTAG
>JAYTKJ010000487.1:0-3274 GCA_043730365.1 Acidobacteriota bacterium | reverse complement strand
ACGCATTGCCATGCCTGTCACACCGGCGGCGCCCTTGGAAACCTGCGCCTCGACTCACGCGAAGGCGTGCTCAAGGGCGGCAAGTCCGGCGTCGTAGTCGTGCCGGGCAAGCCTGAAGAGAGCCTGCTCATCGAAGCCGTGCGCCGGACGCATGTACGCCTGAAGATGCCGCCGGTGGGCGCACTATCGAAGGATGAAGTGGCAGCGCTCGAGGAGTGGGTCAAGCTCGGAGTTCCCTGGCCCGAAAAAACCGCCCAGGTTCACGTTGCCAATCGGGTCATCACCGCCCAGGAGCGGGCTTTCTGGTCATACCAGCCGGTGACGAAGCCCGCCCCGCCTACGGTCGACGACGCTGCCTGGGCCAAGACCAACATTGACCGTTTCATTCTGGCCAAACTCGAAACTGCCAAGCTCAAACCCGCCGCCCCAGCCGACCAGCGAGCCTGGGCGCGCCGCGTCGCGCTTGATTTGACCGGTCTGCCACCGACGCCGGCCGAAGTGGACGCCTACGTGAGCGATGCCTCACCCGCCGCCAAGCAGAAGATGATAGACCGGCTGCTCGAGTCCCCGCATTACGGCGAACGCTGGGCGCGGCACTGGCTCGATTTGGCCCGCTATTCGGACGGCCAACTCGCCGCCGACGTCGACACGCCGTTTCGCAACGCCTGGCGTTACCGCGATTGGGTTGTCGAAGCTTTCAACAAGGATCTGCCGTACAACCTCTTCGTCAAAGCGCAAATTGCGGCTGACCAGTTTCAAGACACCGCCGCCCACCAGGCGGGGCTCGGCTTTCAGGCGCTTGGCGCGGGCGCCAACGATCAGGTGGACGTCACCACCAAAGTCTTCCTCGGACTGACCGTGGGCTGCGCGCAATGCCACGATCATAAGTACGATCCGATTCCTACCAAAGACTACTACTCGCTGCTCGGCATCTTCCGCAGTTCGCAATCGGCCGAGCACCCACTGGTTCCCGAGGCCGAGGTCAAGCGCTACAACGCGCAGAAGGCCAAGATCGACGCGCTCAAGGAAATCCTCAAAGATTACCTCGCAGACCAGACTAAACAATTGGTGGATTTGCTGGCCCGCGACACGGCCCGCTACATGGTCGCGGTGTGGAAGAACAAGGACGAAGAACCTGGCCTCGATACCGAGACGCTGAAGAAGTGGAAGATCTACCTGGCAGCGCGCGGCGACAAAGAACATCCCTACTTGAAATCCTGGTACGAGCTGCTCGACAAGCAGCCCACCGAAGAGCAAGTGCAGGCCGAGGCCGCGCGTTATCAACAATTCGTGCTTGAGCTACTCGAAGAAGCCAAGGAAGTGGAAGACAAGAACTACGTGGCGTTCGGCGGCAAGAAGGGCCAGAAGAACGAGAACACCCGTCAGTACACCAACATCGTTTCCCTGCCCGTGCTCAAGTTCTACCAGTGGCGCGAGATCGCCAACGGGCCGTACAACATTGACGGCTTCCGCGCCCCGGCCGGCGTGCTCTTCTACGATGCCAAGGCCGTGCGGTCGCACCTGGGCGGCCTCGCCAAGCAGTATGCCGAGCGGCTCGACACCGAGATCCTGGCCCTGGAGAAAGAACTCCCGCCCATGTATCCCTTCGTTCATGCGGTGAAGGATGCCGAGAAGCCGGCCGATATCCCGATCGCCGTTCGGGGCGATACCAAGGTGCCTGGTGAAATTGCCCCGCGCCGCTTCCTGCAGATCCTGCGCGAAGGTGAACCGGAGCCCTACTTGAAGGGCAGCGGACGCGCGCAACTCGCCCAGGAGATTGCCGACCCGCGCAATCCGCTCACGGCACGCGTGATGGTAAACCGCATCTGGCAGCATCATTTCGGGCGCGGCCTCGTGCGCACGCCCTCTAACTTCGGCCGCATGGGCGAACGCCCTACCCACCCGGAGCTCCTCGATTATCTGGCGGCCCGTTTTGTCGAATCCGGCTGGAGCGTCAAGGCGATCCATCGCGAGATTCTGTTGTCGAGCGCCTACGCACAATCCACCAGCAATCCCGGCGCGGCCGAAGCCGACGCCGACAACAAACTGCTTTCGCGGTTTGACCTCCAACATCGCCTCGACATGGAGACCCTGCGAGACTCGGTGCTCGCCGTCAGCGGCAAACTGGACTCAAAACTCGGCGGCGAGGCCAAGCCGATGAGTGACGAGAATGCCCGTCGGTCGCTCTATCTCACCGTCAGCCGCACTCGTCTCGATACGACGATGTCGTTGTTTGATTTTCCCGATGCTAATTCCTCGGTAGACGCGCGCCCGACGACGGCGGGTCCGCTGCAAGGGCTCTATTGGCTCAATAGCAAGTTCGTGGCCCAGCAGGCGCGCGCCCTTGATGAGCGGCTGACAAAAGAGGCCGGCGCCGAAGCCAAGGCGCGCATCGACCATGCCTATCGTCTGCTCTACGCGCGGCCGCCCGATTCCGAAGAACTCAAAATAGGGATAGAATACGTGACAGCAGGAGCGAAAGCGTGGCCGACCTATCTGCAGGCCTTGCTTGGCTCCGGTGAGTTTTCGAGCGTGAACTAAATATTATGTTCGACAGACGCCAATTTCTTCAGACCCTCGGCGGCGGTTTCGGCGTGGCCGGGCTCCAAGGCACTTTGCAGGCAGCCACGCGGCAACCGCATTTCGCGCCCAAGGCCAAGCACGTCATCTTTCTCTTCTTGAATGGAGGGATGTCGCAGGTAGACACGTTTGACCCCAAGCCGATGCTGGTCAAACATGACGGCGAGCCCATGCCAGGCCCCAAGATCCGTACCGATCGCGCCAGCGGTACGCTCATGCGCTCGCCGTGGGACTTCCGCAAGCACGGCCAGTCAGGCATCGAAGTCAGCGACATTTTCCCGCACGTCGCCCGGCGCATTGATGACTTCGCCGTGGTCCGCTCCATGTACACCGAGAACGGCAACCACGGCCCCTCGCTGCAGGTCATGAACTGCGGCCACCAGTTGCCGGGCCGCCCTTCCATGGGCTCCTGGGTCACGTATGGTTTGGGCACCGATAACCAGAATCTACCCGGCTTCATCGTGCTGTGTCCGGGCTTCCCCGTGCTCGGTTCGTCGCTATGGTCTGCCGGCTACATGCCCTCCAGCTATCAGGGCGTGCACATTCACACCGGCGCCGTGGAACCGGAAAAACTGATTGAGAACCTGCGCAATGCGGACTTGTCTCTCGACGAGCAAAAGGTCCAACTCGGGTTGATGGATAAACTCAACCAGCGGTATCTTGCCCGCGTCGGCGATCAGCCCAATCTACAGAG
>JAYTKJ010000486.1:0-7933 GCA_043730365.1 Acidobacteriota bacterium | reverse complement strand
CGGTTTCAGTTCAACGCCCGTTCTCACGCCGCTTCCGGGTCAGCCTTCCTCCTCGCCCCGGCCTCCGCGCCGGAAGCGGGCGATGAGAACTTATGCATTCACATGGGAGCGAAATTTTTCTTCTCCTCTCTTCTCAAGCACTTACGCAAAATTACCCTGTTGTCCTGTTCGAGCCAACCGTCACCATGAGCATCGAAAGGAACTCCGCAATGTCCGGACAGCTATCCGTCACCGATCTCCGCTCCATCACCTCCGCCGGAAGCCAAAATCCGCTGGTCCCGCAACAGAACCTTGCTCCAAAAAACACAAATATTCGAAAACGAACCTAATTGCGGCGGCCCGCCCGATGCAAATCCGCCATCTTGTTATAGTGAAGGCTGATTGCGTCACCTCGCCTTTTGTCTGGCGGTTTGCGTGCCGTTGCTGCGTGCCCAGCCGGCGCGTGAGCTATATCAGAAGACCGAATACCGGGCGGCGTTGGACGCTCTCAAGCCCGGCCAGTCTGCCGACCCCGCTGCATGGCACCTGGCCGGTCGCGCGCATTTCCAGCTTGGCGAATACCAGCAGGCGCAGCAATGGTTTGAAAAGGCAGCGCTGGCCGAGCCCAAGAGCAGCGAACACGCGCATTGGCTCGGCAAGACGCTGGGCCGGCGAGCCGAGCGCGCCAGTTTTATCACCGCTCCCAAGCTCGCCGTTGAGTGCCGCAAAGCGTTTGAACGCGCTGTCGAACTGGACCCGAAAAACATCGAAGCCTGGAGCGATCTGCTCGAATACTATCTGTCGGCGCCGGGATTTCTCGGCGGCGGCTACGACAAAGCAGCCTCGGCCGCGGCCCGCATGGGCCAGTTGGACCCGGTAGAGAAACACTTCGCGCAAGCCAAGCTGGCCGAGAAGAAAGAGGACTGGGCCGCGGCCGAGCGCAACTGGCGCGCGGCGGCTGAACTGGCTCCTAAGAACGCTGGCCGATGGATCGATCTCGCTAAATTCCTGGCGGCGCGGGGACGTCACCCCGAGAGCGAGCAAGCCTTTGAGAAAGCCGCGGACGCCGAGCCCGCCGCGCAACCGAAAATCTGGTTCGCGCGCGCGGAAACGAGCATCGAGCACAAGCGCAACCTCGCCCAGGCCCGCGAATGGCTGAACCGGTATCTTGCCGCGCGTGTCACCCCGGATGATCCGTCCAAAGATGACGCCCGCCGCCTGCTCAAGAAGATCTCGTGAGACTCTACGATATCTTCCTGGCCAGCTACCAGGCACTGGCGTCCAACCGTGTACGCACGCTGCTCACGGCTCTCGGCCTCGTGATCGGCAACGCCGCCGTCATCTGGGTGGTGACCATCTCGCTGGTCTCGCGCGAGCTGATCCTGGAGCAGATTCGCGGCATCGGCTCCAACATGGTCTACGCCTACCTGGAATCGGGCGGCATGACCGCGCGCAACGTGGATGCGGACTATCTGAAGATGGCTGACGTCGAAGCCGTGCGCGCGCAACTCGGTTCCCGGATTGTCGCCGCCACCGGGGTGATGACCAATTTCGATCGCCTCGTCATCCAGGGCAAAGAGGAAGACGTCAAGGTGATCGGCTCAGACGATCAGTATGCCCGCGTGCGCAATCTGGTGCTGCTGGCCGGGCGCTTCCTCGATCCGAGCGACCTCACGCTCCGCCAGCGCGTGGTGCTGCTCACAGACCGGCTGGCCACGCGCCTCTACGGGAGCCGCCAAGCCGCCATCGGCCAGATCATGAAACTCTACGGGCTGCAGTTTACTGTCGCCGGGGTGTTCCGCGAAAAGACGGAGAGCTTCGGGCAAACGGAACTTTCGCAGGAGACCGCGCTGGTGCCAATCACCGTGATCCGCTACTTCACGCCGGTGGAACGGATTGACCCGCTGTACGTGCAGGCGCGCACGCTGGAGGAGGTGCGGCCCATCACCGAACAGGTGCGCACGCTGCTGCAGAATCGCCATCGGCCGGGAGCCAAATACACCGTCGAGAATCTGGCGGCGATCCTCGACACCGCCTCGCAGATCACGACGATTCTATCGATCGTGCTGGTGCTGGTGGCCGCTATCGCGCTCATCATCTCCGGTATCGGCATCATGAACATCATGCTGGTGACGGTGACCGAGCGCACACGCGAGATCGGAGTGCGCATGGCATTGGGCGCACCGCGTCAGGCCGTGTTGCTGCAGTTTCTCACCGAGGCGGTGCTGATCAGCCTCTCGGGCGGCATCCTGGGGATTCTAATTGGCCTCGCCGTGCCGGTAGGCGCGCGGGTGTTGGCAGGCGTCGCCATCCCTGTCTCCTGGATCGCCGTGGCCATCGCTTTTTCGGTCTCGCTTCTCGAGGGGGTCGTTTTTGGAATTCTCCCCGCCAGCCGCGCCTCGCGCATGAATCCTACCGAGGCGCTTCGCTACGAATGACTAAGAAGGAGTAACCACCATGAAGTTGCTGCCGATGCTGCTATTGCCGTTCGGTCTCCACGCCGAACTGCACACGCTGACGCTCAAGCAAACGGCTGAGCGCGCGATGATCCAGAGTCCGGACGCGCTGTTGTCGCGGCTGGATGAGCAGAAAGCCGCGCGCGATGTGGAGGTGTCACGCGATCCTTACACGCCGAAGGTCTACGTCGGCAGCGGGCTGGGCAAGGCCTTCGGGTTTCCCATGATCGGCGGCTCGGCTCCCAGCGTCTTTGAGGCGCGCGGCTCGGCGTCAATCTACAACCGCAAGCAGCAGTTCGAAGTGAAGCAGGCGCGTGAGGCCGCGCGCGGAGCATCGATTGAAGGTGCGCAGCGCCGCGAGGCCGCCGTATTTGGCGCCGTGGAGATGTACCTCGATGCAGAGCGAAAGGCCCGGATGGCGGAGATGGCGCGGCGGCAGATCGAGAGCGCGCGCAAGCTGGATGAGATCGTGAAGGCGCGGGTGGCCGAAGGACGGGAACTCGCGGTTGAAGCCAAGCGCTCGGCTCTCGAAGTAGCCAAAGCGGAGCAACGCGTAGGGGCCATGGAAGCCGAGCGCGACTACGCCGAGGGCTCACTGGCGCTGATCCTCGGCTATCCAGCCGGAGACCGCGTGCGCGCGGCCATCGAAGAGCGCGAGGCGGTGGCGATCCCCGAGAACGAAGCGGAAGCCGTGCGTCTCGCCGCCTCTGACAACAAAGAGATTCGCCGGCTTGAATCGGCTTTGGCGGCCAAGGGGCTGGAGGCGCAGGCGCAGCGCTCATCCCGCTATCCGCAGATGGATCTGGTGGCGCAGTACGCCATGCTGGGCCGCTTCAACAACTACGAAGATTTCTTCCGCAAATTCCAGCGCCACAACGGGCAACTCGGGATGTCGATGCAGATTCCGCTGTGGCTCAGCCCGGCGGCGAATGCTTTGGCGGCCAAGGCCGATGCCGATGGCGCCAAGCTTCGGATCGAACTGGAGCAAACACGCGGCCGCCTCACGCTGGAAACCGAACGCCGGTATCGCGACTTGCGCACCGCCGACACCGCCCGTCACGTGGCACGGCTCGATCTGGACGTGGCGCGCGAGCTGCTCTCGGTTCAACTGGCGCGCATGGAGGAAGGGCGGGCCACGCTCAAGCAAGTGGAGGAACTGCGTCTGGCCGAGCAGGAAAAATGGATGGCGTACTTCGGGACGCAGGCCGCTCTTGAACGCGCCCGCTTTGCGCTGCTGGAGCGGACCGGCGGATTACTCGCGGCGCTGCGCTAGCCTCCTGTCGCAGTTCAATACGGAGAACCGGGCGGGAGCAGCGCTACCAGAATCTCGCCACCGGGTGCGCCATTCACCTTCACTGTCATCGTGTTAATTGTTTGTGGCGTGACCGGCAGAGTGATGTAGCCGACGTTCTGGCCGAATCTATCGGGGCCCGCGACGACAGCGCCGTTGAGCCTGATCGTTGCGGAACTGACCCTCGCCCGTCCGAACGGGCCGTTTACCACGCGAAGCCGAAAGCCAGGTCCGGCCTGGCCCACTACGAATTCCCGTTCCTCGCCCTTCGGTGCTCCGGCAAAACGTTGAGAAGCATCGAAGTGTAGCGCGTAGGATGACTCCGGCGAGTACTTACCGCTAGCGCCCAGGCGAGAGATCTCCCAGCGGTCTTCCGCGTTCGGATCATGAGGACCTTGGCCCGCATAGCCCGCCGAATTCACCGCCTCCAGCTTGCCGTCGCCATCAAGGTCGACCAAGTCTGCGTTGCAGAGATCAGTAGTGCCCGGTTCAAGTTCAGGCCCGATCGATGACAGCGTGATCGCATCCCACTTGAGAACCCACATCACCTGATTGCCGCGAGCGGTCGCCATTTCGACGACCACCTCTACCTTGCCGATCGATGCAGGACAGCGACCCCGGCCCGAAAACCATTCGAATAGACCGCGACCACGAAGTTCTTTGCACCAGTGCCGTTGAAGGTCGAAGTCCTCATAGCTAAACTCGCGAATTGGGCTATTCCCGCCCTGCTCGAACTCGCGCTGGGACTCATCGGTGATCCACTGGGGGAAGAATCGCTCGACGGCCACGTCATCGGGCCGGTTCTGCTGAGCAACAGCCGAAGTAACGCCGATCAGGGCGATCGCAAGCCAGCTCAGCGCCCGGCGCACGGTAGGGGTCAAGGGTGGCCACAACGGCAGAATAACAGCGTTGTCGCATCTATTCCAGCGAGTAAGGCGCATCCCCTCCCTTCGTCAATGTCAATAGAGATAAGTGAGAATCGGCATAAACACCCCACGGGAAGTACTATTCTGTTGGTTCCTTGTTACTCAATGGCGCGGCCGTGACCTGGGTCCGCCGCTATGCAGTCTTAGCTGCGACAGCATATTTCACTCGGAGGTGAGCACCACACGCCCGCCCGGCTGACGGCGTCGATACACTTCGCGCACTCTTCGATGACCATCGCCATTATCGGCCCACATGTGAAATTCCCCGGGCGCGGCGAGCACGACAACCGAACCTGGTTCGCGCCGTATCTGGGGTTGCGGCGCGCTGACTCGCGCGTCCCGCGCCGGCGAGAGCGCTGGTTGCAGGTGTATTAGTGAGGAATTCATAGATGAGTCAGGACTTGCACGCGATTGACCAACTCGAAAAAGCACCAAACTGTACCGGCCACAGCTCACCTGGTCCAGGACGCCACCGGTCCCGACCCTGGCCTAGTACTAGTAGCCATGCTCACAGCGTCAGTCACGGCCGGTAAATTCTTCTCACCATGTAACGTTTTTCTTTTGTCAAACAGCGAAAAAGGGATTGACGCGCCCCCCGACCGGGATGCTACATTACTCGCAGGTGGGGGTCGATGGCGGCCCCAGGTCAAATCACTGCGCGGAGTGTCTCTGCCCTATCAGTCTCTTCGCCGGTGAACTCGGTTTTGTTCGATTGCTGTTTTTGGGATCTCACAAGGGTTCCAACGGTCGCCCAGTCGCGTTGCCCTATACTTCGCGCCTGTGTGTTTGCCCAATACCGTATGACAGTTGATCGGCCTGGGAAACCTGGTTGTCGTCCGGCCCCCCGATATTTAATCGATCCGCACGCTGGTTAGTGAGTTGTCGGTCCTGACGTAGAGACGCCCGGCCGTCAAAGCCGGATAAGCCCGCAACGTAGGTTCAACCACCTTTACTTTTTTCACGGCCCGGAATCCCTTGGGGCTGGCTGGCGCGACGACAAGTTCGCCATTTTCCTTCAGCACGAAAAGGTGGGTACCGGCCAGCGTCACCGTGCCCGCGCCGAGGCCGGACTCGCTCCATTTCACCTTCCCGGTTTTCCATTCGATGCAGCGCAATTCCTGACCCTGTTCCTGCCGGCCATGGAACCCGTAGAGGTACCCTTCCTTGTAGACGCTGGTGGAGTAGTGACTCGAAATCGACTCATCCCCGGACCAGACTTGCGTGGCCTTGTCGCCCTGAATCTTCCAGAGCGCCGCGCCCCTGCCATAGCTTGACGAGATGAAGACTTCATCACCCACCACGATCGGCACAGCGGCGTTGATCGAGGCAGCCATGCGCGCCCGCCAACGTTGTTCAAACCGGATTCGCCCGGTGGCCGGGTCCGCATCCACCAGCCCTTCGCGCGTGAAGAACAGCGCATGACGGACGCCGCCGATGGTGGCCGCGATCGGCGATGAATAGCCGGACTCGTGCGACAGCGCTTTCCAGAGCGTCTTGCCTGTGAGTTTGTCTAATGCGACAATTCCCGCTCCCGCCGCGCCGCCGACGTTCATCAGCAAGCGGTCTCCGTCGATCAGCGGCGAGCAGCCGGTGCCGAAGAACTCCTTGCGCACGCCGAATGCCTGGCGCGCGTCGAGCTGCCACACCTTCACGCCGGTCTTGACGTTCACGCAGCTCAGCGTGCCTTCGGCGCCGTAAGTATAGGCAAGATCGCCATCCACCGTTGGCGTGCCGCGAGGGCCTTCACTGAAGCCAAAGTCATCGCGATAGCCGGTTGGGTATGAGTAAGACCATTGGCTTTTGCCAGTGGCCGGGTCCAGTGAATCCAGAATCTCGCGATTGTTCTGGCGATGAAAAATAAGCAGCCGCCCTTGCGCAATCACGGGAGAGCTGAAGCCTTCGCCGATGGGCTTGGTCCACACTCGCGTGAAGGCGGATTCTTCAGACCACGGCCCGGTGTAGGTGAGATTGCGGCCGGGGCCGAGCAACTGCGGCCAGTCCTGCGCATTGAGTCCGGGCGAGAGGAGGAGGATCAGCAGCAGAACGGTGGGCTTCATCGGACAGATTTCTCCTCGAGCGGGCGCATGTCGCCCAGCAGTTTGTGCACGAAGATGAGCGCGGTGAGATGGAACGCGCCTAGCATTAGGAACATCGGCTTGTAACCGAAGTGGGTCACGACATAGCCGGGGATCACGGCGGAAAACAGGAAGCCGCCAAGCCCGCCAAAACAGCCGCCAATGCCGGTGATCGAGGCCGTGGCGGCTTTCGGGAACACGTCAGACGCGGTCGTGTAGAGATTGGCGGACCAACCTTGGTGCGCCGCCGTGGCGATGCTGATGAGTCCGATGGCCAGCACCGGGCCGTCAGCCAGCACGGCCAACGCTGCCAGCGGCATTAAGCCTGCGCATAGCCCCATCGCGGCTTTGCGGGCCTTCCCGTTGGGCCAGCCTTTCCGCATCAGGAAACCACTGAGCCAACCGCCGCCCACGCTGCCAAAGTCCGCCATCAGATAGATAACCGGCAGCGCCCAGCCAATCTGCTTGAGATCCATGTGGCGCACGTCAAACAAGTAGGGCGGCACCCAGTATAGATAGAACCACCAGACCGGATCGGTCAGGAACTTGGCAATCGCGTATCCCCAGGTTTGTTTGTATTTGAAGACGTCGCCCCAACTGAGCTTGGGCGCATTGGCGTCGCTGGCCGCGTCCGCGCGGATATAGGCGAGTTCTGCGGGCTCGACGGACGGGTGCAGCTCCGGCGTGTGGTACATCGTGAGCCAGAAGACCAGCCAGACCGCGCCCAGGGCGGAGGTGAGGAGAAAGCAGGCGCGCCAGCCGTAGACTTGATTGATCGCGGCAAACATCGGTGGCCCGATCATTGATGCCACGTTCGAGCCCGCATTGAAAATCCCGGTGGCGAACGCGCGGTCTTTTTTGGGGAACCACTCGGCCACGCCCTTGATGGCCGCCGGGAAGTTGCCGGCTTCGCCGAGCCCGAGCAACGCGCGCCATCCGCCGAGTGATACCGCGCCCGCCGACAGTGCGTGCAGTCCGGCGGCAATGCTCCACCACGCCAGCGCCACCGCGTAGCCGACGCGCGTGCCGATGCGGTCAATGAACTTGCCGGCGATCAGGAAGCCGATCGTGTAGGCCACCTGGAAGGCGCCAGTGATGTAGCCGTATTCCTGATCGGTGATGTGGGTTTCCTGGCGAATCGCCGGCAGCAGAAAGCCGAGCAGAATGCGGTCCAGGTAATTGATCGTCGTGGCGAAAAACAGCAGG
>JAYTKJ010000485.1:0-13220 GCA_043730365.1 Acidobacteriota bacterium | reverse complement strand
CGGTTTCAGTTCAACGCCCGTTCTCACGCCGCTTCCGGGTCAGCCTTCCTCCTCGCCCCGGCCTCCGCGCCGGAAGCGGGCGATGAGAACTTATGCATTTACGTCGCAGCACAAATAATATCTATTTATTTTTCATTGGTATAGAGACTCTACCTCGCGCGCTGAACGAGGAGAGCCGCTACGATACGAGTTGGACCAGGCACCGTCTCCTCGACAGAATTCGACACTTTTTTAGTCGCCACGAGCCTGACACGCAATAAAGTTGATAGTGATACGCTAAGATCTAGTGACAACCGCTACGGGACGTGGTATCGTGTGCTTAAAGGAAATAGCCAGGATGGATATCAACCGGTTCACAGAAAAGCTCCAAGAAGCCGTTCGTCAAGCCCAAAGCAAAGCCGTCGCGCTCTCGCACCAGCAGATCGATCTGGAGCATCTATTCCTCTCCCTGCTTGAGCAAGACGGCGGCCTCACCCCCTCGCTCCTGATCAAGGCCGAGGCCAAGCCCGAGCAACTCCACAGCCGCGTGGCCCAGGAGTTGGAGCGTCAGCCGAAGGTCACCATGGGAGCCCAGCCCGCCGATCAGCTCTACGTCACCGCCCGCCTTGGCCAGGCCTTCACAAAAGCCGAGGCGGAAGCCAAGCGCATGAAGGACGATTTCGTCTCGGTTGAGCACGTCATCCTCGCCATGGCCGAAGACGGCGGCTTCACCGGCAAGCTCTTCAAGGAATCCGGACTCACGCGCGACAAGCTCATGAAGGCCCTGCAGGAGATCCGCGGCAATCAGCGCGTGACCTCGCAGAACCCTGAAACCACCTACGAGGCTCTCAAGCGCTACGGGCGAGACTTGACCGAACTCGCCGGTCAAGGCAAGCTCGATCCGGTGATTGGCCGCGACGACGAGATTCGCCGCGTCATCCAGATTCTGTCTCGCCGCACCAAGAACAATCCGGTGCTGATCGGTGAACCCGGCGTCGGCAAGACGGCCATCGCCGAGGGCTTGGCCCAGCGCATCGTCCGCGGCGACGTGCCCGAGGGATTGAAGAACCGCAAGATCGTTTCACTCGACATGGGCGCGCTCATCGCCGGCGCCAAGTTCCGCGGCGAATTTGAAGAGCGCCTCAAGGCGGTCCTCAAAGAAGTCCAATCGAGCGAGGGCGAGATCATTCTCTTTATCGACGAGCTGCACACGGTGGTCGGCGCTGGCAAGGCAGAGGGCGCCATGGACGCCGGCAATCTTCTCAAGCCCATGCTGGCCCGCGGCGAACTGCACTGCATCGGCGCCACCACGCTGGACGAGTACCGCCAGCATATCGAAAAGGACGCCGCGCTCGAACGCCGTTTTCAGAGCGTATTGGTAGACCAGCCCACGGTGGAAGACACCATCTCAATCCTGCGTGGCCTCCGCGAGCGCTACGAGATTCATCACGGGGTGCGCATCAAGGACACCGCCATCGTCGCAGCCGCGGTCCTCTCCAACCGCTACATCTCGGACCGCTTTCTACCCGACAAGGCGATCGACCTTATGGATGAGGCGGGCGCGCGGCTGCGCACGGAAATCGACTCGATGCCTGCCGAACTGGACGAGGCCATGCGCCGCTCCATGCAGCTCGAGATCGAACGCGAGGCCCTCAAGAAGGAGACCGATCAGGCGTCTCGGGACCGGCTGACCAAACTCGAGAAAGAGCTGGCCGAGGTGCGCGATACTTCCATGGCCCTCAAGGCCCGCTGGCAGACCGAAAAGGAATCCGTGCAGCGCCTCCGCGGCTTGCATGAGCAGATTGAGCAGACCCGCACGGAGATCGAGAAGGCCGAGCGCGCCTACGATTTGAACAAGGCCGCCGAACTCAAATACGGCCGCCTCAATGAACTGGACCGGCAGATCAAGGCCGAACAAGCCCGTATGGCGGAGAGCAAAGCTCCTCGTTTGCTGAAAGAGGAAGTGGACGAAGAGGACATCGCCGGGATCGTCTCGCGGTGGACCGGTGTGCCGCTTGCCAAGCTCCTCGAAGGCGAGATGCATAAGCTCCTGCGGCTGGAAGACGACCTGCACCTGCGCGTCATCGGGCAGGACGAAGCCGTCAAAGCCGTTGCCGAAGCTGTGCTGCGCGCGCGATCGGGATTGAAGGATCCCAAGCGCCCCATCGGCAGCTTTCTGTTCCTCGGCCCCACCGGAGTCGGCAAAACCGAACTGGCCCGCGCGCTCGCTTTTTCGCTTTTCGACGACGAGCAAGCCATGATCCGGATCGACCTGTCCGAGTACCAGGAAAAGCACAACGTGTCCCGCCTCATCGGGGCGCCTCCCGGCTACGTCGGTTTTGAGGAAGGTGGGCAGTTGACCGAGGCCGTGCGCCGCCGCCCATATTCGGTTATCCTGTTCGACGAAGTGGAAAAAGCTCACTCGGACATATTCAATGTGCTGCTCCAGGTGCTGGACGACGGCCGCCTGACCGATGGTCAAGGCCGAGTGGTGAACTTCAAGAACACCATGATCGTGATGACGTCGAACTTGCCGCCTGCGAACCTACGGACCCATTTCCGGCCGGAGTTCCTAAACCGCATCGACGAGATCATTGTTTTCCATTCGCTCGATGAAGCGCATCTGGAGAAGATCGTCGAGATCCAGTTGTCCGGTTTGCGAGCCCGTCTGGCCGAGCGCCACATCGCGATCGAGCTTTCGGCCGCTGCCCGCAAGCACCTGGTGCAGGTGGGTTACGAGCCCATCTACGGCGCCCGGCCGCTCAAGCGCGCCATCCAGCGCGAGATCGAAACACCGCTGGCTCGGCTGATTCTCGAAGGCCGCGTCGCCGGCCATCAACGCGTCCTGGTGGACGTCAACCAAAGCGGCGGTGGCCTGCGCTTTGAAACCGCCGCCGAACTGGTGGCCGAGACGCAGCATTGACTGCCAAAATGAATCCGAATTGCCCGGGGACCCGTCAATATGAGTGTGAACAAAGATAAGATCCAGACGCTGCCGATCCTGCCGATGAAGAATACGGCCCTGTTGCCGTACTTGGTTACTCCGCTATCGGTGGGCCGGCCGCGCTCGCTGGCTGCCGTCGAAGCCGCGTTGGCCACCGAAGACAAAGAGATCGTGCTGGTCAGCCAGCGTGATTCGTCGGTAGACAACCCCTCGCAAAACGACCTGTACACTTACGGCACCAAAGCCGTCATTCGCAAAATCAATCGCCCCAGTGGCACCCTGATTGAAATCCTGGTGCTGGGCATCGAGCGGGTCATGATCCTCAAGATTGAGGAGACCGAGCCGTACCTATCCGGCCGCGTGCAGATGGCGCCGGTGCCGAATGAGCATACGCCGGAGGTGGAGGCGCTGCGCCGCTCAGTGGTGGAAATCGCCAACAAATCAGTGGAGCTGGCGCAGACCCAGGTGCCGTTTGAGATTCAGCAATTGGCCGAAGATGATGCTGAGCCGATGCGCTTGGTCTACCTGCTGGCCTCACTTTTTTCACTCGACCTGCAGAAGGAGCAGACGCTGCTGGAAGCGCAGACCGTGGCCGACGCGTTCCGGCTGCTGCACAACTACCTCTCGCATGAGTTGCAGGTGCTGGAGATTCGCAACAAGATCAACACGCGCGCCCGCGACGAAATGTCCAAGGAGCAGAAAGAGTACATGCTCCGCCAGCAAATGCGCGCCATCCAAACCGAGCTGGGCGAGCAGGGTGCTGAGAGCGATGACGTCGCGCAACTCCGCGAGCGGCTGGTCAAGGCCGATCTCCCCGACGACATTCGCAAGGAGGCCGAGCGCGAGCTAAAACGCCTGGAGCGGCTCCCGCAGAGTTCGCCAGACCACAACGTCACGCGCACTTGGATCGAGTATGTGCTCGAACTTCCCTGGCGGATCTCCACCGACGACAACCTGGAGATTGCGCACGCCCGGGACGTACTCGAGGCGGACCACTTCGGTCTAAAAGAAATCAAGTTACGCATTCTCGAACATCTCGGCGTGCTCAAGATGAACCCGCTCGCCAAGGCGCCCATCCTGTGCCTGGTCGGCCCTCCTGGCGTGGGCAAGACGTCGCTGGGCCAGTCCATCGCGCGCGCGCTCGGCCGCAAGTTTGAGCGCTTCTCGCTCGGTGGTCTCCATGACGAGGCCGAGCTCCGCGGCCATCGCCGCACCTATATCGGAGCCATGCCCGGCCGGCTCATTCAGGCTATGCGGCGAGCTGGCTCGCGCAACCCGGTCATCCTGCTGGACGAAGTCGACAAGCTGGGGCGGGACCATCGGGGCGATCCCTCTTCGGCGCTCCTGGAAGTTCTCGATCCGGAACAGAACAACAGCTTCCGCGACAACTATCTTGACCTGCCGTTTGACCTGTCCAAGGTGATGTTTATCACGACGGCCAACGGGCTGGAGTCGATCCCGCGCCCGCTCCTCGATCGCATGGAACTGCTTCGTTTGGTGGGCTACACCGAGGAAGAGAAAATTGAGATCTCGCGCCGCTATCTCATCCCGCGGCAGATTAAGGAAACCGGGCTCACTCCGGAGACGTTTTCGATCTCTGACGATGCGCTGGCGCAATTGATTCGCCGCTACACGCGAGAGGCCGGGTTGCGGCGCCTCGAACGGCAGATCGGCAAGCTCACCCGCAAAGCGGCCCTCCATTTTGCCGAAGGCAAGCCCGGACCGTTTGCGGTAACCGTCGACAGTCTCAGTGAACATCTGGGCCCGGAGCCGTTCATGCCCGAAGAGGCCCGCAAGAATGTGCCGCCGGGCGTGGCCACCGGCCTCGCCTGGACCGAAGCAGGCGGCGACGTTCTCTATATCGAGGCCACACTCCTGCCTGAGAGCAAGGGATTCACGTTGACGGGCCAGTTGGGCGAAGTCATGCAGGAATCGGCCAAGACCGCGCAAAGCTACATCTGGTCACATGCCCACGAGTTTGGCATTGACCCGGCCAAGTTCAAGGATTGGGGCGTGCACGTCCACGTACCGGCCGGAGCCACTCCCAAGGATGGCCCGTCGGCCGGCGTCACCATGACCGTCGCGCTCACGTCGCTCTACACGCGCCTGCCGGCCCGGACCGACGTGGCTATGACTGGTGAGATCACCCTCACCGGTTTGGTCCTGCCCATCGGCGGCGTCAAGGAGAAGGTATTGGCGGCGCGCCGTTGCGGCATCAAGACCATCATTCTGCCCCAGGCGAATCAGAAGGATCTGCACGATCTGGCTGATGAGGTACGGGCCGAAATGGAGTTTCACTTTGTCGGGCACGTGCACGAGGTCCTGCGGATCGCCATCCCTGGACTGGCGCCGCTGGCGCCCAAGCAACACTTCGAGGAAGTGCCCGCGTAGCGTAGAGCGTTTTCGGTTCACGAAGCCGCGCGCGTAAACGAACGGTCGTCTAACTGGAAGCGTCCAGTTTGGCGGCCTGTGCCGCCGCCAGTTTCCCAGCCCGTCGGCGGCGGCGGAGGCGGAAGTGGTGCAAGACGCCGAGGGCGGCAAAGCCCAACGCACCGATCAGCATCGTAGCCGGTTCTGGTGCGTCGACAGCCAGGGCGTTGAAGGCCATCCGGAGTTGATCGCCAGTGACCAGCAAGCCGGCCAGACCGGCAAAGCGAATGGTGCCGTCAAGCCGCCAGTTCCCTTGGCCGTTGGGAGTGGTGAAGGTGATCGCCGAACTCAGAGACGCCGTCGAGGGGCCGGTGCCGATTTGCGACGCGACCAGGCTCGGAGTCGTGATCACTCCCAACCCCGGCCCGCTAATTTGCAGGTTTGCAATGCGCACAGAGCTGCTCGTGAGCGGGTTGTTCTCGGCCGTCACGCTGAGCCCGCCCGGACTGATCGTCCAGATCCGGGGCGCGGTGCTGGGGCTTCCTCCGGCCGGGTTCCAATTGACCGAGGAAGCAAAGAGTCCCAGCCAATCGGCGAGCAATGTCGCCGTATTCGTGGAAGCAGTGTAGGAGAGCTGGAAGGCGTGGTCAACACCGTCGACCCAGAACGGGAAAAAGTCGCCGGTCACAGCCGGTGCGGCGGCCGTCGGACCCAGTTGCAGTTCGGTGTCGCCGAACCCGCCCGCGCGCAAAGTTGCCCCGAGGGTGAACGATGCTGCTGGTGCTACTAGTGGCGTCAAAGCCAAGACCAACGTGAAAACTCTTCTCATGCTTCGCCTCTATGGTTCTTTGATCGTCAGTCACACTGCATGCCGATACAGGCAGTCGGTACTATGTGGCGGACAGCGAGAGCGGAAAAATACCCTATGGGCCGGGGCTACCTTACGTAGAAGAGGCTTAATCGAGGCAATTGGCAGTGTTCGAGCAGCCACCGGTCAAGGTACTGCTTCTCCAGCATAGCCAGCTGCGGAGCGGTCATCCGGCTGCGATAAACGCGCAGTTGCGCATCCAACTCCTGGCGGGCCAGGAACAGATCGGCGTCGGTCTGGCGGGCTCGGGCCGTGGCGATCATCTTGTCTTCGAGGGCGGCCAGGCGCTGCTCGAGCAGCTCCAGGTTGCCGTAATGGGCCTCGGCCTGGGCCAGGATCTCTTCGACTGACACCCGCACGCCGGCCAGTTCCGGCAGCGTGATCCGGGCGGCCGCCTCCGTCAGATGCCGCTGGAGTTCGTCGAGTGTGAACGGCGCTTCAGTCGGCGCGGCAGTGGGCTGGTCCGTAAGGCCGTCCTTCATACGCTCGGCTTCTTCCATCACCACTTGCGCGCACCAGGCGAGGCCGTTCACGTTGCGGGTGCGGTTCTTTTTGGCCCGCCACTTCTCAAAAGCAAGAGTGATGCCGCGCAGCGCCGCTTCGAGCGGAACGCCTGCATCTTTCCAGGTTTCGATGAGCGCCCAATCGAGAGGCGAAAGCAGGAAGAGACCGGTGCCGCGGGCGCGCTGGAAGTGCTCCTCGATCTCGGTGAAATAGTTGAAGTAGTTTAGCGGGGAGAGTTCCTGCGCCAAATGAGTTCCAGTCCTTCAAGGGTGAGGTCTTCGTCAACCGTCTTCAGATAACGCGAAGCCTGGGTGATCAGCTTGGCTTGGCCGCCGGTGGCGATCGTCCTGGTGGCGGGTCCGAGTTCGGCCAGGAGCCGCTCCAGCACGCCATCGATGGCTCCCACCGATCCATAGTAGAGGCCGGACTGCATGCTGCCGACGGTGCTCGTGGCGATCAGTTTCTCGGGCGCGCGGAAGTCCACCTTCGGCAGCTTGGCCGTGCGCGTCACGAGGGCGTCGATCGAGATGCCGATGCCGGCGCAGATAATGCCGCCCATATACTCGGCCCGGGCAGAGATGACGTCGAAGGTGATGGCAGTGCCGAGATCGACGACGACGCACGGGCCGCCGTACTTGTTGAACGCCGCGACGCCATTGACCACGCGGTCCGCTCCCACATCGCGAGGGTTGTCATAGAGGACGCGCAGGCCGGTATCGGTATCCGGGGTCACGAACATCGGCTGCTGACCGAAATACCGGTCCGCCATGGCTGCCAGCGTCGGGTCCAGCGGTGGTACCACCGAGGCGATGATGACGCCGTCGATCTTGCCCAGATCGAGCGCGCTCATCGCAAACAAATTGCGGAACAGGATGCCCCATTCGTCTTGCGTCTGCTCGTGAACAGTGCGGAGGCGCCAGCGCGTGCGCAGATCGCGGCCGTCGAACACGCCAATCGTGATGTTTGAATTGCCGACGTCGATTGCAAGCAGCATGGAGTTCTAGAGTGGTCGCACGCCACCCGCCAGGATACGCACGGTTTGACCATTATCGCAATTGAGCAGCAGGAAGCCCTGAGGGTCGAGGCCGGCCGTGGTGCCGGTAGCGCCCCCGTCGACGCTCACCCGCTTGCCGCGGACGTAAGTGGAGTGGCGGGCAAACTCAGCGAGGACCTGCGCTGGCGTCTGCTGACTCCAGCGGTCCACAGCGCGGAGCAGGGCCACCAGGAGTTGCTCGCGGGCATGCACCTGGCCCGTTGCGAGGCGCAAGGACGTCGCCAGCTCCGCCAGTTCATCGGGAAACGCGTCGTGGTTGACGTTGATGCCGATGCCGGCGATGATGGCGTCCGGCTCCAGTTGCACCAGGATGCCGGTACACTTGCGCGGGCCGATCAGCAGGTCATTAGGCCAGCGCAGATCGCACTCGATGCCGGTGGTCTCGGCGATCGCCTCGCGAGCGGCCAAGCCCACCGCCAGCGTGATGGTGGGGACGGGCAAGGCCCGGCGCAATACGATGGAGACATAAAGGCCGCTGCCCGGTTCGGAATGCCAAGAGTGGCCGTGCCGCCCGATGCCTGCGGTCTGCTCATCGGCTCCGACGATCGTGCCTTCGGGGCATCCTGCGCCGGCAAGCCGCATCGCCTCGGTCATGGTGGAACCGATCGAGTCGAACCAATGTATTTGCCGGCCGGGAAACTGGCGGCGGATCCAAGCGGCGTCGAGTGTCACAGGAGTTTGAGGCGGAAGTTCAGATCAACCGAAGTGGCCGAGTGCGTGATAGCGCCGGACGAGATGAAGTCAGCGCCGGCCTCGGCGTAGGCGCGCACGGTGTCCAGCGTGATGCCGCCGGAGAGCTCGGTGCTCGCCCTGCCGTTGATGTAGGCGACCCACTCTTTGGCCTGCGTCGGCGTGAGGTTGTCCAGTAGCAATCGGCTCGCGCCGCAGGCCAACGCTTCGTCGAGTTCGGCGCGCGTGCGGACCTCGACCTCCACCGGGAACGGCAGGCCCTTCACTTTCTCGAAGGCCTGACGAATGCCGCCCGCCGCCGAGATGTGGTTGTTCTTGATCATGACGGCGTCAAACAGGCCCATGCGGTGATTGGTGGCTCCGCCGGCCGCGACCGCCAGCTTCTCAAGGTACCGCCAGCCGGGCGTGGTCTTGCGCGTATCGAGGATGCGGGTGCGTGTGCCCTTGACCGCGTCGGCATAGCGGGCGGCCGCCGTGGCAACGCCGCTCAAGCGCTGGAGGAAGTTGAGCGAGACGCGCTCGCAGGTGAGCAGCGTGCGAGCCCGGCCGCGCCCCGAGGCCACCTTGTCTCCGCTCTTGAGGCGCGTGCCGTCCGGCGCGTGGATTTCCAGCGAGTCCACGCCGCCTTGGAGTTCAAAGATGATGGCGAGCAGTTCGGTGCCGGCCACCACCAATTCGTCCCGGGCAAAGAAGCCGCCCTCGGCCATGGCCTCAGCAGGGACACACGAATTGGTCGTGATGTCGCCTGTGCCGATGTCTTCTTCAAGGGCCCGGACCACCAGGCCCATCACTTTGAGCTTGTCGATCACAACGCGTCCAACGCCTCTTGGCTCTTGATGAGTTGGGCCTTGTACTCGGCGAGTTTCTCGCGCATGCCCGCGACGACATGCTCCGGTGCTTTGCCAACGAAAGTATCGTCGGAGAGTTGGCGCTCGAGGCTCATGATGTTCTTGTTGAGCTGATCGATTTCCTTCACCAGCCTCGTCTTCAGCGCGGCCAACTGCGTCTCGCTGACTGCCAGCACGAGGTCAAAGGCCGGCGTGGCACGCTTGGCGCCTCCGGCTTTAGGCGCGTTGCCGCGATGAAGTTCGAGTGTCAGCCCGGCGAGTTTGGCGATAGCTTCCGGCGAGGCAGCCGCCACGTCATAGGCTCGGCCCGTCGAGTACAGAGCGCCCGTGAGCGGCTCCTTCGGGTCCAGCTTCAGTTCGGCTCGCAAGTTACGCGCCGCGGCGATGACGTCCTGCAACAGTGCCATGTCCGACTCGGCGCCTTCGTCCACCATCGAGGGGACGAACTCTGGAAAGGCCGCCTGCGCGATCGACTGCGGCTTCGACGTGGAATTGGCGCCGATGCGCTGCCACAGCTCTTCAGTGAGAAACGGCATCACCGGATGCAGGAGCCGCAGCGAGCCTTCAAAGATGGTCAGCACGTTACGCCAGTCCGCGTTGATGCCCGAGCCGTCGGTGAAGCGCAGCTTCTTCAGCTCCACATACCAATCGCAGAAGTCATGCCAGAAGAAGCTCCATGCCAGTTGCGCGGCCTCATGGTAGCGATAGGCGGCGATGGCCTTGTTCATCTGCTCGGCGGCGCGCGTGAAACGAGAGAAGATCCAGCGATCTTCGAGTGCGTCGCCTTCGGGGCCGGTCACGGGGCCCGATGGAATCCACGGCTCGACGCCGGAGGCTTCCATCTTCATGAACACAAAGCGCGCCGCGTTCCAGATCTTGTTGGCAAAGGCGCGGGCGCTCTCCATGCGCTGCTCATTGATGACGATGTCGGCTCCGGGCGCGGCGCCTTGGAGCAGGGCCAGGCGGATCGCGTCGGTGCCGTACTTCTCCGTCACCACCAGCGGATCGATCACGTTGCCCTTGGTCTTGGACATCTTTTGCTTGTCGGCGTCGCGCACGAGGCCGTGAATGTAGACCTGGCGGAACGGCACTTCGCCCATGCACTCGATGCCGAGCATGGCCATGCGGGCCACCCAGAAGAAGAGAATATCGAAGCCGGTGATGAGCAGCGATGTCGGGTAGAAGCGCGCAAGGTCCGGCGTCTTGTCGGGCCAACCCATCGTGGAGAAGGGCCACAGGCCGGAGCTGAACCACGTGTCAAGCACGTCCGTATCCTGTTGCAGATTCTTCGATCCACACTTCTCGCACACGGTCACGTCCACACGCGAGACGTTCGGGTGTTGGCAATCCTGGCAATGCCAGGCAGGCACGCGATGGCCCCACCAGAGTTGGCGCGAGATGCACCAGTCCCGGATGTTGTACATCCACTCGAAGTAAGTCTTGCTCCAGTTCTCGGGAATGAACTGAATCTTGCCAGTTTCAACAGCGGCTATCGCCGGTTCGGCGAGCGGCTTCATCTTGGCGAACCACTGCATCGAGATGAGCGGCTCCACCACGGTCTTGCAGCGCTGGCACTTACCGATGGCGAGATTGTGCGGCTCAATCTTGACCAGGAAGCCCTGCGCTTCCAGATCTTCCACCACGCGTTTGCGCGCGTCCGTGCGGTCGAGTCCGGCATAGCCGCCAGCGTCGGCCGTCATTTTCCCGTCGCCGCCGATCACTTGAATCTTGGGGAGGTTGTGGCGCTGGCCCGCCGCGAAATCGTTCGGATCGTGCGCGGGCGTCACCTTGACAACACCGGTGCCGAACTGCGGATCGGCGAGGTCATCGAGAATGATCGGGATCGCACGGTCCATCAGCGGCAGCATCACGGTCTTGCCATGCAGATGCTTGTAGCGCTCATCCTTGGCGTTGATCGCGACGGCGGTGTCGCCGAGCATGGTCTCAGGCCGCGTCGTGGCGACGGTGAGAAACTCAGTGGTCCCGACCACGGGATAGCGAATGTGCCAGAGGCTGCCTTGGGTGTCCTCGCGGTCCACTTCCAGATCGCTTAGCGCGGTGCCGCAGCGCGGGCACCAGTTCACCATGTAGTCGCCCCGGTAGATCAGGCCCTTCTCGTAAAGGCGGCAGAAGACTTCGCGGACCGCGCGAGAGAGACCGGGATCGAGCGTGAAGCGCTCGCGAGACCAGTCGCAACTGGCGCCCAGCCGAATCATCTGGCGCTTGATCGTGCCGCCGGATTCCTCTTTCCATGCCCAGACGCGCTTCTCAAACTCTTCGCGACCTAGTTCGTGGCGCTTGATGCCCTGCGCGAGCAGTTGACGCTCCACCACCATCTGCGTGGCGATGCCGGCGTGGTCGGTTCCGGGGAGCCAAAGTGTGGCCTCGCCGCGCATGCGGCGCCAGCGGATCGTAACGTCGATCTCGGTGTGCTCCAGCATGTGGCCCATGTGGAGCGAGCCGGTCACGTTGGGCGGGGGGATGACGAGCGAGAAGGCGGCGTCGCCCGTTTCAGGGACGCGAAAAATGCCTTGGTCGATCCACCATTGGGCCCAATGCGGCTCAAACCGCTGGGGTTCATACACTTTTTCCAGCTGCATGTTGTTAGGGAGACTTCAGCTTAACATGCGGGATGAGGCAGGCAGCTGGCCAAACTGTTCGTGTTGATGCGGACCCGCTCCTCCGCCGCGCCCGGGTTTGGCGGCAGCCTTCTTAGCAAAGGCAGACGTTGACGGTCCACGGCGCTAGAATGGGGGCATGCACAATGAGTTCACGGCGATTATCGAGCAAGATGGCCCATGGCATGTTGCCTATTGCGCCGAAGTGCCCGGAGCCAACGGTCAGGGAGCGTCCAGGGAAGAATGCCTCGCTAGCCTTCGGGAAGCGATTGCGCTGATCCTGGAGCACAGGCGGGAAGAGTCGCTGCGCGCCCTCCCACCCGATGCCAAACAGGAACTCGTTGTAGTCGCACGAAGCTTGAAGGACTCCTTCGGCATCTCCGCCGCCACGGCTGCGTGATCCGCAGAGAAGGTAAAGAGCACTCTCTTTGGGAGAATCCGCAAACGGGCCACGCCGAAGCGGTGCCGCGCCATGCTGAAGTATCCAACCTCCTCGCAAGAAAAATTTGCCGCAAGCTTTCAATCCCAGATCCACCCGGATAAGCCACGTTCAATTGTCAGGGCGCCTCGGAGCTTCGGTCGAACTCCGCATTGAGCCGAACTGAAGATGGGCAGCCTTAGTCGCTACTTGGCCGCGGCGTTCAGCTTGCGCAGGTGCTCTTCCACCGGCTTGAAATACTCCAGAATCGCTCGTGAGCTGATCTCTTCGCCGGTCTTTTCCTTGATAACCGTCCGCCAGTCCCGCGTCGCGCCGAGGCTCAGAATCTCGTTCAGCCACGCTCCCACTTCCTTGTTGCCGTAGTAGTTGCAGGAGTGCGGATCCTGCTTGAGAATCTTACGCGCGATGTGGTCATGCAGCTGATACTTGATGAGAAACGCCATGGCGTAATCGTAGTATTGGGCCGCGTCGTCGATGATGTGAGTCTTCGTGCAACCGTCGCAGAATTGTTCGCCCCGCGGAGTGGGCGGCTCCACACGCTGATACTGCCCGACGATCTCCCACCAACGCTTGTTGAACTGATCGGGCGCCAGATTCTTCTCATAAAGATCGTGTTCGAAATGCGTCATCGTGCCGGCGGACCAGGGCAGAAACACGATCGTGTCAAAAGCATCTTCAAGCAAATACTGCATCGGGTCTATCTTGGCGGAGGCCGGCAGCACACCGATCTGCCGGAGATACGGCTCCTGCCGGGCGGCGATGGCGATCAGATCGCCGATGGCTTCGTGGAAGGCGCGATTAGCTCCCTCGCGCAGTACCGAGGGTACTTTCTCATTCGAGTAGGCCATGTAGTAATAAACGTGGCCGAGTTCATGATGCGCGGTGCCGAACCAATAGTAGTCCGGC
>JAYTKJ010000484.1:0-7453 GCA_043730365.1 Acidobacteriota bacterium | reverse complement strand
CCCGAATAATAACGCCGGTCCAGCAGGTTGTTGACTTGCACAAATAGCTCCAGGCGCGCATGAAGCCGGTAGCGCCCGCCCAGGTTCACCACCTCGTAGCCGGGTGAAACGCCAGGCCCTAGATAGTAAGTGCCGTCCGCCTGGTGCCGGTTGTTCTCGTTGCCACGCGCGTAGGAGCTGGAGATGCCCACCACGCCCGCATTCAATAATAACTTCGGAGTAACCTGCACGTCGGCGTAAGCCTTCAGCATGTGCTGCGGGATCAGCGGAATCCGGTCGCCCGGTTGAATCCCAATCAGTCCGTCACTCCCGGTGCTGTTGCCAGTCCCATTCACTTCCGCCTCGCTCTGGAAAGTAGCGTGCAGAAACGTATACCCCCCACCGAGGCTCACGCGGCCGAGGCGGGTGTGGGCGTCCGCCTCCAAGCCCTCGCGCAGCGTCCTGTTGAAATTCTTGAAATACCCATAGCCGGTTTGCCGCGCCGCCACAAACAAAATGTCGTTGCGATTGTCCGCGCGAAACCAGCCCGCGCTCCAGCGCAACTGCTTCTCGCCGGCGCCACCGCGCACGCCCGCCTCCACGGTCCGCGTCACCACTTGCTGCAACGGGGGATCTCCCGCCATCGCATTCGGCAGCTTGCACGGAGTGTTCGGATCGGCGCACCCGAGCTCTATCGATGTGGGCGCCCGATTACCCTCCGTGTATCCAAAATAGAGACTCACCGAACCCGCCGCCCGAAACGTCGCGCCCACTGCTGGATTGAACCGGTTGAAGACATGCTGCCCGGTCAACGACCCTGTCCCGGCGGCGGGCCTGATTAGATCGCGGTTATCGATCGAGGTCCGGTTGTAGCGCCCCGACAGCGTCAGGTTCAACGCGCTGCCCACCGAAAGCGTGTCCGTGGCGTAGACGCTGCCGCTGTGGATCCGGCCGGACAGATTGACTCGCGTATCGTAGGGCTCGCCATCCACGTTGCCGCCCGTCACACCGTCGCCAAACACGCCCACGCCCGTCACGCTGCGATCCGGATTGAGATACCCCAGCTCAGTCGATTGCGAAAATCCGACGCTGTTGCCATCGTAGGCCGCGCCGGCGGTGAACTGGTTCCGGCGGCCGCTAAACCAGCTCAACTGCCCCGAGAGCCCGTAGTTGCGCTGGTGTGTGACGCTGCGGTTCAACAAGCCATTGCACTTCTCGCCCGGCTCGTCGCGCAGCAGCGCGTTACCAAGACATCGCCAAAAGGGGAAAGGCGTGTTGGCCGCCGTGGCCCCGGCCACCGGAAACCCCGAGTAGCCCGCCGCAGCCAGGGCCGCCCGCTCCGCCGCGTTCGGCTGATACACCGCTTGATCCAGTGAACCCTCATTGAGATCGCCATTCAACATCCGCGTGCGAATGTAGCGAAAATACCCCTGGCCGGAGAACGTCACCTTGCTCGAGAAAATTCGGCGCGCGTTGAGCGCCAGCAACGGCGAGCGATTAGCCGTCACGTCCGGCTTCGTGTACACGCTGGCATAGTCGCGATCAAGGAAACGCTGCGCCTGCAGACCATAGCCAATCAGCGCATTATTCGCATAAGCCATCGTCAATCCCACTGAAGTCCGCTGGCCCTGCCAAACGAGCTTGCCGAAGAACTGCCGCACGTTCGAAGGCGAGGCCGAACGCCAGCCGTCTTCAAAGAACATGTTGCCTGCGCCATACCAGTTCAGCCCCTTGGCCGTGGAACCGCCATGCTCAAACTCCGCCACCTTGCGCCCGAAACTGCCGCCGCTCAATTGCAGCGCCGTACCGGGTTGGCTGCGGCCATCCTTGGTGCGCAACGAAAGCGCGCCCCCCAGCGTGTTGAGGCCGAACAGCGGATTGGAACCCGGAATCAGCGCGGCCTCGGCAATCGCCACCCGTGGAATCAGATCCCAACTCACGACGTCGCCAAAGGGCTGATTCAACCGCACCCCATCCATATACACTGAGACACCTTGCGGCGTGCCCAGCAGCGGAGAAGCCGTGTAGCCGCGGTAGTTCAGGTCCGGCTGCAGCGGATTGCCCTGCACCTCGTTCAAGAAGACCCCGTTCAAGCGCCGGTTGAGAAAGTCCGCGATATCCAGCGCGCCGCTGGCTTCGATGTCGCGCTGCGTTGCCGCCTGAATCGGCGCCGGGATTTCGTCCACGCTGCGATCGACGCCCGGCAACGGCGTGGTTTCAACCACGCTCACCGCAAACGACGAGACGCCCACAGCCATCCTGATCGAGCGCGTGACCGGCGCCGCGGACTGAATCTCCAGCATCATGGACTGCGTCGCAAAGCCATCCCGCGAAATCTCCAGCCGATAGCGCCCCAGCGGCACGTTCGCCAAAGTGTGCAACCCTTGTCCGTCAACCTGGAATCTGCGCCGTGAGCCGGTAGCCAGTTGCTCCAGCAAGCCGGAAGCCCGCATGCCGGCGCCGGAAGCGTCTTTGACCTCCAAGCGAATCTCGCCCGTGGGTGTTGACTGCTGGGCCCAGGTCAGCGGTTCGAGAAACAGGCAAGCGATTAGAACCGCCAAGGCCCTACGAGCTGTCAAAAAACGCGACACTCCTAAGATTTTACGCTGCCACCGCCGGAGGGCCGAGCCAACGCTGCAAAACCGCAGTGAGCGCCACCAGCGAAACCGGCTTGGCGATGTAGTCGTCCATGCCTTGATCCAGGCAAAATTGGCGGTCCTCGGGCATCGCGTTGGCGGTGAAAGCCACCACCGGCGTGTGCAACCGGCCCTCTTCAAAACGGCGGATCTCGCGCGTTGCCTGGAAGCCGTCCATCACCGGCATCTGGCAGTCCATGAAAATCAGATCGTAGGGCCGCTGCCCGGCCGCCAGACTCCGGGCTTCTTCGCCGTTCATGGCCACCTCCACCTGGCAGCCGAGCTTGGTCAGCAGCGCCACCGCCACTCTTTGGTTGATCGGGTTGTCCTCGGCCACCAGGATGCGCTTGTTCCAGGTCGGCCGTAGCAGCGTCGATGGCTTTGTCTCAGGGGCGCGGGCGGCGGGCGCGCCAATCACGCGTTGCAGAGCATCCAGCAGATCAACTTCATGGATAGGATTGCGCACGCCAGCGTCAAAGGCGCCTGCCGCGGACCGGAGAATCTCGCCATGATTAGCCAGCATCGGAGTGATCAGGATGATCCCGGGTGGTCCCGGTTGGCCGGCCTCCCTCAGCCGGCGGGCCGTCTCCACGCTATCCCATCCTGGCATCCGGCTATCCAGACACACCACGCGAAATGGTTCGCCCGCGTCCCGAGCGGCCCGCACCATGTCAACCGCTTCCTCGCCGCTGTCAGCCACTTCCACGCGCAGGCCCAGACTCCGGCAATGCTCGCCCAGGACGAAGCGGCTGAGCTGCATCTGATCCACGATCAGAGCCCGCGAGCCGCCCAGATTCAATGCCGGCGGCAAGTTCACCGCCGCCCGATCCAATGGCAGCGGAATGTCCACGGAGAAATGGGAACCTTCGTTGAGCGTGCTGGTCACCGAGACCGTTCCGCCCATCAACTCAGCAAGGTCCTTCACGATCGCCAGTCCCAGCCCCGTGCCCCCAAACCGCCGTGTCGTGGACGCATCCCCTTGCTGAAACCTTTCAAACAGCCTGCCCTGCTGGACCGCGGCGATGCCCAATCCGGTGTCCTGCACCGCCATCCGCACCCGCGCCAGGCCGTCCGTAGGTTGCCGCACCTCGGCTTCCACCAGGATATGGCCGCGCTCGGTAAACTTGACCGCGTTGGACACCAGGTTCAACATCATCTGGCGAATGCGCCCGCGGTCGCCCAGGAAATGCCGGTGAGCGCCAGGGGCGTACCACAACATCAGTTCCACTCCCTTTTGCTGGGCCCTGGCCGCCATCAGATCTACTACGCCTTGCAAGGCGCTGTGCAAGTCAAATGGCACTGGCTCCAGCAGCAGCTTGCCGGCTTCCATCTTGGAGAAGTCCAGAATATCGTCGATGATCGTGAGCAACGCGTCGGCGGACTCCCGAATCGTCTCGGTGTAGCCCCTTTGCTCCGGCGTCAGTGCCGTGCTCGACAAAAGCGCGGTCATACCGCAGATGCCGTTCATCGGGGTCCGGATCTCATGGCTCATCGTGGAAAGAAACTGGCTCTTGATGAGGGTAGCGGCCTCGGCGCGCTCCTTCTGCACCAGCAACTCCCCGGCCGCTTGCCGAACCTGTTCGGTGGCTTCCTTGAATGGACTGATGTCGCTCACCACCGTGCGGCATAGCAGGCTGCCCGCTTCATCCTTGGTTAGGACGGACTTCAAGTGAACCCAAAGCGGGCCAGAGTCCTTCCGCACCAACCGTAGTTCCACCACTTGATGGTCGCCATCCGGCGCCAGGCTGCGGCGGTGGTGATAAAAGGCGTCCTGGTCCTCCGGCAACACCGAACTCGCTAGCCGGGCGCCGAGCAAGGCGCTTCTGTTCACACCCAGCATCAGGGCGGCCTGCAGGTTCGCTTCTACAATCACGCCATCTTCATTGAGACTCACATAGCCCACCGGCGCCAGATCGTATAAGTCAAAGTAGCGCGCATGGGATTCCTCCAAAGCCAGTTGCGTACTCCGCAGTTGCTCATTCTGCATCTCGAGTTCGGCGCGATGCACATGTAACTCGTGCAGGAGGCGCAGGGTGTCCTCCAGCGGCAGCATGGTTACCGCCGCGGGGTTCCCGAGTCTGGCCTGCTCCTCAGCTTGGCTGCGGACATTCGTTGAGGGCTTATTCGGGCTGGGCGGGTCTTTCACCAGGTACACCTTTTGAAGAAGCCGCCGCCGGACTGGTTCGAACCGCCGGGATTAAGGTCGCAAACACCTGGAACGGCGCGTCGTCCCCAGGCCTGAGCATCGGCAGAGCGTCATGCTGCACCCAAACCGGATCCTCGCGCCCCGCCACGCGAATCCCCAGCAACATCGGTTGAACGGCCTGTTTGCCGCCGAGTGCGGCTGTCACCGGATGCAGGCTCAAGGGAAGGTCGGTACCGTCCGGCAGGACCGTGATCCAGTTCAAGGCACCGGAGACAATCTCGTGAATCTCATCTTTGGAAAGGTTGAGTATCTTCGCCGCGGCGGAGTTCAGATCGGCGATGTGGCTGTTTCTGTCGTAGAACATGGCTCCTTGCGGCATCGCCTCAAACAGCACGCGGCGCTTGGCATCGGCGAGGCGCAGGTCATCCTGAGACTGCTTCATGGTTGTCACGTCGGTGAAGGTGATGACAGCGCCCTCAATGATGTTCTCCAAGGTCCGGTACGGCCGGATGCGCAAGAGATACCAATTGCCCACTTTGCTGCGGACCTCCATCTCCTTGGGCACCAGCGTGTCAAGCGTTTCCTGCACGTCTTCCACCAGCCGGTCATAGCCAGGTAAATTGGAGACAATCTGGCCCACCGGCCGCCCCACATCGGCGGCGATCAGGTTCACCACCTTGGTGATAGCGGGCGTGAAGCGCAGGATCTGCAATTTATGGTCGACAAAGATCGTGCCGATGTCGCTACCGGCCAGCAGGTTGTTCATGTCGTTGTTGATCCGGGAAAGATCCTTCACGTTCTGCCGCAATTCCGCGTTGACGGTGGCCAGTTCCTCATTGACGGATTGCAGCTCTTCTTTGGAAGTTTCCAGCTCCTCGTTGGCCGCCTGCAACTCCTCGTTGCCGGACTGCATTTCTTCGTTTGACGATCGTAACTCTTCATTGGCCGCTTCCAACTCTTCGGTGACGGTGCGCAGATCTTGAGTCAGGATCTGGATGCGGTCGCTATCCGCGGCGGTCCCGCCGGGGGCCGGGACCGCGGTCAACCCGGGCGCCGCGGCCGGCTGGTCCAGAACCACCAGGAGCATCTCCGGCCCGTCAGCCGAGGCGCCTACCACGGGCGTCACCGTCAAATTGACGGCCGTAAAGTCGCCGTTGGTCTTCACCCGCAGACCGCTCTCCCGCACAGATGCCCCGGAGGCCGCTGCCCGGTGAAGCGCAATGAGCAATACTTCCCGCAGTCCTTCACGCGCCATCTTCAGGATGTTCAAGCCGGCCTCGCCCGGAGCCGGCTCCAGGTAGATGCCAGTGCGGCCGTGCAGGTAGAAAATCTCACCTTGCTTATTGACCAAGACGCCGGACGAGCCGCTATTTTTCAATAGGGCTTCTTCGGTCAGTTCACGGAAACTTGCTCTGCTCACACCCACCCCCTTCCCGGGCGGCAATGGACCGCTGGTGGTGGGGGCAACGGCCCATCGTGGAACAAAGTGCTGCATCGGGACGCGGGCTCCTGGGGCATCGTCTTTACGGACATATAATTTTGATTTCCGGTCTGCTCCGGCGAACAGCTCCGCCGCGCTCGCCGCTGTCTCCGACGACCCAAGAAAAAGAAAGCCGCCTGGACGCAGCGCGTAATGAAACAGGCGGAAAAGCTGCTCCTGGGCCTCGGTCTCCAGGTAGATCAGCAGGTTGCGGCAACTGATGAGATCGAGACGAGAGAACGGCGGGTCTTTGAGTACATCGTGTTCGGAAAAGATCACCATGCTCCGGATGTCTTTGTTCACGCGCAATTCGTGCGTATTCTGCACTGGGGCAAAGTGGCGGGCCAGACGTTCGGCCGAGACCTCCGAGGCGATACTCTCCGGAAACACGCCTGCTCGGGCTCTTTCAATAGCCGCTGGATCCAGATCGGTGGCGAACACTTGCACCTTGAAGCTATGTTTCAAGGCGGCCATCTGCTCCTCCAGCAGCATGGCAATCGAGTAGGCTTCTTCTCCCCCGGAACAGCCCGGTACCCAAACTCGAATACTCTCTCCCGGTTCCTTGCCCGCGAAAAGCTGCGGAATGGCCCGCTGCTGCAGCTCTTCAAAGGCCTCCGGGTCACGAAAGAAACCAGTCACGCCGATCAACAAGTCTTCAAAGAGAGCTTGGCCTTCCGCCGTGTTGGACTGTAGGAACCGGACATAGTCATTCAGCAGCGCGATCTCGTTCACCGCCATGCGCCGCTCCACCCGGCGCACCACGGTTTTGCGTTTGTACTTGGAGAAGTCGTGCCCCACCCGGGCGCGCAGGATCGCGAAGATCATCTTCAAGGCGCCCTCGGGCCAACGGCTGGACGAGGGCTCGGGGTCGATCTTTTCAGCAGGAGATTGCCGCAGGTAGGTGTTTATCTGGGCCGGCATGTCGCCGGGCGGCAGCACATAGTCCACCAGCCCACTGGCGATGGCGCTGCACGGCATGCCATCGTATTCGCAGCTTTCAGGCAGTTGCGCCATGGCCATGCCCCCCGCGCTCTTCACCGCGCGGAGACCCAGCGTGCCGTCGCTGCCCGTGCCGGAGAGCACAATACAAATGGCCCGCTCATGTTGGTCCTCGGCCAGCGAGCGAAAGAAGAAATCGACGGGCATCCGGTGGCCGCGGCTTCCTTGCGGTTCGAGGAGTTGCAGCCTGCCGTCCACCAGCGCCAGGTCCCG
>JAYTKJ010000483.1:0-14029 GCA_043730365.1 Acidobacteriota bacterium | reverse complement strand
ATAATTACATGGGTACACAATGGAATGGAAGAATCGACTTAACCCGTTCTGCTGCGGGGACATACGCGATCAGACGCGTTTAAAGAGGGGGGAACTTCGGGCTAGATCCCGAGCGATATTCACCATGGAATCGATCGGCATTCATACGCTTGGCCCTCGATCTCGGCAAGCCGCTGACACGCGAGGCCCGCGCCCAGGGTTCGCTTTCGAGCCTTCGGCACCAGCTTCACCACCACCCGCACTACCACCGTCTCATCCACTTCTGCCTCCACTGCCAGTCGGAATGGCGCAACGTCAGGCCGCGCCCGTCGCCGACATTCGATCAGTGGAAGCTGGCTTGCGATGAGTACTTCGTTCTGCGGCCGTCACGCCCCTAAAAACATGCGTGGCGGCGTACCCCAAACTGCGAAGCCACTCTCGGGTCTCTGGCGGCAGCCCGTCAACGGGAACGAGTTCGGGCCGGGTTCGCAGCAGCCTAACAAACGACTCTTCAGTGATTCGGTGATGCAGTGTCGAAAGGAGGCCTCGTTCCACCCAATAGCGAACCTGGCGAACCGAAACGCTAAGTCGGTTGGCCAGGTCCTTGGGGCGATAGCCATCGAAATCGTCGATCGAGTAGTTTAACTGTCGAAGTTTGCTGCGAACGGAATTTTCTGAGCGCCTCAGCAACGCCGCAAGCGAAGCGATCGAACTGCGCCCGCCGATTGAATGAAGAAGGAGGTTCAAGTCATCCAGCGACCACGGTCGCCTCCAAGACATCAATCCCAACTTGCGCGCCCGACGTTGGATCGCGTCACGAGACCAAGCGGGTCGAATTTCCTGGATCACGCGTACGGCACAGCCTACCCCACCCGCCAGCCATTCGACCCGCATCCGGTTGTCGAGTTCCTCGTCCCATTCGTAATTGGGAATGCCAGGCATCCGACCGGACGAAGAGCGCTTGCTATATTTTTCAGCGACCCGGGATGCCGTAAGTTGCACTCCCGACCTCAACATGGCACCTCCTTTCGAACGCTTGAGTCGATCCCGCTTCTTTTGGACCGTCGATTGCTGCGGTTTCCATTCGAGCCGGCTTCGGGTGTTCCTGCGAGTGGCCTTCTGATCGGGTTCCTGGCCACCGGCTCTATAGAAAACAAGGCTTCAAAACGGAAAAAGTTGAATTGTGCCCCGGAGGACTATCTCAGCGGACTTTGAAAATAATTCCGGAAATATTTTTCAACTTTCTGCCTCGCTCAGAACTTATATCTACAGGGGCGCTCTGGGATTCGATGGAGCGGCCAAGGGTGTCCCTCGGAGGCTTGAATGGACCGGCCGGAGCACCCCCCAATTGGGTATGCCCAGCACGAGACGCCACCGTTTTGGATTGCCAAATCCAGAAACGGTGTCGTTCGCGTCGACGAGCGAGTTCACGCCGAGGCTATTCGCCTGTGGCCTTGGTGCTACGGCCTCGTCTCGACTCGGCTTCGTGATGGCGCCGTCGCTGCGCAGATGTTGGATGAGGTCGCGGTCAAAGTTTCGATACGGCTCCAACAGGAAGAACGAGTAGCCGACCACCTGCGCGGCTATTTGATTCGGTCGTTCGTGCGGCGCGTCAATGCCGCTGTGCGGAAAGACCGGAGGCTGCAGTGCCGCGGACTTGCCCGGGATTTGGAAAGCATCCTGAGTCCGGTAGCCCCAGAATGGGTGCGAGATATCGAGGCGCGCCTGGTAATCGACGCCATCTCCGCGTGTCTCGATGCCGACGCCCAAAGGATGCTGAACTTCCGCAGGTTGGGATTTTCCTGGAAGCTCATCGCGAAGCAATTTGGCAATTCCGAGAATCAGGTGCGGCAGGCGTTCTACTACCAGCTCAGACAGGCGGCTTGGGCGTTGTTCGGGCTCCCGGATCGGAAGGAAGACCTCTCATGAAGCCGGCCCACGACAACGCGCGGCCACTAACCCGCAAGCAAGAGAGACTGCTTGTAAAGCTGGCCACTGAAACCTCAAAAGCGGACCGGCCCAACCCCGACCGCCGCGACTGCCCGGGTCAAGCGGTTCTCAAGGCCGTCGCTGATCGACGCTTCACCGGAACGCAGCTTGGCAATGCGGTTGATCATATTGCCAATTGTTCCCCGTGCTTCGCCGAATATGAGAGTCTGCTTCAGGCAGCCCGCACGCGGCACATCGTGAAACTGGTTGCCATCATCAGCGTAGTGGGATTGGCTGCACTCGCCGCCAGTCGAGTGACCAAGACACCCACGCCCACCGTCGCTAAGCAACCAGTCCTTACACCGCCCGTGAAACCTGCACTGCCCAATCCCATTGCGGTAGTCCTGGACCTGCGGCACCGCAGCCCACGCCGCGGCGGAATTTCTACTCCAGGGCAGCCAATTCCCAAGCTGCCTCACGGGCTGCTCGATCTTCAGGTGCAACTTCCGATTGGCAGTGAAGAGGGCCGTTACGAGGCCGCGATCTACTCGGGTGGACGACCGCGGCAGAGTGCCGCCGGGAATGCTGTTTTCCGGGACCGAGTGGAACTGCTCAATCTGCGCTTGGACACAAGTGTGCTTTCGGCCGGCAGTTACGAACTCAGGCTTCGCCCGGTCAGGGGTGCCTGGCAGAGTTTTGCAGTACTGATTGAATGAACACGGAGAGATAACAATGAAAGCTCAGCTTGCCACAAACGATGTCGCCGCCGTCTTCAGCAAGGCGGTGTCTCTCGTGCAGAATCGCTTCTTCGACCCGAAGTTCAACGGATTGAACTGGACCGCGCATGCGCAAGCCCGCGCACCTTTTGTGCTGGAGGCCGACACGCCCGAGGAATTCGCCCACCGTTTCGATGGTCTGCTTGCTGAACTGAAGGCCCATCCCACTCGCTTCTATCGACAATCAGAGGCCACGTTGCCCTTACAGAAGGCGGCCGGAGCGACGGTCCGCCGAGTATCGAATGGCTGGATGATCCAGGATGTGCTGATGGACGGCCCCGCAGTCAACGCTGGTCTTGAACCCGGTGACGTCATCGTAGCCATCGACGGAAACGAAGCCGGATCCTCTGCCCCAGTGTTGAGAACGACCGCCGTCGAGCACGATCTACGAGTGGCGAAGCGGACGGGCGCCCAGGCAACCGTCCGGCTGGTCGGGAGAAAGCCCCGGCGGTTCATCTCGTGCTCGACGCCCGAAGCCGGCGTGGGCTACGTCAGCGTCAGCATGTTCCCGGGGCTGGTCGGTATCGATTTCGCGCGAGAATTGGACGCGGCGATTTCCACGTTGCGCGAATGCCGATCGCTCATTGTCGACCTTCGCGGCAACCCTGGTGGCGGCTCCGGAAATCTCCGTCTGATGAGTTACCTCACTGCCGAGCGGCGGCCGGTCGGGTACAGCCTCACACGGCCCCGTGCCGAACGCGGCTATCAACGCGAGCAGCTTGCGCAATTCCGCCGAATCCCGTCGGCCAAGGTGAGTCTACTTTGGCTAGCCATGCGCTTCAAGTTCGCGGACAAGTCCATTGTGGTTGTGACCGAAGGGCTTGGGAAGCAGGCGTTCCACGGACGAGTTGTGATGCTAGTGAACGAACACACCACCAGCGGCGCAGAGATCGTCGCCGGCTTCGCGAAGGATCACGGCTTGGCGACGCTTGTTGGTCAATGCACGGCAGGCAGGCTACTCGGCTGGTCAACATTCCGGCTCGAGCCGGACTATCGTCTCGTCATTCCCGTCAGCAACTATCTGACTTGGGAGGGCAAGTGTTTCGAAGGGATAGGAGTGGTACCCGATGTGGAGATCGATTTTTCCGAAGATGCAGCGCGGCAGGGCGTTGACGTGCAGATGGAGAAGGCCTTGGCGATTGCTCGCTCTCTGTAGCTGCGCTTTTCAGGCATGGGCGGCGCCTGACGCCAATGACCTATTGAAGGAAGCTGACCGCCTTTTTTGGCTCGACAACTTCGTCAAGGCGCAACCGATTTTCATCGAGGCCGAGACTCTGTTCACCAAAGCTGGCGATAACCGCAACGCTCTCTACGCCCGAGTCGGACGCTTACGCGCAGACGCAGATCGAACGGGGTACCCGGCAGTCTCGGAATCCCTGGCGGAACAACTCGCGACGCCGCTCGTGCGCGAAGACCCCAAACTCCGGCTTCGTTGCCTGATAGTCAAAGCGTCGATTGATCTCAGCATCGACCCTTCGGCTTCCACGATTACCTGGAGGGAAGCTCAGCAACTGGCGATGGAATTGAATGAAGCCGGCTGGGCCAATCGGGCAAAGGCGGAATTGTCGATCATCGCCTTTCTCAAAGGCAACACCCAGGAGGCACAGAAGGCCATTGCCGAGTCCATCATGACTTCGATGCTGCTGGGCGACATTGCGGGTCAAGTCCGCCAGCTTTCTCTCGTCGCCGTCGGCCTTGGCGAGCTTGGATTGAATGACCGCGCCCTTCGTTATGCCGACCAGGCTTTGAAGCTGGCGAGCGAGAACCCTGACGTCCGGTTTCCACTCATGGCAAACATGGCGAAAATGAAGGCGCTCGAAGCCCTCGGCCGAAACGAGGAGGCCGACGGCATTCTCCCCAAGGTTCTCGAATTCGTCGAGTCGACAGGCATGACGGTTTATCGCGCCGACGTTCTTCTTTCCCTCGCCGATCGAGAAGCAACCAAGGGCCGGACCGACCTTGCTGTTGCCCACCTGCGACAAGCCGTGGAGTCTGCGGAGAGCGTGGGCATGCCGCGCCCATCAGCGGCGGCTCTGTTCCGTCTTGCGGAGATCTATGAGACGAAGGATGAAATCGAACAAGCGGAAACGACCATAGACCGCGCTGTGGAAACCACACGGCAGCTTGTCGATATGTACGTTTTGCCGCGCCAACTTTCCGCTGCAGCCGGCATAAAGGCTCGTCTCGGGAAGGCCAGCGCTTCAGCCGACCTGTTCGAAGAGGCAGCGGATCTTGTAGAGGCGATGCTGGTGAACGTCCCGACGGCTGGGCTACGAGCAACCTTGATTGCAGCCATGAGTGAGATTTACGAAGGGTACACCGATCTCGCGCTTCGACAACTGAACGACACTGAGAGGGCGTTCGCTGTGATTGAACGAGCCCGCGGCCGGGCCGCGGCCGATGCGCTTCGGTCGCCGGGGGCCTTCATCTCCCATGGCGGCAGCACCGCAACCCGCGAGGTGACCAAGATCCAAATCTCGCTGCTGGCCGCTCGGTCGAAACAACGTCGGCGCGAGTTGCTTACGAAACTGGCCGAAGCGGAAGAGCGCTTGATGAGCGATCTACAGGAAACCGCCCCTTCGAACTATGTGATGTCAGTTGCGCCAGTATCCGTGGAGGAGTTGAAAGGGCGCCTTCGGCCCGAAGAAGTCGTCCTTGAATACGTCCTCGGAAGCCGAGGGTCGCACCTGATCATCATCGACAAGGATTCGATCCAAGCCCACCGTCTGCCCCCTCGCGCAGATGTGGAATCTCTCGCGCGCCAAGTGTTGGGTCAAATCAAGGGTGGAAGCGCCATGCCAGCTGAGCACCTCCGTCGCCTATCTTTGATGCTTATTCCGGCGACGATCAGGGCGAAGAAACGACTCATCGTAATCCCGGACGGGGCACTTCACGCTTTCCCGTTCGACGTGCTCTTTGGCCCGGACGGCAAGGACCTCGCCGAGACCCGGACCGTCAGCTACAGCCCATCTTCGACGACGCTCGCGCTTCTCCGCTCGCGCCAGGTAAACGGACCCGACCGTCTGCCCCTTCTCGCGGTCGGGGCGGTGGGCATTCGCGATGCTGACGTCCTCAAGGACGATGGCGGTCGTCGCTCCCGGACCACACGGGGCATGTTTGATGCCACCGCCGCGACACTGCCTGTCTTGCCCGCGACCGAGCGAGAGGTCGAGTCTCTTCGCGCCACCTTCGGCCCGAGAGCAGTAGTGCTCAAGCGCTCTGAGGCGAATGAAGCCACTTTCAAGCGCGAACCTCTGGACCGGTTCCGAGTGCTCCATCTGGCGGTTCACGGTGTCGTTGACTCCAAGTTCCCGGATCGGTCCGCACTCGTGCTGTCGCCGTCCCCCGCCGAACACGAAGACGGGCTCCTCCAGATTCGCGAGATCACGTCTATGAGGCTCGACGCAGACCTGGTAACGCTATCGGCCTGCGACACAAGCCTCGGGCGTATTGAGGGGCAGGAAGGCGTGGCCAACTTCGTGCGGGCTTTCATGGTGGCAGGCGCCAGGAACATCGTCTCCGCCCTCTGGGAAGTGGATGACTCGATGACGGCCGCACTTATGGAGCGCTTCTACTTCCACTTGTCACGCCACTTGGAACCAGCTGAAGCGCTACGAGCCGCCAAGACCGACCTCCGCCGGCGCTATGGGCGTGCCGCCTCGATGCTCGCGATTTCGCCGTTCGTGATCGTAGGGCAGTAGCTCCGCTGGACTGGAAGGGTTGAACTTGGTGAGGAGAGGAGTAAGTCAATGGTACTAAAACGGAGATCAAAACAAAAGGCATTCTTGTTTTTCTAGCCGCGGGTTTTTCGCTGCGTTTTCGCTGCGTTGAGGAGTCAGTGCGTCCGGCTTGCCGAGCTTGCCCGCCAAAGTCTAACGCCGAGTTCTCCCTTACTTCAGCAGTATGGGCAGCGGATTTCCAGTCTTTGCGGCCCACTCGAGTGCTTGGATGACACGGTACATGAACTTTTTGTTGTCGCCAGCCATACTGGAAATGTTGTTCCAGAAGCACGTGGGGCAAAATTCCAACAATATCTGCTCCAGTCCACGCTGTATGTCGAGATCATCTACCTCGAACATTTTCTTGAAGGAGTGCCCTTTGGGCTTGGCCTTTGGCCCATCAGCGTGCTCCATTTTCCGCCTGTCGAAATCGTTCGTCCTGCCAATGTAGCGGATCACGCCTTTGCGATCCCGCAGGATGTAAATCCCCGACTTTGCGAGGACCGCCAGTCCGGCAACGACATCGGTCGCGCCTTCCAAGGCGACCACTGCCCCAGTAGCCTCGATGGCGCCCCCGCCGGCGAAGACGAGTGCGCCTACACCGGTCTCGACGGTAATTCCCCCGACGACCGTGGGTATTGCGCCGGCCACCATGGTGTCAACGCCGGCAGTAACTTCTCCGATTCCAACGGTAAAGAGAGCGGCCCCACGGCTCAGGTTGAAATATGCCGCTTGATCGGGACTGAAATTCAACCGCTCCGGGACGGTATCAAACGGCAGCAACCAGCCGGCCGGCAGAACCCCCTCCAACGCACCGGTAACGCCCCCGAACACTATTTCCATTTTGTTGTCCCAGAGCTCGCTGCCTATTGTGAGCGCGAGGGACACGTGGTCATCGCCGCCGGATGAACCTGCTCCGTTGCTGTACGCCGAGCCCCCGGCGCGACCCGGCATCGGAGAAAAGTTCAATGTCGCCGGCGCGCCCAGACCGCCGCCGCCGCTCAACGGATTCAAAGCGGGCAAAGGTGGCAGTACCGAATGTACAAAGGATGAGCCGCCGAGCTGCGCCGTTCCGGGCCCGGGCTGGAATGACCCGCCGATGCCAATCGCCTGATGGCCGCTCGGATCGGTGAATCTGGCGGGGTTGTTGTACGCATAGGCGTAGCGATTCGCCGCTTGCGTATTGAGAGCATCAGGCAGAATCGTGTCCGGCGCAAGAAATCGGCCCACGACAGGGTCGTATAGTCTTGCACCCAGGTAGATCAGGCCGGAGTTGTCAACAAGTTCGCCGTTATAGCGCTGCTCGATGTTCGCGGCAGGCAAAACCGTGCCGCCGTAGGGCGTGTAGTCAAAGCCCGCCAGAGCATGGCCGTCGGACGCCGTGACCGCACGGGTCGAACCGCTGCGGTCCAGGTGGTAAAACACGCGGGTGCGTGCATTCTCGGAAGCGGCGGGGAGCCGCCCGGCAAAGTAATGCTTGGTCGCGCCCCTCAAACTCGAGTGCTCTCCAAGGCCGCCGAAGAAACGGACGGTATCCTGTCCACGCCTCTCGATTACCCTTCGGCCCCAACTGTCGTGCGCATACATTACCGTAGTTCCGTCGAAATCCTGCAGAACCAGCGGGTGAGAGTCCTCATCCCAATCGATACTCCGCACTTGGCGAGTGACGGTATTGGTTTGCATCGACACCAGCCCGTTTGCGTTGTACTGGAACGTGTACGGCCCCGCAGTGCGGACGGCGTGGGGCTGTGAGCAATGTTGTGCCGCACCGGTGTTCGAAACACAACCGGCGGGGCCCTGGGGCAGGTAAGTGTACTGGCCAAGAGAGGAGTTGGTTGTCATGTTGCCGGCAGCGTCATAAGTCCAGTTCCGTCTGGTAGCTCCGGTTGTGCCGGTCAGGCGGCCCGCGCCATCGTAGGTAAACTGAGTAAACGTGCCGCCTCCCAGCGGGCGGGACCTCGACAGAGACCCGTTGGCGCGATACACATACTCGGCTCCGTACACCCTCTTACTCCCGGCAGCCCCGTAGGATTCGGTCAAGATCATTTCGCGGCTGGTGTCGTAGGTAAACTCTCCCACGATGGTGTTCGCAAACGTGACGGCCGTGGTCCGGCCCGACGGGTCATATTCTATGTTGGCGATCACACCCGAAACCGAAGCGAGCCGTCCCGCGGCATCGTAGCTTTGGGTGACCACCTCGTTGTCGGGATAGGTGATGGACGCGCGGCGTCCGATAGAATCGTAGCCGAAGCCGACCGTCTGCGACATCCCCTCGATGCATTTGCGAAAAGTCGAGAGGCGGCCGATTTGGTCGTAGTTGTAGTCTTCGGATACTCCGCCGGGGCAACCAGCGCTAGTTCGATCGAGAATACTGGTCAACCGGTCTTTGCTTTGCCCGTGGCCGGCTTCGTCGTAATTCCACGTGACAGTCTGGTTGTTGGGGTAGACCTTGGTTTTCAGCCGGTTCAAGTCGTCATAGACGAAAGTTACCGTCTGGTTGCGCGCGTCCGTTCTGCTGCTGAGGTTGCCTACCAAGTCATACGTCATGGTGCGGACACCCAAGTTCGGGTCGGTTAGTTTGGTATTGCGGCCTAGAAGGTCCCACTCGTAGGTGGTGAGATTGCCGTTGGCATCCGTGACGCTGATGATCTGGTCGCGGGCGTCATAGGCGAACGAAGTGACCAAAGTTGCGGCCCCATCGAATTCGCGCGCCTGAACAATCCGGCCGTAAGCGTCGTTTTTGCGCTCGCGGGCCAGCCTGGCCTCATCAACGTATCTGGTAGTAAGGGTCGTGCCGTCCGTATCGTAACTCCAGGAGGAGATGGATCCATCGGGTAGCCGCTGAGAGCTCACGCGTAGGCCCGAATCCCAGGTAAAGGTGCGGTACCTTGGTTTGCTGGTGCCCAATTGGAACCAGTCCGAATAACGGTACAGTCGGTCGGAATCATCGCTGTATTCGAACTGTTGTGTCCATTTCTCGCCCGGCGAGGCGCCTTTGCGCTCGATCCGGTACGGGCGCCCCAGGCCATCCAAGTACTGGCGTGTCCAGAGCCCGTCTGCGCTGCCGTCCGGCACCGTTTCGAGAACGTGCTGGTCGGCCGGATTGCCCCACGAAATGAAATCCCGAAGGATCACGCGGCCGCCTGGATATTCAAATCGCTTGGCGCGTCCGAGCACGTCGTACTGTACGGTGGTTGCCGCGCCGTTGGCGTCCGTGCGGCGCGTAATTACACCTTGACGCCGGTCCCACTCCAGATCGATCGACGTGCGCTGCAGCGCATTGGTGAATGAGATTGGAAAAATGTGCTGCACCGGATCGAGGAAAGCCTGAATTCCGTGGCCGTTGGCGTCCCGCACTCCAACCAGGCTGCCGAGCGTGTCGTAGAAAAAGTCTGTTTTGCGTGTGCCCTGCTCGCGAATGTCCAGTTGCTGCGTCATCAAACCCTTCGTGGGCGGTTGCGTGCAGGCGAAGGTGGCATCCCCGTCGTAGCAGAGTATGGCCGAGCGCAGTACTTTGCCTGCCGAGTCCTCCCCGGCATGGAGCTGTTCGGACCCAATGCAGTTTACGATGTAGTCGGCTGTGTTCGACTTGAACGTTCGGGAGTGAAAGCGTTCGTCGCCCGTGACTTCCGGACGGCCCGTTTCCAGAACACCTGCCAAATTGCCGAATTCATCGTAGGTGAAGTAAGTGGCTGAATTCAGCGCAATCGCGTCAGACTGCGGGTTGTCGTGCATCACGCGCTGCGTGTAGAGCGGCAGGCAGTTGAACGGCGCAGAAGCGCCGGGCGAATTGTAGGCGGTGATTTGGCGAGTACCCACGTACCGGTTGCCCGCGTATAACCCCGCCATGCTCGGCTGCGCGAAGCATTGATCGGTCAGCGTATATCTGTTCCGGCTCTCCACTGCCGGCCTGTTCGTCACAGCCGGGATGCCCGCCACCAGATCGGTCCATCCCAGGAACATGCGCATCTGCTGCGAATAGCGCCCGCAGGCGTACCCGTGATTCATCTCCGTTTGATTCCCGCTGCGGCCTTCTGAAATAGTGACCTTGGACACGACCGGGAAAGCTAGGCCGAGCGGCAACACACAGCCGTGCGCCGGATCAGGCTCCGCAAAGAATGCCGACGCTTGATACAGGATCGTAGAAGTTGCCCCCGATCGGGACAGGCGGGTAAGCAAGTCGCGCCGCTCGCCCAGTTGAATACGTTCCACTTGAAGTGTTCCACCCGGGCGCCCGGCGACGCGCACCAGCGCGCGCACGCCCCGGCCGGCGAGGTCGGCAAATTGCCAATCAGGACGGCTCGGGGTTGCGATCTCAGTGGGCGAACCCACGGGTGTTTCAAACCACGACCACTCGCCGTCAGAGCGAGACTGCAACACAGTCATGCGAACGCCGGCAAGGGACCCGTCGATGCGTACGAGATCGCCGGATCCGTCTTCATTCGCATCGAGCGCGTACCAATCCAAGCGGTCGAAGAACGTCGCGGCGTCGGCTGGGGCTCCCGCGGTGACATCGGCAATCGCCTGCGACCATACGCCGGAACCCATCGACGTCAACGTGTGTACGATGAACGCGCTGGCCGTCTTGAGTGTGCGGACCAAGTCCATGCGTCCGTCGCCATTTACATCCAGCCCGTGCCATCGAATGCCGCTTCCGCCGCCCGGCACAACAGGCCAACCTCCCGGAATCGGCGGGAAGTTCGCCGTGGTCTCGACCTGTTTCCATGCGTTGCCGGGCCGAGAAAGGAGTGCCGATGAACGATAACCCGTACCGGCCGTGTTCAGGTGCAACAGATCCGTCCGCCCGTCTCCATCGAGGTCGATCACCCGCCAATTGAGCACGTCGGAGATGTCCTGCCCCGCCGCTTGCGGAATCGGCCCGAATCGCGGCACGTCTCTCCAATTGCCATCCCCTCGGGACTGGTATACCTTGATGAACGTTTCCACGACTCCGGTCGCCACATTGCGGGCTCTCTCAACAGCGACGATGTCGATTTTCCCGTCGCCATCCACATCCCCCGCATTCCATTGGATCGTGGCGGCGGCGCCCACCCAGGCGCTGAATCTCTGCGTCACCGCGCCCTGGAGATCCCCACCGGTTGTGGCAAGCATCGTGTCAAATTGCAGGCTGCAGCCGGTGCCGTTCGGGCCGACCGGGCACTCGATGTGCACTAGGTCAGCGCGGCCGTCCCCATTGGCGTCAAGCCACTTGAAAGTGCGTCCGCCAACATTGCCGAACTGAAGAATCGAGCGGGAGCCGGCCACATAGGTGCCGTCCGCCTGCAGGACGCGCCGGTGTACCGAGGTTTGCGTCTGGTGCGCCAGCACGTACACCAAGTCGTCCCGGCCTTCGCCTGAAACGTCGGCGGAGATCCACCGGCGCATGTCGAGCGCCGGAGCCGAAGTACGGTCATAAACACCCAACAGCGTATTATTTGGTGTGGTGCTGATCTGTATAGGTAGGAGGAAGTCCGTGAGCCCATCGCCGTCGGTGTCGCCAACCGTCATCATCTGATCGAACAGCTCGACTTGCGGCCAGGCGAAGGCCTGCTCATTCACAACCTGGGAACTACCGCAATCGTCCCAACGCGCCGGCAGCGTAAAGGTGCCGTCACCATTCGATATCACCCGCGTAAGGATCGCTCTGTTGAATGCCGCCGCTGGGCACCCCACGCCCGCCCCGGGCGCCAGCTTCATGGCGACCAAGATATCCGTAGCGCCATCTCCGTTCACATCGCCGAAGCCATACTCGACACGGACTGAAGATAGAGCCGTCGCCAGGGTTTGCTCGGTGGGGAAACCGATCGAGCCGTCGGCCATGACGAGCGCGGTTCTCATCTCCCGTATAGTCTGGTTGCGCTGCCCGGCCAGCGAGCCGGGCAGGTAAGCAAAGTCGGCCCGTCCGTCCCCGTCGAGGTCCGCCGCGTGCAAAGAGCCGGGCGCCGCATGCAGGAAATCGGTTCGGGGCCAAGTCGTTTGAATAGCCGGTCGGGCCACCATGACCGGGCCTTCCGAACGAAACTCCAGCAAGTCGTAGCCGATCGCGCATGTCGACCGGAACATCGTGGGATCACCGAGCGCCGCGCAGGCGGCAACATCGGCTTGGCGCAGATCCAGAATCATGATGTCCGTCATGCCGTCGCCGTTCATGTCTGCTACGGCCATAGCTCGCGTTTCAAACGGCAGCACCAGAGAACCCGGCACCAACGTTCCTGGGTCGTCAGCCACTAGCATCGGGGTTGAGATTTGAAAGCCTCCCGACTGGCGCGTGTAGGCCACTCCCAGAAACTGTTTGCTCAGACCATCTTGGAAAACGCAGGCGAAATCCGATCTTCTGTCACCATTGAAATCGCCTGGAGCGCAATGCGGTGTCTGCTCAGGAAAAATCGCCTTATTGATTTTGCCGGGCCACACACCCGAGGTGACCCAGCCGGTGGGCTGGAAGACACCCGAACTCGAGAAGCTTCCGCCGCCTTCGGATAATGCCACCCCGAGCAACAGTTCGAGCGAACCCTCGGGCACCTGCTGGTTTACGGCTTGCCAGGCGACGAGGATCAAATCGTCGAGGCCATCGGCGTTCACATCGGCCACCCAGGCTCTGAGTAAACTGTCGCGCCCGTCGCTGGGCGGCTCAACGAAATCCCAGTGTCCAGGGGCTGGAAAGTTAACGACCGTTTTCGCCCAGCTCTGGCTGGCCAAACGAACGTCCAACGTCAGAGTCGCCGGCCGGTTGCCGTTGTCGGCCACGCCGAGGTGCAGCGCATCGGCACGGCCGTCGCCGTCAAAGTCGCCGCTGAGCAGGGTGCGGTGGTGGCCCACGCGCCCGGCAACGGTGTTGTACGTGTAGATGCCCGAGCCCCGCAGATTGGGGATCGCAGGCGCGGCTCCGGCCGCTTCGCCGCTGGCGCTCCAACTGCTCCTATCGGCGCCCTCGTCATATTCGAGGTACAGCGGAGGATGAGAATCACCGGTAACTGCGCCGCCGGTGCTTACCGTAGCGTTGGAACCGTAGGTAACAATGCTTGCCACCGTGGAACGTCCAGAGGTGGGATGCAGCGAATAGGAAATGCCGTAGGCGCGCGCGATGGCGCCTTCCACTTCGACCGCAACCGATTTCAACCGGAAACGGCAAACTACCATGCTCTTTCCGTTGCCCCACGAATACGGATCCGGCCGCGGCTCCCAATAAAACCGAATCGTCGTTTGGTTGTAGGAGATCGTTTCGATGTAGTCCGGGCCGGGCGCCGCCGTCGGACGATACACATAGTCCACTGCGTTGCCTAGGGGATCTTCCACCCGTGACAGCCGCCAACTATTGGCCGTGGCGGATGGCGCGAATGTTCTTTTAACGCCGGAGGGCTCCCAGGAGTACCAGACGCCCCCGGGAGGTCTGGAATCGAATGCAATCCGGTGAAACTGTTCGACGCGAGTCGCGTAAGCCGTCAAGAGCGGGACGGAGTATTTGCAACTTGGGCTTTTGGCGAGTGAGCTGCCTGCCACCGCGCCCGCGCACGGTATAAGTTCCAATCCATCCAGAGCAAACAGGTCGGAAGCATCGTAATTCGGCGATCCGTGAGTGGAGGAGGTACGGCGCACTTCGGCTATGCCGCTCAAGGCCCATCCCAC
>JAYTKJ010000482.1:0-17357 GCA_043730365.1 Acidobacteriota bacterium | reverse complement strand
GATAGCGTCTCGGCCAGTGTCTGGCGAACCAATTCATGCACGAAGCGGTAGCGAGTTTCGCGTCCCACCGGCTCGGCGGTTAACAGATGCGCGCGTTCGGCCTCTTCGACGGCGTCAAGCACGGCATCGGGTTGCCGGTTCTCCAGTTCCTCGAGCAGCGGCAAACTGAAACTCCGCCCGATCACCGCCGCCGTCGTGAGGGCGCGGCGCGCATCGCCGCCTAAGCGCTCCAGCCTTCGGCCCAGAACCAGCCGGACACCCTCTGGAACCTGCAACTGATCCACACGCAGGCCAGGCCGCCACTTGCCGGTTTCGTCGAAGAGCTTCCCTTCTTCGGAAAGATGGCGGAAAACCTCTTCGACGAAGAACGGGTTGCCCTCGGTCTCCTCAAACACGACCCGCGCCAGCGACGGCGGAGGGGGTTGCCCGCTCATCGCGGCCAGCATGCTTTGCACACCGCCCACCGGCAGCCGGCGTAGCGTCATTCGCGTAGCCTGCTTCTGGCGGAGCAGCGTTTCAAGCATCTTGGCGAACGGGCGTGCCGTTTGCAGCTCCATGTCGCGATAGGTGCCGATCAGCAGCATGGGCGTCGAGGGAAGCGTCTGAGCGAGGTGTTGCAACAACAGCAGCGTAGGCTCGTCGGCCCAATGGAGATCCTCCAGTACGGCCACGATCGGAGTCATTCGCGCCGACCGTTCGACGAACGATCGATACGCATTGAACAGGAATCGGCGCTGTTGTTCCGGCGGCAGTTGCAGGGCGGCGGGCATCTCCGGATACATGTTCCGCAACTCCGGCATGAGCTTGGCCACCTCGGGCGCGTCTCCGCCGAGCAGTTGGCGGAGCCCCTCGCGTGGCGAAGTCCGTACGGAATATTCCAGCATCTCGATGAACGGCACGTAGGGAGGCGCGCCCTCCATTTCATAGCAGTGTCCGGTCGCCGCGAACGCGCCCCGGCGTTTCGCCTCCCGGAGAATCGCCCCGGTGAGGTGGGTTTTTCCAATCCCCGGTTCGCCGCCGACCATTACGAGCGAGCCGCGCCCGGCCAGCGCTTCTTCCAACGCCCGCTGCAATTGCGCGAACTCCGGCTCGCGGCCAATGAGGGGAATCCTGCTGGTGTGAGTGTCGTCGGGGGGCGAGGCCGCCAGGCGAACGAGGTCCGGTCTCACTTCGGCCGCCGAATAGTAGCGTTCCTCAATCGGCTTGGCAAGGAGACGGCGGATGACCAGCATCAAGCCTTGCGGCAGCCCGCCCGCCAGGTCAGGCGAGTCGCGCAAAATCGCCGCCAAAGTCTCGGTAGGAGAACGGCGGCGGAACGGGTGCGGATTTCCCAGCAATTCGCACAGCAGGATGCCGAACGAGAACAGATCCGAACGTTGATCAAGCGGCTCGCCCCTCAATTGTTCAGGCGACATGTAGTCCGGTGTGCCGATCACCGCACCCGTCGCGGTCAGCTCCGGCGCTTCAACCGTAATCGTCTTGGTGGCAGCGGAAGCAGCGGCAGCGGCGTTGAGGGTTTCCCCGGGGTCAAACCGCTTGGCCAGTCCGAAATCCATCACCTTCACGTGGCCGTGGGTCAGCATGACGTTGGACGGTTTGAGGTCGCGATGCACCAACCGATGGCGGTGTGCCTCTTCGAGGGCTTCAAGAATTTCGCCTGCGGCCTTCAACGCCTCGGAGTGCGGCAGCCCGTCTCCATGTATCCTGCTGAACAGAGTCTCGCCGGCGATGAACTCCATCACGATGAAGAGGACGCCCTTGTCTTCGCCGAACTCGAACACCTTGCAGATGAAGGGATGGTCCAGCGCGGCCGCGGCCATCGCTTCGCGGCGCAGACGCTCGCGCGCGCCGGCGTCCTCAACCAGGCGCGCGGGCAGGACCTTGATGGCCACCGTCCGCCCCAGTTTCGGGTCGTTCGCGCGGTAGACCTCGCCCATTCCGCCTGCGCCGAGCGGCGAAATGATCTGGTATCCCCCGAGGCGGGCGCCGGGCGAAGGTACCATCTGTCGATTCTACCCGATAGGCAACCCCGATGAGCCCCATAAAATAATCCGTTGGGATCGAGGCATCTTGGGTGCGCTGGAGGCGTTTTCTAGGGCTATAATTTAAATTCGGCGTTACGCCCGGTGGCCGGTTTCCTGCCGCTCATCTGAGGGTTCGCTCGAACCAAGGAGATTCATGTCCCAAGACTTACGCGATTTTCTGGCCCTCTCGTATGGAGAGCTGGAAGAGTTGAATCTGCACGCCAAGGAACAGCGCAAGAACCGCGTCGCAGCCGACAAGATCCAAGAAGAGCGCCTGCGGTATCTGAACGATGAGAAGCGCATCAAGGCCGTTACGGTCATGTTCAGTGACCTGGAAGGCCGCCTGCATGCCCTGGATTATGATAAGAAGTTCCTGATCAAGAGCTGGGACAACCTCACGTTCGACGGATCATCCATCCGTGGCTTTACCGCCCAGCGCGAGAGCGATCTGCGCTTAGGTATGGATTGGTCAGCCTTCTACTGGGCCCCGGCCGATTTTTTCGGTTCCGGGAAGGTGATGGTTTTCAGTGAGATCATCGACAAAGACGGTTCGCCGTACGTCGGCGACATTCGCGGTGTGCTGAAGCAGTATGCCAACGGACTGCATGCCAAGCATGGCTATACGCTCAACGCCGCCAATGAGATCGAAGGTTTCCTGTTCAAGGGTGTGGATGCCGAACGCAGCTATCATGAAACCGGCAAGTTCGAATACGTGAACACCGGCGGCTACTATCATTCGCTGCCGGGCGACCCGCTCCGCAAGTTCATCGACACCGTCGCCGAAGTGCAGCGCGCCATGGGCTTCCAGAACGAAAAGGATCACCCCGAAGTGGCGCCGTCGCAGTTTGAGATCAACTACAGTTACGGCGAAGTGGTGGCTGCGGCGGACCAGATTCAGCTCTACAAGCTGATCTGCCGCCAAGTGGCTACCAGCATGGGCATGAGCGTTTCGTTCCTTCCCAAGCCGGTGGTGGGCGTCAACGGCAGCGGCATGCACACCAACGTTTCCGTGATGGGCAAAGGCAACAAGAACCTGATGTGGGATCCCAATGGAGAGGAAAAGCTCAGCAAGTTCGGCTGGCAGTTCATTGACCGTATCCTGACTCACGGCAACGACATCTGCCTGCTGCTCAACGCCAGCGTAAACGCCTTTCGCCGGCTGGACCCTCACTTTGAAGCGCCCAATCAGATTAAGGCGTCGGCCGTGGATCGCGGTTCGATGATTCGGGTGCCGATCGGCAACGAGAAGAGCTCTCGTGTGGAGGTTCGTTCGGTGGCTCCGGACGCCAACCCCTACATGGTGCTCTACAGCGTCTTCAAGACCGGCCTTGACGGCGACACGGCGAAAATCAAGAATCTCCGCCAGGCCGAACGCTACCTGCCGGATAACATCTATACAGCCATCGAGAACTTCCAGAAAGCCGAATGGACCACCACGCTGCTCGGCGCCGACGTCAAGGCCCGCTATGCGGATCTCAAGATCGCTTCGGCGGACCGTTGCCCGCGCGCGCTGGGAACGTTCGTTAAGGCGCCTGAGGTGCAGTATCACCACGAGGTCTACAATCAGTACCTCTGGAACATGTTCTAAACTCCTGATCAACGCCTCACTGGTTTCCAAGCCCCGGCCTCTCAATGAGGAGCCGGGGCTTTCGTATTGCTCCTGACCCTTGGGTGTATAGTTAAGGCATCAGATCGTGGCAACGGAGGCATTTCAATGGGCCGTTTGATCAGACAGGGCAGCACAGGCGAAGACGTACGTGCCATCCAAGACGTGCTGAACTTCCACATCCGCCGGTCTGCCCCATTAGAGGTGGACGGCAAGTTTGGGCAGCTCACCCACGCCAGGGTGGTAGAGTTCCAGAGGTCGAACCAGCTTAAGACGGATGGCATAGTCGGACCCGACACGCTTGGCAAGCTTTTCGAGGAAGAGCAGTTGCCGATTACGCTTCTGCTTGCGCCGCGAGGGCCGGTGACGCTTGGTAGCCCCCGGTTCGGCATTCAGCCGCCACGCTTGATCCCGCCCCTGACGTTGCCGCCGCTGACGCCGCCTCTGGTCAGCCTTTTCGTTTTGCCCCCGGACTCATTCTCAAGTATTCCGGCCCTGACACCGGCTGGCCAGACGATAACCTTTGTGACCACTGCCCCGGTGCGGAATGATCCGGTGGACCCGGCGACGGCCAGCTTTACGGAGATCATGCGGCTCTTGGATCGCCTCCCGCAGACGTTCCCCTTCCGGGCATCCATTCTGGGCGCTGTGCCGAAGCCTGTCAGGAAGGTCGGTCCGCTCGAATTGGACCCGGTTTCGCCAATGACCTTCGGCTTCCAGTGGGGTGTCAAACCGGTGTTCGACTTAAAATCGATCGGCCCGCCCGCCAAGTTCGCCGTTGGAGCTGAGGGTAACGCCCGCTACGTATTAAAGCTGATCGACAAGCCAGGATCGCTGGTGCCACAACTGGGATTGTTCGGCCAAGGCGATTTCAAAGGCACCATCGACTGGACGAGCCAGGAGGCGCAGTCGAGACCGCAAATCGACTTCAAGGGATCGTTCTCGCTCGGCGTCCTGGGCCGCTTTTGAGGAACACGCGCAAGACGGACTCGCTCCGGCGCGGCATCGCAAGTCTGTTCCTCGCGGTTTGGCGCCGCGCCTACTCGGCCTTTGCGCTTTTAAGGCTCTCTACTGCGCTCGTCTGCTGTTGAAGGCGTCTCTAGGGTGGATCTCCGAGTGCCGCTCTAAAGCTTACGCCCTAACGACCCGATAGTCAGGGCAGGGGTCCGAGTGGCCCCACCTGGAAGACTATTGAATGGTGATAACGTGAAAGGGACCTCGACACAGCCGCCGCCAATGCCATCAAACGAAACTGCCGCCCAACTGGATTATTATCGTTGGGAAATTACTGGTAGACCCATTGTCGTAAAACTCAGCATGGGCTTCGTTGATCGGCTTCTGCCCGAAGTGATGCGCGGGTTCGGGGCGATGCCCCGCCGTGGTGTAGAGATGGGTGGGATCCTGTTGGGATCGATTGACCGCACCGGAGACCGGGCAGTCGTGACCATAGAGGACTATGAGCCCGTCCCCAGCCGCCACAGCCGCGGCGCCACCTATCTCCTTTCTGATGAAGAACTTGAGCGGTTCCGCGAAACAACAACCAAGTGGGCGCACGCCGACGGGAAACAGACTTTCGCCGTGGGCTATTATCGCAGCCATACACGGGAAGGGCTGGGTCTGGCCGATGATGATTTGGAGCTGTTCAACCAGATGTTTCCGCATCCGCAGGCAATCTGCCTGCTGATCAAGCCTTTTGCTACGCGTGTCAGTCAGGCCGGAATTTTCATCCGTGAGAACGGCAATATCCGGGCTCAGTCTTCCTATAAGGAGTTTCCGTTTCGCCGGCGTGAGCTGGGCGGGGGTGAGGCTCCAGCGGCCGCCAAGCCCGCAACCGAACACCGCGGTGACCCGGTGGCTGAATCCGCCGAGGCTGCGTCAACGCAGACCCGGCCGCAACCAGAGTCACAGCAGTTCAGGAGTACAGCCCCTCACATGGCCACAACTTCATTCCCGGCTCCCTCGATCGCGTCCGAGGAGCTACAGCTTGGGTTGCCAACCTCCAAGATCGATGTCAAAACGGGCGCCAAGGTTCGGAGCGGATGGGTTTGGATTCCGCTCTCGTTCATCTTCCTCTTACTTGGGACCATTCTTGGGTTTCAGGTAGCCCTCAGTGTCCGGAATCAATTACCGGCCAGCATCCGGCCTGATCCGTACTCGCTCCATATGACCGTCACGCCTACAAACGACAGTCTGCACGTGCGTTGGGATCGCGATGCGGCGCCGATTCACAGCCAAGCCAAAGGTGCGCTGGTGATCAGTGACGGGGGGGCCCAGAAGGTGGTTCAGCTTGATGGGGACCAGTTGCGCAACGGCAGTGTTGTCTACCGGCGCGCCAGCAACGACGTCCGCTTCCGGCTCGAAGTCTTCACCGCTGACCGGGTGATGGTATCTGAGACGATGGATTTCCGCATCGAATCTCCCGCCCGATAAAACGGCACTTTAGGGCTTCGGTGGTGCGGCGGCGGTCGCTTTGACCGGCCTACGGCGGAAGTCTGTCCATTGCGTGCTGGACTCGGTGCGCATGTTCTTGAAGTAGAAGATCCGCGCGCCAAAGTGCATTGACTGGGAGTCAATCAGCCAAACGCCATCGGAAACCAACCGGCGCTGGATTTGGAAACGCGTGCCCTTGTCGATGCGGCCCATGCCGAATCCCACGCTGACCGTATCAAACATCTCGGCGTCGGCCTTCACCAATTCCGATGACGCCTTGTCAATCCACAACTGGGCGTTCAATTTTTCGAACACACGAGCGCGCATGTTCTTCGCCTGATACCCGGGTTTCGGCTCGGCATTAAGGTGAAGTGCTGGCCTACCGTTGATGGTTTCTTCACCCAATAGATGGAAGTCAAGGGCTTCGGGGAACTCATGGAACCACTGGCCCTGCTGGCCGCGGCGCTTGGGCGTGGCCGCTGTTTCGGAATCACCACCGAGGCTCGCCAATATGCTCGGCGGTGCTCTGAGCACTGCCAGACGTTTCGCAATCGCCGCATCCTCTGACTTTCGTTCAGCGGCAGTCAGAGGCTTGCCATCGCGCTCCAGCGTGCGACCAAAAGGGAAACCGTCGATCTCAATTCGCTCCCACGCATGAGAAGTCTGGCTGGCAACCTTTCCCTTGGCGTCGAGTTCTTTGCGCTCGGTCCGTGCGCGGAACAGGAAGGCGTCGCGGTGCTCCTCTTCAAGATGCAGCCCTGCCACGGCTTTGCGAACCAATTCGCGCAGGGGCACCGGAGGCTCGGCTGCGGCCAATCCCGCCGCCGTCACCGTCGCCATTGCCGCTACCAGCATCAAGAGCATGTATCGTCACCATGCGCCCTCAGGCGCTCAGGGCTCCCTAATCTCGATGATACGCCCAGATTTGACTTGCTGCACGCGCTGGGTCTGTCCGTTGGGCCAGCGGATCTCCAGGTCAGCCGTCGTCGCCGTTCCCAGCCCGAAATGAAGCCGGGGATCGTTGACTGAATAGAAGCTCGCCTGGCTGGTGATTTCCTGCGCCTGCACCTTGCCGCCGTAGCGCGCTGTGACGCGGGCTCCGATGGCCGAGCGATTGGATTTGACGCCGGTGAGCGAGACCGTCAGCCATTGCGCACCCGCGCCGCCCGCCGGCAGATCGTTGCGCAGCAGCGTTGGCGGTTCGTTGAGGTTGAGGATAACGGCATCGATATCGCCATCGTTGTCAAAGTCTCCAAAGGACGCGCCGCGGCTCGCGTGCGGTTCCGAGATCGCCGGACCGGCCTCGTCGAACAGCTCCTCAAACCGCGTCCCGAGATTGCGAAACACCAGCCGCGGCGTCTTCCACGGATACGCGGGCAGTTTTCGCTCGATCTCCGGATAAACGTTGCCGGTCACGGCAAACAGATCGGGGAGCCCGTTGTTGTCGAAGTCGGCGATGGTGGCGCCCCAGCCGATATAGCGGGTTTCGACGGCGAGGCCGCTTGAAATCGTCACGTCGTCGAAGTTGCCCTTGCCGTCGTTCCGGTACAGCACGTTGGTGTCGTCGGCAAAATGAGTCTTGAAGATGTCCAGATGCCCGTCCAGATTGAAGTCACCGAGGCCGACACCCATACCCGCCTGTTCCATGCCGTCTTCATTGAGCGCGACACCGCGCTCGAGGCCGGACTCAGAGAAGGTGCCGTCGTGGTTATTGCGGAAAAAGAAACTAGGCGTGGAGTCGCAAGCTACATAGATGTCGGTCCAACCATCGTTGTCCAAGTCGGCCGGCACCACGGTCATCGCATAGCTGCCGCCCGCCTTGGCAATCCCGGAAGTGACGCTGATATCGACAAACTTGCCGTTGCCTTCGTTCCGGTAGAGTACATGCCGGTCCGGCGGCAAGCCGCGCGGCCCGCAATTGACCGGCACGCCTTTCCAATTGCAGTTAGTCGATTGTCCCGGCCTCGGCACCTTCTCTTTGTCAAAGATCAGGTAGTTGGCGACGAATAAATCCAGATCGCCATCGCGGTCAATATCTATGAATGCGGCGCCTCCACCCCAATGCGATTCCTTACGCAGCAGGCCGGCGGCTTCAGTGGTTTCGGTAAACGTGCCGTCGCCGTTGTTGCGGTAGAGGACGTTCTGCCCGTAGTAAGTGATGAAGAGATCCGGAAAACCGTTGTTGTCGTAGTCACCGGCAGTTACCGAGCCTGCCCAGCCCTGCCGCACCAGCCCCGCCTTGGCGGTCACGTCTGTGAACTTGCCGTTGCGATCGTTGCGGTACAGCCGGTTGGTGGCGCCCGGCACTGGTCCTTCGAGGCGGGTGCCGCTCAGGATGAAGATATCGAGCCAACCGTCGTGATCGTAGTCAATGAAAGCCACGCCGCAGCCCACGGTTTCAAGAATGTACTGCTTGCGATCTTCGCCGCCATACACAACCGGATGGGTGAGTCCTGCTTCGGCGGCCACGTCGATAAAATTCGTCGGGAACGGGATGCCGGAAGGTTTACCACGCGGGATCGGCTTGACGGTGCGAGTGGATACACCCTGCGCCCAAGCCCATGCCGAGAGACCAACGGCGGTCAAAACGAACGCAATGCGATAGCGAAACATGCTGCGGTTCCAGCATAGCGTCTTCCGGCGGCGCCTGGTCACGGGTGCGCGGTTTCACCACGCCGGGTACTCCACCTCGGCGCGTAGAGCCTGGCTGCGGCAGCACCAACTTGAGTCGAGCCGGCAACCGTTATTAACCCACAGCCATCAGGCGGTCAGGTTCAACGCCGGCGTAGACCGCTCCGTCACCGTCGCGGCTCGGAACTGAGCCGGTAACCGGTATTAACCCACAGCCATCAGGCGGTCAGGTTCAGCGTCAGCGTAGACCGCTCCGTCACCGTCGCGGCTCGGAACTGAGCCGCGAGCGTCAGCGAACGGTGGTCTGCCGTAAGTCTGAAATTGCTGATCAGGGTCAGCGTTACTTGTGGCGCGCCGTATCGAGCAGCATGTAGGTGATCATCCCCGCCGCAGCGAGGCGGCCTTTGGCGTCGTGCACGTCTACCTGCCACACGCACAACGTATTGCCCGCCCGCAGGATCTTCGAACGCGCCGTCACCTTCTTGCCCGTGAGGGGCAGAAAATAGCTGAGCTTCATCTCCACCGTCGCGCACGGGCGCCCACCATAGTAAGAAATCGTGCCGAGGCCGCCGGCCACGTCAACCAGCGTCGCCGTGACGCCGCCGTGCAGCGTCTTGTGGATGTTGAAAAATTCTGGCCGAATCGGGCACTCAATGGTGACGCCGTCTTCGTGGCACCGTATGAGCTTGAGGCCGAGATGACTGTTGAATGGCAACTCGTCCATGAGACGGCGCAACTTCGCCGTGCTGATCTTTGTCACTGCCGCCGCCATCCTCGCGTTACCCGCGCGCGCCCAGCGCGTCCGGCACAGCCCGGCTGGTGTCGTCCTTGCCGGCTTGGCGCGGTAACAATGCAATCGCCAGCGCGCCCACGGCCGCCATAGCGAAAACCACCATCAATGCGTTGTCGTAGCTGCCCGAAGCTTGCCTGAGCCGAGCCACGGCATAAGGGAACCACGTCTGCCCGATCGTGTCGGCGGGTAGAATAATCGCCATGGCGCGCGCCAGTGAATTGACGCCGAACTGATCGGCCGCCATGAGCGGGATCAACATGAAGTCCGCGCCCATGCCGAAGCCAAACAGTAGTGCGAAGGCATAGATCGTCCACTCACCACCGGGGCGCACCAGCAGCATCAGCGGAATCGTCCCGGCCACCAGGGCGTAAGTGCCAATCATCACCGTCTTGCGCGAATAGCGATCGGCCATCCAGCCCACCAGCAGACGCCCGCCGATGCTTGACCATAGGATCAGCACGTTGGCAGTCTGCCAGATCGAGTTGAGCGTGGATTGATCGGTGAAACCCTGATCCTTAAACACCAACTTCATATGTTGGTTGATGCTGCCGATGGCGCCGATCGAACACATGCTGCCGATGAGCAACAACCAGAAGGCCGGCCTGGAAATCAGGAAGCGGAAGTCACGCGGCGGCTGTTTCACTTCTTCGGCGCTGGCCGCCACACCATCCGGATGCTGGCCCATATCCGACGGCCGGTCTTTGAGAAAGAAAATCGCGAAGGGCCAGGCGCAAACCACCACCAGAATGCCGACGCAAAGCAAGGCCGTCTGGAAACCATACTTCTCGGCGAGTGGCTTGACGAGGAATGAACCGAGCGAACCGATGACGCCTACGCCCACGTACGTGAGGCCCATCGCCCTCCCGCGCGAGCGCCGGAACCAGTTGGAGATGATGATCTGATGCGCGATGGGGCCCGAGAAAATATACCCAACCAGGTAGACCGCCCACCAGACCTTGTACATGAACAAGTCGCCAGTCATCGTGCTGAAGCCATAGAAGGCGAGGCAGGTAAAAGCCGTGCCGGCCAGAATCATCAGCCGCGGGCTGAAGCGGTGCACCAGCACCGGGCCCACCCACAAGGTGAGCAGGGCGGCGAGTGGAAACCCGAAGGTGATCTCCGGGCGCGGCCATCCGAACGTCTTCTCGTAGTAGTCGTAGAAGAACGGCATGTTGTAGTAGGGCAAGCCCGTCGACAAGCCGAACGTGCAAAAAGCGGCGAGCGCAATCCACCAGCCGTAAAATTTATTGTTCATCGCCGTCACCTTTTATACCACTCCATCCAGGCCCAGATACTGGCGCGCGTTGCCGTAACAGATGTTGCCGATCATCGGCCCCAGCCAATCTTCCCGGTCCGGCAGAAGGCCAGCTTCCACATCGTTGCCAATCAAGTTGCATAGCGTCCGGCGGAAATATTCGTGGCGCGGGAACGACAGGAACGAGCGCGAATCGGTGAGCATGCCGACGAACCGCGACAGCAGCCCGGTGTTGGACAAGGCATTCATCTGCATCTCCATGCCTTCCTTCTGATCGACAAACCACCAGCCGGAGCCAAACTGAATCTTGCCCGGAATCGTCCCGTCCTGAAAGTTGCCCGCCATCGTAGCGAAGGCGTAATTCTGCACCGGGTTCACGTTGTAGATGATGATGCGGGGCAGCAGGCTTTCGCTTTCCAGCCGGTTGAGATAGGCGCCGAGCGGCGCGATCTGGTTCCAGTCGCCCATTGAATCAAAGCCTGTGTCGGGGCCGAGTTCGGCAAGTTTGCGCGTATTGGCGCTGCGGTATGCGCCGAGATGAAGCTGCTTCGTCCAGCCCTTTTGCGCGTCCAGACGCCCGAAAAACAGCATGAGGAACGTGGCGAATTTGCGATAGTCATCCACACCGGCGGAGTGGCCCGAGCGTGCTCGGTCAAAGATGGCCGCCGCGTCAGTTTCGCTGCAGAAATCGGCGAAGGCGGTATCGAGTCCGTGGTCTGAAAGCCTGCCGCCCAGCGAGTGGAAGAAGTCATGCCGGCTCTTGAGGGCCTCGATCATTGTGGCGAGATTGCGCACGTCGATATTGCTGGCGGCGGCGAGGCGATCCACCCACGGGTTCCACGCCGCCGGTTGATCGACGCGCAGAGCTTTGTCAGGGCGAAAGGCCGGGAAGACTTTCGTTTCCAGGCCGGAGGCACGCAATTGCTGGTGAAAACGCAGGGCATCCACCGGATCGTCCGTCGTACACAGTGCCTTCACGTTGAACTTCTTGAGAATCCCCCACACCCGCAAGTTGTCCGTCGCCAGCATGGCGTTGGCGCGCTCCCAGATCGATTCGGCGGTGTTCTCATCGAGGAATTCCTCGATACCGAAGTAGCGCACCAGTTCCAGATGCGTCCAATGGAACAACGGATTGCGCAGCGTGTGCGGCACCGTCTTGGCCCAGGCCTGGAATTTTTCGCGGGGAGAGACTTCACGCCCGGTGCAGTATTTTTCAGCCACGCCATCGGCCCGCATCGCCCGCCACTTGTAGTGATCTCCTTCGAGCCAAGCGTCAAATAGCGTAGCGAATTGGCGGTTCCCGGCCAGATCCTGCGGCGGCAGATGATTGTGATAATCCAGAATCGGCTGGCCCGCGGCGTAGGTGTGATAAAGATGACGGGCCGAGCGGGTAGCAAGGAGAAAGTCGGGGTGGATGAAGGCCATGGGAATTTCCCATTATGTCAGGGACTAGAATGATGCAATGGTGTATCGCTTGTTCTTGTTTCTGCTCACGTGCGCGTTGTTGCCGGCGGACGATGGGCAGAGACTGCTGCGCGTGGACCACTACGTGCGCGTGCGATCCATTGCGCCATCGATGAACGGGCAGACATCGCAGGTTTATGTGCGCGAAGTGGTGCAGGCCGGGGCGGCTTTGCGCGGAGGGGCGGCGGGAGAAAACCGCGTTATCCTCTTCATTCACGGGGCCGGCACGCCTGCCGAAGTCGCCTTCGACGTGCCGTACCGCGCGACTACAGTTGGATGGCGTATTTGGCGAAGGCAGGCTATGACGTGTTCGCGATGGACATGACTGGCTACGGACGCTCGACACGCCCCGGGCCGATGAACGATCCCTGCAACCTGTCCAAAGAGCAGCAGGTTCAGTTCGCCGCCACGTCTTGCGTCGAGGGCGTGCCCTCCGAACGGGCGACCACGATCGAGTCCGATTGGAATGATATCGACGGAGTGGTGGAGTACGTGCGCAAGCGGCGCGGCGTGGCGAAGTTAAACCTCGTGGGCTGGTCACTGGGAGGGCCTCGCGCCGGTGGCTACGCGGCGCAGCATCCGGAGAAAGTGGCGCGGATCGCGTTGCTGGCCCCCGCCTATCCGCGAGCAGCAAGTGGCTCGCCGGCTCCTCCCGGTCCCAGCGCTCCGTTCAACACTCAGTCTCGCGCCGAGTTCGACGCCAACTGGGATCGTCAACTCGGATGCCCGGACCAGTTTGACATGGCGGCGCGCGAATCGGTTTGGGCCGAAATGCTCGCAGCCGATCCGGTGGGCGCCACCTGGGGCACCGGCGTGCGACGAGCTCCGAACGTGCTAACCGGCGGCAAAGGATGGAACGCCGAGGTCGTAAGCAAGATGCGGATCCCGGCGCTCTTCGTCGCGGCGGCGCACGACAAGCAGGCTCTCCCGGAAGGAGTGCGCCGATTGCATGCTGACTACGGTGCGTCCGAGAAAGTGTTTCTTGACTTGGGCTGTACGTCGCACAATGCACTCTGGGAAAAAAATCATTTACTCCTGTTTCAAGCGTCGCTCGAGTGGTTCAACACGGGTACGGTGAGCGGTAAAAAAAGCGGCGAAGTGCGGCTCGGATACTAACGAGACTTCTTCACCAGCGGGAAGGGATTGACGGGCATCCCGGCGATCTTGAGTGAAGCTTTGCCGTCTTCGGTGAGTCCCATCTGATACTCGGTTTCCTGGCCGCCGCCTTCCTTGGTGACAAAGACCAGCCTGCCGGTCCGGTCAATACGCGCATCGTAAATCCTGCGCTTTTGGCCCGCCGGCTCCACCACTTCCGACACGTTGCCCTCTGCGTCGGCATTCACCGAGCCCGTGCTGATTGCGCCGGTCAGCGAACCCTTTTGTTTGATCTCCAGCGCGAGGTAAGGCGTACCTTTGAACTCGGCGACCCAAAGACCGGCGAAGAGTGGCCGGGAAGTTTTAGCCGGCATCGGCAGGAGCGAAAAGATGGCCAAAAGGAACAATGAGTAGCGTTGCATGCATCTGCCATTGCACGCCAACTTCCCAATTCCTTCCCCATGCTGCATCAACAAGTTGCGGGTTACGCTGGTGTGCGCAGACGTCACACCCGATCCGGATTGTCACTCATCCTACTTTGAAAGTCCCCGCGCCGCCAGCCATTCGGTGAGGCGCGCCGGCCAGCTCTCAACCGGCGACCCCGGCTTCTTGGTGGGCCGCAATCCAAAGCCATGCTCGCCGTACTCGTAGATGTGCATCTCGGCGGGAATCTTCTGCGCCACCAATTCCAGATAGAACTTCACCGTCGGAATCACGTGCGACGGATCGTCCGTCGTGCATACCATGAAAACCGGCGGGGCATCGGCTTGCAGCGCGAAATCAGCGTTGTCGACGATGGGCTGCAGGGCTGGCGGCGGACCTGCGGCAGTAGCGCTCGTCGAGCGCGGGCCCGCCGAACCCGGCCGATAGTAGGGGTAGATCAGAATATTGAAGTCCGGACGCGAGCTGAGGCGCTCAACGGGATCGGCTGCATTCCTCTGGCCGGCATCGTATTTCACGCCGATCATGCCGGCCACCTCACCGCCGGCCGAGAAGCCGATGATGCCGATGCGCGCCGGGTCCACGCCCCACTCGGACGCCCGGCTGCGCACCAGACGAACGGAGCGCGCAGCGTCCGCGTAGACTTCCTTAGGCAGCGAGTAAGTGGATCCAGGAATCCGGGCGAGGCGATACTTGAGCACGAACGCCGCAATGCCGCGTTCATTGAGCCAGTCAGCAACTTCCCAGCCTTCCTTCTCCATGACCAACTGCCGGTGTCCGCCGCCGGGCGCCACGATCATCGCCGCGCCAGTGGCCTTCTCTTTGGGAGGCAGGAAAACGTAGATGGATGGGTAGTGCGTAACGGTGAAGTTACCGGGCAAATTGGAGTACTTGGCAGCGCGCGATGGCGTGGAGACTTCCGCCGCCGCGATGCCTTCCGAACCGGGCGCTCCCTTGGCCCAAAGGCGAATCTCCTCGCCGCGTTCAGCGGCGGAGAGCAAGGCCGCGGAGAAAAACGCGGCCACGGTCAGTCTGAATTTCATATTCGTCAAGGTAAGTCTCCTGCACATCGAAACCCGATATCGTAAAGCCGGTATACTGATTCGCGCTTGGCGCGCCGCGAGACGCGGACCCCGTCCGCATTGCCGCCCGCCGCGCCGCCCCGCATCACTTTGGCATCACCCTTGACCGGGCCTGGAGGATCCACCGGCGGAGAGCTCTTATAGTATTCACCGTCGTACCAGTCATTCGTCCATTCCCACGCATTGCCCAGCATGTCGTAAAGTCCCCACGCGTTCGGCTGCTTGGCCGCCACGGGCTGCGTCATTCGTGAGCTGTTTGCTGCATTCCAGGCAACCTCGGCAAGATTTCCGTAGCGCGCTCCACTGCTGCCGGCCCGCGCCGCGAATTCCCACTCCGCTTCGGTAGGAAGTCTCATCCCCACTTCTTTGCAGTAGGCATTGGCCTCTCCCCACGAAACCTGCTCCACCGGCCGATCACTTCCCTTTAAGTTACTCGGGTTTCGTTTGGTCAATTTCTCATAAGCCGCTTGGGTAACCTCGGTCTGGCCCAGCCAGAATCCCGTTCGGAGCCGCACCGGATGTTGCGGCCTCTCCGGAACCAGGCAGCCCGCGTCGCCCGGGGAACAGCCCATCTGGAACTCCCCGGCCGCAACATACACGTAACGCAAACCGTCCTTCGGGTTAACCCGAATTCGACCGGTCTCGTTCTTACTCAAGTCCGCGATCCGGTTTCTCAACTCAGCGATGGTATCCATCTGCGCTGCCGCGCCGGCCCGCCGCACATCCTCAGCCCGCCGCTGTTCCTGGCGCCACTTCATTCCCAAGTACAGGAGCCCCGCCACCGCCGTCAGCGTCACTAGCAGCACTAGCAACCGCTTCATGACTGTGGTCCCTTCGAAGCGCCCAAAACCTCGCGATAGTATTCCTCATAGCGCGGGATAATCAGCTCCGTCGAAAACCGCTTCTGTGCCGTGCGGCGGGCTGCGGCGGCCATGGCCCTGCGGCGCACGGGGTCTGCAAACAGCTCCCGCACGCGCGCGGCCATCGCATCCGCATCGCCCACAGCCTCCATGTACCCATCCTCACCGTGCGTGATGAGCTCGCCCACGCCGCCGGTCCGCGTCGCCACCGGCACCACGCCGCAGGCCATCGCTTCGAGCGCGGCGAGTCCAAAAGCTTCATGCTCACTCGGCAGCAACAGCACGTCGGTCTGCGGGAGGAGCCGCTCGACGTGATCCTGCTTGCCCATGAACCGCACCCGGGGCTTCACACCCAGCTCATGCGCCAGCCGCTCGACCGGTCCGCGCTCCGGTCCATCGCCCACCATCCAAAGCTCAGCGTCCACGTCGGCAACCACTTTCGCCAACACGCGCACGCAATCGGCCGGCCGCTTCACCGGTCGAAAGTTCGAAAGATGCACGAGGCGGGGACGGCAGCCATGCTGGGTCTCGGCCGGGCGATAAAGCTCGCAATTGACGAAGTTGTGTATGGCTTGCATCGGCTCGGTGACGCCGAATACGTCGCGCGTCCGGTCCACCAGATACTGGCTCACCGCCGTGATGCCGCAGGACTCTTCGATCGAAAACTTCGTGATCTCAAAGTAGCTGGGTTCCAGGCCTACCAGCGTGATATCGGTGCCGTGCAGCGTGGTGATGAACGGCAGCTTGCGTCCGCGCTTGGCCAGCATCTGGCGCGCCAGATGCGCCGAGATTGAATGGGGAATCGCGTAGTGGACGTGCAGCAGATCGAGGTCATACTGCGTGGCGACGTCAGCCATGCGCGCCGCCAGCGCCAGGCAGTACGGCGGATAGGCGAAGAGCGGGTAGTTGGTGACTTCGACCTCGTGATAGTGAATTCGCTCGAGGCCGGTGTCGAGCCGGATCGGGTGCGCGTAGCTGATGAAATGCACGTTGTGGCCGCGCGCCGCCAGCTCCATGCCGAGTTCGGTGGCCACGATGCCGGAGCCGCCGTAGGTGGGGTAACAGGTGATGCCGATATTCACGGAGCGGGAACCATCTGTAGTTCAGCGTAGCCGATCCGTCCGTGTATGTTTTCGGCGGGGTGCGCGCGGTCCCCGCCACCGAACCATATCCGAACACCGCGTTGGGGGTCAACCAGCACCGTCGGGTCACAAACCACGCGCGAGTTCCACGGCTGCGCGCCGGTGAGCACAGCAGCCTCCGAATAGCGCTGCCATGCCGCGCCGTCGCGCGAGTAAGCGAGGCCGATGCGGCGACTCTCATGCCGATCCCTCCCCGTGTAGAGCATCCACCAGCGTCCGTCCGATTGCCACACGGCGGGTTCGCCCAACCCGTTCTCATCGAAGGCGCCTTCTGCGCCGACTTCGAGAATGGGGTTTGAGCGCAGTTTGGTCCACGTGACGCCGGCATCGGAAGACCGCGCCAGCCCCAGCCGCTGCTGGCGCGCGCGGTTCTGACCCAGGTAGAACATGTAGAGCTGGCCGCCGGCGTCGATCACGTAAGGGTCCGCCACGCCGCGCTCATCCCAACTGCCAAGCGGACCGGCGTCAAGGACCGGTTCCGATTGTCTGGACCAAGCGCGTCCGTCGGGCGATCGGGCCAGGCCGATGCGGGGC
>JAYTKJ010000481.1:0-13724 GCA_043730365.1 Acidobacteriota bacterium | reverse complement strand
GGGGACGACTACCTTTCGAGACCGCTGGTTCCTTGTGCTTTCCCTGCTGCTGTTCGTCGGCCTCGTCGGCGGGACCATCTATTTTGGGAAGCAGCAGATTGCCGCGCGCGCCGCAGCCGCTGCCGCCGCCAAGGCCCCTCGCGTGGAAACACCACTGCCGGCCGGGGCCGAGGTCAGCTTCTCCGGCGTCGTGCAGGCGCGCAATGTGCTCGCAATTCCGGCGCCGATTGATGGCACAGTGGAAGCGGTGGACGTGCAAGTGGGCTCTGCGGTGGAACAGGGCCAAGCGCTCGGGCGCGTCAAGAACGAAGGGCTCGCCGCCGCCCACGCCGCTGCCAAGGCGGATCTGGAAACGGCCGCCGAGCGCGTCAGCACGCTCGAGAGCTCACTGATTGCGGCGCGCCTGGAGGCCTCGCGTTCCGGTATCGACGCCGAAAGGGCTCGCGGCGATGCGGACCGGGCCGAGCGCAACGCCAGGAGAGAAGAGATGCTCCACAAGGAGGGAGCCACGCCTCGCCTGAAGTTCGAGAAGGCGCAGAAGGACGCCGCCACCGCCGCCGCCGAGGTCGAAGCCCTGCGCTCGGCCGCCACGCAGGCCGCCGAGAAGGTCACCAAAGTCACCTCGGATCTGGAAGCTGCCAAGCGCTCCGTCGACGAGAAAGCCGCCGAGCTCGAAGGGGCGCAAGCCGAGATCGATGCCGCCGCCGTCACCGCGCCCGTCGACGGCGTGATCATCGCCGTCAATGCCAAGGCGGGGGACGCGGTAACCAAGGCCGGTGCGGATCTATTCCAGATTGCCGTGGCTGCCGACGAGCTGCTGGTGAATATCGAGCCGAACCCGCAAGTGGCCAGCAAGTTCGTCGAAGGTTTGCCGGCGCTCCTCCAGCTTCTCGAACTATCGCTGGATGGCGTAGCGGGCGAGCTTAAGCGCGGAGACAAGGGGCAGTGGCGCGTGGAATTCAAGGCGCCCAACCCGAACGTTAAGCCCGGACTCAACGCCGTCGTGAAGGTAAAATTGCCGTAGTCTCCATCAATGGCCCAGGGCGCTCGATGAATGACATCCTCGCTTCGGGTCCCGCCCAAGTAGGTCCGCAATAAAAAAAATCTGATTTTTCGATCTTCTTTTGAAACGCCGGATTCTCTCGACTCACAATCTTTTTGTAAAGGAGAGAATCACAAATGGCCCGCACAGACAAAGTTTGCTTTGACCGCATCCTGCCCGCCGAACTTCGGCGCCCTCATCCTGGACGTATTCTCAGCATCGGCGGCACGCCCTTCCGGGCGGCGTTTGAGATCGCCAAGCTCTGGCCGAACCGCTCGACGATCCGCATTGGTTTCATCAATGGAAGCGCCGCGCAAATGAGTATGGTGCAGCAGTTTTCCGTTCAGTGGATGCAGTACACCAACCTGACTTTCCAGTTCGGCAGTCTCGCCGGCGCGCAGGTTCGTGTGGCCTTCAACGATGACGGGGCTTGGTCTTATATCGGCACCGATTCGCTCGGAATTCCCACCAATGAGCCTACTCTGAACCTCGGCTGGCAGGACGAAGGCGTCATCCTGCATGAGTTCGGCCATATGATCGGACTGATCCACGAGCATCAAAGCCCGGTCGGCAATGCCATCCAGTGGAACAAACCGGTGGTCAACGCGTCGCTTTCGGGTCCGCCAAACAATTGGACTCAACAGATGATCGACCACAACATGTACGCAAAGTACGACCTCAATCAGATCAATGGCAGCCAATTCGATTCGAAGTCGGTGATGCTCTATAGTTTCCCGGCAGCCTGGACGCTCAATGGCTTCCATAGCGACCCGAACGACGTTCTATCCGCTGTGGACAAGCAATTCGCCGCTAGCGTCTACCCGAAGGCCGCCCAACCGGGCAACGCTGTCGATCTACCTGTTGCCGAGGCCATCGAGGCGAGTATCGGCCAGCTCGCCGAAGAGGACGTGTTCAAAATGACGGCCAAAACGGCGGGGCGCTACACAATCGAAACCACGGGCCCCACCGATCTGGTGATGTCTCTTTACGACTCTTCTGGTAACCAGATTGCACAGGACGATGATGGTGGTGACGGGCGTAATCCCCGCATTGTCACTCAACTGATGCCGGGGGACTACAAGGTGCAAGTGCGGCACTACAACAGCACCAACGGTACCGGGTCCTACTCGATCCGCGCAGCCAAGGGTTAGTTGGCTCCTAGCCACACCGCCAAGGCGGATCTGGACACAGCCGTCGTGAAGGTGAAATTACCGTAGCGATGCAATTCCTAGTCAGCAGCCTGGTCGAACTGATTACCCAAACCGTTGGGGTCTCGATGCTCACCTCAGCGAATCCGTGCGCTTGCAATAGGGTCCGCAGCGCACACTCACTAAATATCCTTCGCTCCAGGGTTATCCTGGGCCACCATGAAATACTAAGTCCGTGACCACCTCATGACGGCCGCCTTGTCGCGACCGACCCGGACAGTCTTGTCGTCGACCTTCACCAAGGCGGTGTGGACAAACCGTGAAAAGCACTCTAAGTGGCATCTCCCAAGCCGTAAGGAACCGTGATCGGTGCGAAGCCAGAGGGCTTTAGAAGCGAGAATAGGCCGGCGACGGCGGACTCCGCGGGCGGGTTGGTCAAATCCAATCTCGGTTCCCGGTGAAAGAATGTGTTCGTGTACGTGAAGTGACCGCGAGCGCCGCGACGGTGATATTTTGTTAGGATGATCGCCCGCATCGCGCCGATTACGGTCTTCCTGCTGTTGACCGCCGCCACCGAAGCCAAGACATTCAAGACTTCGCTCGCCTGGTCGGCTTTGCCCTCTGATCTTGTGGGACGCAAGGTCAAGGTTGAGCTCGCCAAGGGCCGCCCACAGTTCGGCGTTGTCGAAAAAGTGGACGCGTCCGGAATCACACTGACGCACCGGAAGGGCAGCCGGGCGATCGCCAGGGCCGATGTTTCCGCGCTCGAATGGACTACGCGGAAGTCGCCGAAGTGGAGCATCATCGGTGCGGCGGCCGGCGCAGCGCCTGGGATTTTTCTCACCGGCGTGGCTGTGATTTTGGACCGCAACGAGGGCGGCATTTACGGCGGCCGCAATATCGCAATCGCCGCCGGAATACTTGCAGGAGGGGCGATAGCGGGGGCGTTGACCGGCTGGTCAGCCGACGTCGACCGCCACATCCTCACGATCACTGGTCCGTAACCCCCCGACGTCGTCGTGAAGGTAAAATTACCGTAGCGATGCAATTCCTAGTCAACAGCCTGGTCGAACTGATTACCCAAACCGCCTCGAACCTCCCGCCCGATGTGCGCGCCGCCATGGGCCTCGCCATCCAGGAGGAAACGCCGGGCACGCAAAGCGCTCAGGCGCTCAGCGTCATCGCCGGCAATATAGATATGGCCGAGGAAGCCCAGAGCCCGATCTGCCAGGACACCGGCATGCCGACGTTCGCCGTTCACACGCCCGTCGGCGTCAATCAGATCCACGTCAAGCGCGCCATCATAGATGCCGTGGCCGAGGCCACCAAGCGTGGCAAGCTGCGGCCCAATTCGGTGGACTCGCTCACCGGCAAGAACTCAGGCAACAACCTGGGCGACGAGACGCCGGTGATTCACTTTGACCAGTGGGAACAAGACGAGATCGAAGTCAAGTTGATCCTCAAGGGCGGTGGCTGCGAGAACAAGAACATCCAGTACTCGCTGCCGTGCGAGCTGGAACATCTGGGCCGCGCGGACCGAAATCTGGAGGGCGTGCGCAAGTGCATTCTGCATTCGGTGTGGCAGGCGCAAGGTCAAGGCTGCGCGCCGGGCGCGTTGGGCGTGTGCATCGGCAGCGATCGCGCGCACGGCTATACGCTGGCTAAGTACGAACTATTCCGCACGCTGGACGACGTGAATCCCGTGCCGGAGCTAGCCAAGCTCGAAGCCGAGATCATGGAGGAGGCCAACAAAATCGGCGTGGGCGCGATGGGCTTTGGTGGCAAAGCTTCGTTGATCGGCTGCAAAGTTAAAGCGGCCAACCGGCTGCCGGCCAGCTTCTTTGTGAGCGTAGCCTACGATTGCTGGGCGTATCGGCGGCTGGGTGTACGGCTCGACGCGGGCAGCGGCGCCATCACCAAATGGCTCTATCGCGATCCCGAACGTAAGGTGCAGAAGATGGCGGCCGGCGAAGGTTTCGCGCTGACGGGCCGCGAGGTGGTGCTCACACCGCCGCTCACCGAGGCGCAGATGCGGGCCCTCAAGGTGGGAGACGTGGTGTTGATTGACGGCGAAATGTTCACGGGCCGCGACGCCATTCACGCGCACTTGATGAAGAACGATCCACCCGTCGACATGCAAGGCAGCGTGCTCTATCACTGCGGGCCAGTGATGATGAAACAGCCCGATGGCAGTTGGGTGATGAAGGCCGGCGGACCTACGACCTCGAGCCGCGAAGAGCCCTATCAGGCGCACGTGATCGGCAAGTATGGCGTGCGCGCGGTGATCGGCAAAGGCGGCATGGGGGCCAAGACCCTGGCTGCGCTCAAGGAGCACGGCGCGGTGTATCTCAACGGTATCGGCGGCGCTGCGCAGTATTACGCGCGGAGCGTAGAGAAGGTGCTGGGCGTCCATATGCTTGAGGAGTTCGGCATCCCTGAGGCGATGTGGCATTTGAAGGTGAACCACTTCATGGCCATCGTGACGATGGACGCTCACGGTAACTCGCTGCATCAGCTGGTAGAAGGCGAGACAGGCGGGAATCTCGAGGCCTTGGCTTCGCCGGCGCCGGCAAAATCTTAACCGGCGCGGGGAGGGCACTTTAACGGGCGCCAGTTCCCCGGGGGGAACTGGATTGTGGGCTTCCCGAGCTGTTGCTGGTAACGAGCTAGGAGTGTTGCCTCAGTTCCCCCGACGTTCCGCAGACTGTGGACCCATTGCAATTCCTGGTCATCGATCCGAACGGTCGTCGTTCTGATGGAGTCCGGAAGCAGGGTATTCCATGCGATCTGGTCTTGAACGTTCAAGTTACTTGGCTGATACAACCGATTCGTGGACCACGCAAACATGTCCGCAACTTGGATACCCGGCGAGTCCTTCATGTCGATGGGCGGCGATGTGACCGACGAGCTTCAGCAGGGCAGATCGCCAAGCCTTTGGCGAGCGATGGGCGATCAGCGAGACTGCTTCCACTTGTCCCCGCGCTGAGTGGCTTTCAAGAAACAAGCGCACTTTGATCAGGTTCTGGGATCGGCTCGTCTGCTCGGTCAAAGCGCCAGTGGTACGTAGTGCCTGACTAGCGCCTGCGCGACTCGAGTAGACGGACGAACTCGCCATGGTCCGGCGTGGCAACGCCGCGCTCTACACAGTCGACCAATCGTCGCGCGTCGCGTCGCCACAGAGCATCGGAGTCGAGCCACAAACCTGGAAACACGCGCGAACGCAGGATTCCGTCGCCACCCGGCGCGATCTCCCGGTAGCGGCCATCCACGAAGTTCACGCCAGACGATCCGTTCCGGGCTGGCGAGCGCCGTGATGTACTCCGCGACGCCCGCCCGCTCGTAGAGCCTCGCCTTGGGTCCGAGGTCGAGAGCGGCGCTCGACAACGAACCCCCACAATCAGTTCTGGAACTCCGGAGGGCAAACCGTCTTGCTGCTGCGAGCGGCCCCCATACTCTGGAAGGATTCGCAGGGTTATGTCCGGCTGCAGGACGTCCTTCTCCATTAAGCCAAGTACCATCCACACCAGCCCAACAGCCCGGAGCGCGGGTCACATAATCATTGAATCAGCCACTTGCGCGAAATTCACTCGCCACTTTGCTTAACTGTGCTTAGGCTCGTGCCACTATTAACGCGGAGAAACTTGTCACGCCATGCAGAAACTGCGAACAATTACGGAAGTAGGCGCACCCTTCTTGAAGGACCCCAAGATCTTCAGCTCAGGGCAGGAGCCTCGTGAGCATTAAGAAATGAAGGAACGAACCTACTTCGTGCTGGCCTCACAGCCGGCGTGGCGACGTCGGAACGGACCGTAGCGACCCGTTTCCGAGATGGAAGCCGTGACCGTAAGGGAGTGGTTTTGGGTCCTCGGAATGGCCAAATCTCATTGAACCCCCAAAACGGTTAAGAACCCGCTGTCCTTTATGCGGAGTCCAGAACTCATTCATGCGCGAACGGCCGCCCGCAGCGCCTGCACTTTTTTCGCCAGCGAAGACTCAAAGGACCGCCGAGGCACCGCAATCCGTTGCCGCATCGCCGGATCGCGCAGTTCCTTGCGTGACGCCGCGGGCATGCGCTCGGCGGCCTGCTCGAAATTCCGTGCCTGTGCTTCCTGAAAGCCCGCGATGGCGCGAAAGTAGCCCGCTTGATTGGCCACCTTCCGGCAGCCCTTCACCAGCGCGTCCAGCACCTCGCCGCGCTCTTCCGAATCAAGACTCGGATGCCTGGCAATCACGCCACCCCAATCGTCAAAGAACGGGCCGATCGGCAGCAACAGATCTGGTGACTTGCGCAGCGGCTTCACCGGGCGCAGCGGATAGTGGCGATGCCCCTCGGCCGCCAGATTTTCCTTGTAGAGCCGCGCCGCCCATTGAAACACGCCGCCATAGGGCCGTACATTCTCATGCGCGAGGCGGGCGAATCGCTCGCGCGACGCAGCGGTGCCCGGGCCTTCCCAAAAGCTGATGCCCTGATCGAGATCGCCCACGTTGTGCGTGAGGATCATGGCCAGCCTCAGCGCCTCAATCTCGAGGCCGGTTTTGCGCAGCGCGACCGAGAACGCAGCCGCCTCGCGCTGCAACTCGACGTCAATCGCGTTCGACATCTTCTCGGCATACTCGGTGTCCCCTAGGGCGACGAAGCGGCCGTGCGCACCGGCCAGCACACCGAACCATTCGCCGTTGTGACCGCTCACGCGGCCTGAGCCATCCACCTCGCTCCAGCGCGTCGACACCCGGTCCAGACTCCACGATGGCGCCACCAGGGCGAGGTCCGCCATCGGCCGCAGCACCTCCGGATCGCGCGATTCTTTCCACAGCAGTCCGCGAATTTTCGAGTCTACATCGGTCGGAATGAACGTGCCGACAGTAGAGTGATGCGCGGCCAGACACAGCGCGAAATAATCCTGGAGTTGCTCCTCGCGCGTCAGCGACGCGGCAGGAAGTCCCGCGCTCGCGGCGACAATCTCGAGATACGCGGATCGCGCAATCAGCCGTCCCGCCGCGGGTTGAAGCCCCTCAAAGAGAAAGGGCGCGGTGTTGCGGACCTGATCGACAATGGTATCCGGATGAATGAAGCCGGACCAGAAAGGTGATTGATCTCCCAAAGAGGTAATATAGCCATGATCATGCGGCCTCTGTTCATGCTCTTCGCTCTGACGGCTCTGGCTGCCGACGAAGTCACGCTGCCCACCGGCGCGGAAGACATCGCCCGCGGCAAGAAGCTCTACATGGGCGCATGCACGTATTGCCATGGGCCGACGGGCGATGGCGGCAAGGGCGCGGACCTGTCGCGCCGCGACCTTCGCTACGCGAAGCAGGATCAGGACTTGGTCAACATCATTGAGGTGGGCCTACCGGGAACGGAGATGCCGGGCATGATGCACATGACGCGGCGCGAGGTCACGCAGACGGCTGCCTTTGTCCGGACGCTGAGCCGCGTGGAGACGAGTGCGGCGGTGCCCGGCGATCCACTGCGAGGCAAGAATGTCTATGCCAAACAAGGCTGCGCCAACTGTCATACCGTCGCCGGAAGCGGCGGTTACATGGGCCCCGATCTTTCGATCATCGGCTCGCGGCGCACCGCGGTCCATTTGCGCGAGTCGTTGCTTGATCCAGCCGCATCGGTGCCCGGCTCGTTCCTCCACACTACCGTCACGATGAGCGGCGGGCGCAAGATTGTGGGTGAGCGGCTCTTCGAGGATACGTTCACGATCCTGGTGCGTGACTTTGCCGGCAACAACCACGCGATCGCCAAGGACGGCAGCAACCAGATCGTCAAGGATCCGAAAAAATCCCCGATGCCCAGCTTTCGCGACAAGCTATCGCCGGCAGCACTTGACGATCTCATTTCGTATCTTGTGTCATTTAAGGAACGCCCATGAAACTTCTACTGGTACTGTGGGCAGGACTGGCCGCTGCGCAGAACGTTCCCTACGAACGCATTCTCAACTCGCCCAATGAACCGAACAACTGGCTCACTTACTCGGGTAACTACACCGGCCAGCGCTATTCCACGCTGAGCCAGATCAACGCTTCCACCGTCAAGCGTCTCAAGGTGGCGTGGGTCCATCAGACCGGCACTACCGAATCACATCAGACCTCGCCCGTGGTGGTGGACGGCGTTATGTTCATTACCGAGGCGCCGAACGTCGTCAAATCGATGGATGCCAAAACCGGTACCGTGTTCTGGCGCTACGAGCACAAGATTCCGGATGACCTGCGGCTCTGCTGTGGCCGTCCCAATCGCGGCGTGGCGATTCTCAATGGCACTGTTTACTACGGCTCGATCAATGCGGACCTCGTCGCCCTGGATGCGCGCACCGGCCGCGTGAAATGGACCGTGAAGATGGCCGATCACAGGCTCGGCTACTCATCCACCGTGGCCCCGCTGGCCGTGAAAGACAAGATCATCATCGGCGTCGCCGGCGGCGAGTTCGGCATTCGCGCTTTCATTGACGCGTATGACGCCAAGACCGGCAAGCGCTTGTGGCGCTTCCACACTGTGCCGGGCGAAGGCGAGTTCGGGCGCGAAACCTGGGCGGGTGATTCCTGGAAAACGGGGTCGGGCTCGATCTGGATCACCGGCTCTTATGACCCCGAGGCCAACACGGTCATCTGGGGCACTGGCAATCCCGGGCCGGACTGGAACGGCGACGTGCGCAAGGGCGATAACCTTTTCTCGGATTCCTTTGTGGCGCTCGACGCCGACACCGGCCAACGGAAATGGCACTTCCAGTTCACCCCGCATGACACGCACGATTGGGATGCGACGCAGGTGCCCGTACTGATTGACGGCACGTTCCGGGGGCAGCCGCGCAAGATGGTGGTTACGGCCAACCGCAACGGGTTCTACTATGTGCTGGACCGCACAACCGGCAAGTTCCTCCAAGGCAAGGCCTTCATCAAGCAGACCTGGGCGCGCGGGCTCGATGACAACGGGCGGCCGCTAGTGGTACCCAACACCGAACCTACCGAAGAGGGCAATCTCATCTGGCCCTCGCTGGGTGGCGGTACCAACTGGTACAGCCCTTCTTACAGCCCCCACAGTAACCTGTTCTATGTGCCAGTCCGCGAGCAGGGCGCTTACTACTTCAAAGGCGAGGCCGACTACAAGCCCGGCGTGATCTTCAACGGCGGTGGACAGCGCAATGAACCGAATGAGGAGCCTTATGGCGCCGTGCGTGCCCTTGATCCTGAGACGGGAACTCTCAAGTGGGAGTTTCGCACGGCGGCCCCTGCGAGCGCGGGCATTCTGACTACCAAAGGCAACTTACTGTTCACCGGCACCAGCCAAGGTGACTTCGTGGCGCTCGATTCAACTACCGGCTCGGTACTTTGGCGTTTCAAAGGCGGCTTGGGCATGGGCTCCAATCCCGTTACGTACTCAGTTGACGGCCGCCAGTATGTGGCTGCCGCGATTGGCCGCGCACTCTTTGTTTTTGACCTCATGGAATAAATGCGACTTACTACTCTTCTTCTATTTCTCTTCACTACCCTCCTGCCGGCGCAAAACGGCAAACGGCTGTTTGTCAGTAGCTGTTCGGCCTGCCACGGCGACACCGGCAAAGGTGGGCGCGGCTCGGATCTGACCACCGGCGACTGGAAGCACGGCGGTTCCGATGAGGATCTGCTCCGTAACATCACCAAAGGCATCCCGGGCACGCAGATGCCCGCCATCCCGCTGCCTGATGCGGACGCGCGCGCTATTGTCGCCCACCTTCGCACGCTGTCGGCGGGAGCGGTGGACGTCATCACCGGCGATGCCAGCGCGGGCCGCGGCGTATTCACCGCTCGCTGCGCCACGTGTCACATGTTCAGCGGCGAGGGCGGCATCCTCGGGTCGGATCTATCCGAAGCCAAAGCTCGCCACAAATCCAAGAGCCTCCTGAAGGCGCTCGCGCAACCCATCACCTTCACCGAGGCGGGCCCGGGCATCAAGGGAGTCATGAAGAGCGAGGATACCTTCACCCTCCAACTCATGGACGAGCAGCGCAAGTGGCGCCTGATCGACAAGCGCGCCGTGAAACTGCGCACCAGCCAGACTCCGCACCCGGCCTTGACCGCACCCGAGCGTGACAACGTGATCGCCTTCCTTCTCAAAGCGCCCCCCAGCTCCGCGCCGCCTTCCAAATGGACTCCCGCGGCTGATTTCAACGTCACCTTCGCCCGGCTCAAGAACGCTGCCGCCGAGCCGCACAACTGGCTTACCTATTGGGGCGACTTCCGAGGCACGCACTACTCCGGCCTCAAGCAGATCACACCCGCCAACGTGTCGTCGCTCAAAAGCGCGTGGACGTTCCAGACCGGCGGCAACACGATCGAGACCACGCCGCTCGTGGTGGACGGCATCATGTTCGTCACCGGTCCGCTCAGCAACGCCTCGGCTCTCGACGCGCGCACCGGCCGGCCGTTGTGGCGCTACAACCGCCGCCTTCCGCAAGTCGCCAGCCATTGCACCGTGATGACCAACCGCGGCATGGCCGTCCTGGGCGACCGCGTCTACCTCGCCACGCTCGACATGCATCTGGTGGCGCTCGATGCCAAGAGCGGCAACGTCATTTTCGATATTGAGGTCGACGACTACAAGAAGGGCTTGTCGATCACGCACGCCCCGCTTGCCATTGACGGCAAGATCATTGTCGGCGTGACGGCCGGCGAGTGCGCGCTCACCGGTTGGGTTGACGCCTTCGACGCTGCCACCGGCAAGAAGCTTTGGCGCACTCATGCTACCCCACAGCCTGGCGACCCGAATCGGAAGACCTGGCAACCGGAGACGTCCGCGGATTATGGCGGCGCACCCACGTGGACCACCGGCACCTACGACGTCGAAACCAACACCATCTACTGGGCCACCGGCAATCCCGGCCCTGACTACGAAGGCACCACGCGGCTGGGCGATAACCTCTACTCGTGTTCGGTGCTGGCGCTTGATCCTGAGACCGGACGCATGAAATGGTGGTTCCAGTTCACCCCGCATGACGTGCATGACTGGGACGGCAATCAGACACCAATGTTGATTGACGGCACCGTGCGCGGCCAGAAGCGCAAGCTCCTGATCACGGCGCAGCGCAACGCGTTCTATTACGTGCTCGATCGTGTCACCGGCGAATTCATCACGGGTCAGGCGTTCGCGAAACAAACCTGGGCCAAGGGCCTTGACGACAAGGGTCGCCCGATTGTGCTGCCCAACACTACCCCCACGCCGGAAGGCAATCATGTTTGCCCCGATGCGGCCGGCGCGGCCAACTGGGGCTCACCATCGTACGATCCCGCCACGGGCTTCTTCCTCGTCTCCGTCCGTGAAGCTTGCGCGATTTACACCAGCGTGATCAAGAGCCCGGTGCCGGGCGAGGGCTTCACCGGCGGTGGCCAGGAGATCGATGAGAAGGGCACGCCAGGGTCGGTGCGCGCCCTCGATGCGTTGACGGGCGCCAGGAAGTGGGACTTCCCGCTGCAGATCGGCTCGTCGGCTACCGGCGTCATCGCCACCGCCGGGGGCGTCACGTTTGCCTCGTCGAATGACGGCAATCTGATCGCTCTCGATAGCAAGACCGGCAAGTATCTGTGGCACTACTACACGGGCGCCAACATCGTTGCTTCGCCCATGGCCTACGCGGTGGGCGGGAAACAATATGTGGCGATCGCGGCTCAGTCGGCCATTATCACTTTTGCCTTGCCCTAACCATTGCTAAGCTGAGAGGCGACCCATATGAACAGTCGCCTCCTCACCCGGCGCGCCGCGCTCACTCTGCCGGCGCTCGCCGCGTTTGCCCAGGAAGATCGCTTCGCCGGCAAGCGCCCGATGATCGTCCACAGCGAGTTCCCCGAGGATCTGGAATCGCTACCCGAGTATCTGTCCACGTGGATTACGCCGAACGATTCGTTCTTCGTGCGCCAACATCTACCGCGCCCCAAGAGCGACGCTGCCTCGCACAACATCGCCATCACCGGTCTGGTGAAGCAGAAGCTGTCGCTCTCGATCGCCGATTTGCGCGCACTGCCGCAAACCACCGTGCCCGCCGTGCTCGAATGTGCGGGCAATGGCCGCAGTTATTTCCGCCCTAAGATGCCGGGCCTGCAATGGACGAAAGGCGCTATCGGGAATGCGGAGTGGCGCGGGCCGCGACTGTCCGACGTGCTCGCCAAAGCCGGAGCATCGCCGCAAGCCGCCTACGCCGATTTCGACGGGCTTGACCTGGGCATGGGGAAGACGCCCGATTTCATTCGCTCGATCCCGATCCGCAAGGTGCAGCACCCCTCGACGATTCTCGCGCTCGAGATGAACGGCGCGCCGCTCCCCGATCTCCACGGAGGTCCGGTTCGCCTCATCGTGCCCGGCTGGGATGGCGCGTGTTGGGTGAAGTGGGTTTCTAAGATCGACCTCGTCGAAAAGATGCACGCGGGCTTCTACATGAACCCCGCCTATCGCTACCCGAAGTCGCCCGTTGCGCCCGGCACAGCCGCCAAGCCGGAGGATCTGGACGTGCTCGAAGGGATGGCCGTGAAGTCATTCTTCGCGCGGCCCGCCGATCAGGCCAAAGCGAGAGTTGGCTCGGCCATCACGCTCACCGGTCCGGCGTGGGCGGGCGAAAACAAGATCGTGCGCGTGGAGGTCTCGGTCGATGGCGGCGCCACGTGGCGGCTCGCGCAGCTTTCACGCCAGGACTTCCAGTTCTCCTGGCGGATCTGGACCACCGAGTGGAAGCCCGCCAAGCCCGGTTACTATACGCTGTGCTGCCGCGCGTCGGACTCAGCCGGACGCGTGCAACCGATCGAGCCGGCGTGGAATCCCAGCGGCTATCTGTGGAATGCGGTTGACCGAATCGGCGTGATGGTGGAGGCGTGATGAAGATGATGCGAGCGATGGTGCTGTTGTTCGTCGCGGGCTGTGCCGTGCTTGGTGCCGCCGATCCGGCACTGATCGACAAAGGCCAAACCGAACACAAGCGCTGCGCCGGCTGCCATGGGCTGAAGATTATCGCCACCCAGCGGCTGTCGAGCACCGGCTGGGAGCGCGAGCTCGACAAGATGGTGCGCTGGGGCGCCGAGATCAAGGATCGCCAGGCGTTGATGGCGTACCTGGTGGACACCTTCGGCGACAACAAGCCGATGCCGAAGCCGGTGCTTTCCGCGGATGCGACCAAGTAGCGGGCACCCAAATTTAGCTATACTGTGAATGCCCACCGCTCTTGAATGAGCTCTCGTCCATTTTGGGGGAGTGGTGGAATGGCAGACACAGCAGACTCAAAATCTGCCGGCTTCACGGTCGTGAGGGTTCAAGTCCCTCCTCCCCCACCAAGATAACGCAACACACTCGATTCGTCATAATGCCTATATGCCGTATCACAGTAACCAGCCCCTGGCGGTCTTAGAAATCACCCAACAATAACATACCAACCGAGACGCAGAATGACGGCATAAAGCCCTTCTCCCGGTCAGGCGTTTCAGGCCGTTTCGCATCGTGAAGACCAACTAAGACAAAGCTGTGGAGCCCACCGGCAAGCGAGAGTGGCGGTGGATGATTATGCTATAGTTCT
>JAYTKJ010000480.1:0-21760 GCA_043730365.1 Acidobacteriota bacterium | reverse complement strand
CGGAACGGTTCAAAATGCTGGCTGCGCTCAAAGGCCTCATGCTCTTGCCCCATGCTGGCCCACACATCGGTGTAGATGGCGTCGGCCCCCGCCACCGCTGCTTCGGCATCGGTAGTGATCTTGATTTTGGCGCCGCTGCCGGCTGAGACTTGACGCGCTTCTGCCACAACTTCCGGCTTGGGGCCGTAACCCACCGGGTGGCCCAAAGAAAAGTGTACGCCCAAGCGGGTGGCAGTGACCATCAACGAGTGAGCCACGTTGTTGCCGTCACCCACGTACGCCAGCTTAAGCCCCTTGAGGTGGCCGAAATGCTCTTCGAGCGTTTGAACGTCGGCCAGGATCTGGCAGGGATGGTAAAGGTCGCTGAGAGCGTTCACCACCGGCACCTTGCCCCAATCGGCCAAGCCATCCACGGTTTCCTGGGCGAAAGTGCGCGCCACAATTCCGTTGACCCAGCGAGACAGATTCCGCGCCACGTCCTTGACTGGTTCCCGCTCAGCGATAGGCCCCACCTGTGTGACAGACCCGCCGCCCAACTGCTGAATGGCCAATTCAAACGTGAGGCGAGTGCGCAGAGAAGGCTTCTCAAACAGCAGCGCCAGATACTGGCCGGCCAAGGCGTGCCGGTACTCGTGAGGCTTGGCCTTAACGGCATGAGCCAGCTCCAGCAGCGTGCGTAACTCATTCACCGTGAGGTCCCGGTCGCGGCGCAAATGGCCGGCGGCGATCTTCGGAAACTGAATGGGCGTGGCGACTGAAACGGGCGCCTTGCGGACTGGGCTGGCCATGCTCCTCCCTCGCGGTGAATTTTTATTCAACACTATGAATAATTACACATTGACGGAGGCTGCCGCAATCGCCTCTCCCGGTGGGGCTCTAGCGGCTGTGCAGGCGCACGACGGTTTTGTCGATCACGCCCAGGTTCGGGCGCCCGCACATCGCCATGTCGCGGCCTAATTCCGATTGCAACAACTCCAGCACATGCTGCACACCGGGAGCGCCGTACGCCGCCAGACCCCACAATAGTGGCCGCGTCACCACCACGGCGCGCGCGCCCAGAGCCAGAGCCTTGAGGATGTCGCTGCCGCGGCGAAAGCCGCCGTCGACGAGGATGGGCACGCGGCCGGCGACGGCTTCGGCGATGGAGGGGAGCATTTCAATGGGCGAGGCCAGTCCGGCTGTGGCCCGCGGGCCGCGGTAACTGGAAACGATGATGCCTTGGATGCCGTGTTCGACCGCGGTGCGTGCTTCGGCCGGGCTCATGATGCCTTTGAGCAGGAATGGCACCGCGAGGCTTTTGCGCAAGCGATCCATGGCGGACCAGTCCATCGCCGGCCCTTGGGGGTCTGCGCCCAGAGTGAGGCAAATCGCTTTGCACCCGCCTTGCGCGGCTTGGTCCATTCGGCCACGTAAGGCGCCGGCGTCGCCAGCGGGGAAAACCTGATACCAGAGCGGTACGCCGCTCGCTTCGGCGGCGATGCGCTCAAGCGGCTGGGTACAGCGCTCACTCACAATCATCGCCGTTTTCGCGGCGGCGGCCCCGCGCGCCGTGGCCAGTTCCGCATCTGGATGAAACCGCTGCTGCAGGAAGGCTGGGCCGGCGAGGATGGGCGCGAACATACGCTGACCAAACAGGTCGATCGAAAGATCGAGTTGCAATGTGTTGACCATCGAGCGTGGCCGGAAAGTGAGGCGGTCAAACGCGGCCCGATCGCCACCGTCGGCGATGCCGGCGAAGGTTGCGCTGTCAAGCTTGCGGCGCGCCATGGCCTCCATCTCCAGCGCGTTGATCAACTCACCCACGGGCGGAATGCGGCCCGCCGCCTCGCCCGCCAATTGCGGTTGTTGCTGCCCTAGCATACTGGAGCCACCGGCCAGCCACAGGCTCGCCGCGGCCAACGCCTCGCGTCTGGTGACGGGGTTCATCACGGGAAGTCCGTCCTCACCATACTGCGATTGATCGACGCCAGCGTCACGCGGCCCGTGATAGCCATAGCTTGTTTGAGCTCGGCCTGCATGATCTCCAATATCTTTTGCACTCCAGGCGCCCCGTACGCACCGAGGCCCCAGCGCGGAATCCGCCCGAGACACACTGCGCTCGCGCCGAGTGCCAACGCCTTCAGCACATCGCTACCGCGCCGCACGCCGCTATCAAACAGCACCGGCACGCGCCCGCGCACAGCGTCGACTATCTCCGGTAGCACTTCGAGTGACGAGGGCCCGTAATCCAGCGAGCGGCCGCCGTGATTGGAGACATAGATCGCGTCCACTCCATGTTCCAGGCACAGCAGCGCGTCTTCCGGCGTGAGGATGCCCTTGGCGATCATCGGCACTTTCACGATGGGCCGAATCTGATCGAAAAATTTCCATTCGTACCAAAGGCGATACTCATCGACGCGATAAGGATTGCGGATGGCCCCGCGCGGGTTGCTGCCGCGGCGAAAGGGCGCTGAGCCGAGATTGCGGTCATGGAGCGCGCGCTCATACACCGAGGCCTGTTGGTCGATCGTGACGACCACGGCTCTGCAGCCCGCCGTTTGCGCCCGGTCCAGCACCTCGCGATTGGCCTCCAACTCCGGCTTGGGGTAAAGCTGAAACCACAACGGGCTCTTGGCGGCGGTGGCGATTTTCTCAAACGGCAAGCTGGAGACGTTGCTGACGATCATCGGCGTTGCAGCCGCAGCCGCCGCGCCTTGGTACGTCGCCGTTTCTCCATCGGGATGAAGTTGAGCATGCGCCGCCGTCGGAGAAATCATGATGGGTGACGGCGACGGCGTGCCGAGAATCGTGGTGGCTGTGACGGGCGGCGCGTCGGCCGAACCGGTGAGCGCGTCGGGCACCAGTTTAACCCAGTCGAAGGCCTGGCGATTGCGCCGTAGCGTGAACTCGCTGCCCTCGCCATACGCCGTATAGTCATAGGCGAAGCGCGGGAGTTTGGCGTAGGCTACGGGCTCAAAGTCGAAGGGCGTGACCAGCTCTTCCAGCTTGGGGACGCGGCTGTGATCGCGGAAGGGATCCTGCTGAAAGGCGCTAACCAGCGGCGAGCCCGCCAGGAAGGCAGCGAAGGCCCGGATGGCTTGGCGGCGACCGGGCGCGCTGTCCCACGCGGTTTGTCTATGGCCCATAGGTCTCCACATATCTTACATGCGGAGACGACAGGGGCGTGCCAGGATCAAGGAGAGCCGTCGCCCAACTGAGTCTGAACTTCACGACGACCCGGCCTTGTATCGGTCCGGCCGCATGCGTCAGAATTGGTCTCAGGTTCATGCTTTCCGCGGACGAACTCAAAAGCCGCCTACCGGTTTGGCTCGCCCTGTCGGATTTCTTCGTCGACACTGAGTTCGATGCCCGCCACTGGTCGAGCAATGCCGCCGTCTTGGCTGAGAGCCCGTACACGCTACCTGAACTCGATCGCATCCTGCGGGAAGAGGTCGCGCCGGTGGCGGCGCAAAACATCGCCTATGGGATGTACCCAGTGATCTCGCCTGTATGGGCGGGGTTCGACGCGGAGTGGCTGCGCGAGGCGATCACGAATCACTTGTCGCGCAATCCAATCCCCGGGTTCGTCGAGCGAGCGCTTGTTTGGACGAGCATGCACGCCCAACGCGCTCAATGGGAGGCCTTGCAGCGAGAAATTGAAACGCTGCGCAATCCCGGTAAAGCAGATTCGGCGTAGACTGGGAACGTCCCCCATCGAATGCCTACCCTGCCCTGGCAGTTCGTTTTGTCGCTGCTGGCCATTTCAGGATGCGCCGCGCAGCCATTGCGGGTGGTTGCTGCTCTGGGAGATGCGCCTGTTTTCGTGAACGCGCACGCCTTTGCGTTTCTCCAGGCGCGAGAGGGGATTCGCCTCGTGAGCCGCACGGAGGCGCCGCCCGCCGCGATCCTGCTGCCGGCCAATGAACTTTCCGAGCTTTGAGTAAGAGGGTTACCCGAAGACTCGGTTTTCGGAGGACTTAGTTAGTTAGTGTGGCGAACTCGCCCGATCTGGTGGAAGGACGGTAATTACAAAGAAGGACTGTGGGAAGACTCGCCCGCTCCGGTTTCAAGCATCTGGCCGCGTAATCCGCATTAGCCTTCAAGCTTTGCGCGACAACGCCCGATGAAGCAGATTCTGCGTCATGCGCTGCACGCGTAGATCTGGGCCGTGAGGGCGCACCCAATGAGACCACGGCAGAATATGCCCGGGCGGCGACGCCAGACCCTGGGCCCACCAGATGGTGGACGCGTTGAAGACATGGTTGCCGCGTGGGCCGGGATAGATCGTCGACGTCCAATGGGAGGGGCGGTCACCGCCGCTGAGCGCATCGCCTTCGGCCAGGATCTCAAGGCCGGCGATGTTGGCTGGGTCACCATGAAACTCCCAACCTACCAGGCCAGGAATCGAATCACCCGGTTTCATGCCCGTGCCGTCAAACACCCAGTGGCGCGTGTTGGTGGCGCGCCAATCGTCTCCGCCGTTGAACGGGTAGACCGAGTGGGCGCCGATAAGTAAGTTGGCGCGCGGACCTTCCATCGGGAAGGTGTGCTTGATCCAATCGGTGAAAGCGCCGTACATGCCGCCATAGACGCCTTCGCGGCTGATGATGCGGTTGGCGCGCCCGTCGTAACTGGGCTGAAACGGCGCGACGCCGAAGACGGCGTTGCCGGAGAGGTAGAGATGCGTGACGCCGGATTTGACGCTGGCCAGTGCCGCATCATATTGGCGCGGGTCCCAATACTCGTCATGGCCCACGCTCAGGAACACGCGGGCACGCTCGAACTCGGGAGCCGACAGCATGTCTGAGTTGGAAGTGTAGGTAACGTCGTAGCCATGCATCTCCAGCCAATACTCCAGCGGAAATTCCCACAGCAGGAATTCACCGGAACCGACTGACAGGGGATGGTCATAGATTTGTGCGTACTTGCCGTACGGTCGATCAAAACTGCCGGCGACGCTAGCTGCCCAGGGGTGGCGCGGATCGGTGTACATCGAATATTCATCCGGCCAGCGGTTGTAGGATTGCCAAGTGTTATCGCTCACCTGGAACACGATGTCGGCCTTGCGGCGGTCGCGCACGATGAACACAACATAACTTTGCCAGGCGTGCTCGTGCTTGGATTCGGGAACGGTGGTGAGCTTGCCGAGATAGACCCCGCTCGGCCAATCGGCGGGGATCTTGACTTCGAGCGTCGGTTCCCAGCGGCACTCACGCAGGCGGTGGGGGCCGATGGCGGGCTCGGGCTGTTGCTTCACCGCGACGGGTCCGAGGCGGGTAACATGCCTCGCGCCAGTGCCTCCGTAGTAACCCATTCGATAGATGTCAACCGTAGCGCGGCGGGCCGGGTCAGCGCTCAGGTTAATGAGAAGTGTCTGCCCAGCCTCGGCGCTTTGCCGGGAGCAGTAACCCTCAATCAAAGCCGTGCGAAAACCTTTGCCTTTGTTGGGCCGGACTTTGGTGAGTTGCCAATCCGCTGCGCCGGGACGGGAATTCTCCCGGCGCACCAGTGGAGAGCCCGGCGTGGGCACCGCCAGCGCTAACCCAGCCTGCAGAAACTCACGCCGCCGGGGATCGCTCATGAGCCTCCCGTAGTTACCTTCTTGAGATTGTCGCCCGGCACGCGGTCTACGAGAAGATGGAACGGATCCACGCCGGCCTGCTCCGGCAGTTCGTTGGTGACGAAGGTGAACTTCGCTCGTTTCTGATTCATGCGCAGGCGCTCGCGATGCAGGGTCTTGCCATACCGGAGACCCTTGGCGGGCTTGGCAAAGGCGCCGACTTCGATCCAGTCATCCAGCGCAACGTCGGTTTCATTGCCGCTGGCGTCCGCCTTCAGCTTTTGGGTTTCGACGTCGATCGTTACATCATACTTTCCATCGGCGCGCTTCCTGGCTTCGGCCGAGTGAGTGCGATTGGAGAAGAGTGTGATGTCTTCAAACAGATCTTTCAGCAGATACTGCAACTCGGCTGGTGTTTCCTGGCGCAGCGCATCGAGCAGGACGTAGGAGGTGGGATAAGGCGGACCCTGATAAGCCCAGCGCTCGATAAGCTTTCGCAGCGCGCGATTGATGGCCTCCTCGCCGATCATCTCCTTCAGATAGTAGAGCGCGACGCTGCCCTTGGCATAGTGTATGTAACCCTGATTGGCTTCCACGCGCAATAGCGGGCGCTCTTTGAGCTGCTCGCCGCCGCGCGAACGCAGATAGCGGTCCATTTCGTACTGCAGAAACTTGCGCATCATGTCGCGGCCGTATTCGCGCTCCATCACCATGAGCGAAGAGTATTGCGCCAAAGTTTCAGAAAGCAGGGTGCCGCCTTGCATGTTGGCGCCCATTAACTGATGCGCCCACCATTGATGGCCCATTTCGTGAGCCACTACGTAGTAAACCATGTCGATGTCGTCGGGATCCTTAATCTTGGCGATGAAGCCAATCGACTCCGAGTAAGGCATGGTGCCCGGGAAGGCTTGCGCGAAGCTGGCGATGCGTGGGAATTCGATTATCCGCGCTTGTTTGTGATAGTAAGGGCCGAAGTTGGCCGTGTAGTAGTCCAGTGATTTGCGCATGGATGCCAGCATCTTGGGCACGTTCCAGGTATGGTCGGCGTGATAGTGAACCTCCAGTTTGACGCCCTTCCACTCTTCCCGCGCCACGGTGTAGCGGGCCGACAGGAACGAGTAGAAGTTGAGTGAATCGTGATCGAGTTTGTAGTGGAAGAGACGGCGGCCGTTCTCGGTCCACTCGCGCAGCAGTGACCCCGGCGCAATGGCGATCTGATCGGGCGCTGTGCTGATGACCGTCTCCACGCTCACCCAGTCTGAATTCTTCGAAAGGTAGTTGTCGGCGCAGTGGGCGGTGCAATCGCGCTCCAGCGCGGGCATCAAATCTTTGGGCGGCAAACCATACTTGCGGCGATCATTCGGCGTGCTCATTTCTTCGCCGTCGGAATAGCCGATTTGTGGCAAGACCGTGTTGTTGAAGAACGTGCCGTTTTGGATGAGCTGCGGCATCTGGAGTTCATTCGAGAAACCCCGATCTTCCCGCACCGCGCGGATGCGCATATGCCGGACCTCATTCGGCTGCATCGGCGCGTCCAGCGTATAGATCAGGTAGCCGTGCCGCGCGTCTTTCGATTTCATACGGGCGCCATCGATGCTCACTTCGCTCTTGATGCCGTCTTCTCCGGCATTGGAGAGGTGAATCTCGGGAATCGGAACCGCGGTCCGGTTCTGGATCGTGTGATCGGCATCGATGGTGGCTGACCGTGTCTCCGGTCTCAAATCGATCCGGTATTTCACCGTGGTGATCCGGGGCTGAGGCAGGTGCTGAAATCTCTTGTAGAGCTTCTCGTAGTCAGCGGCGAGTTGTTTGCCCTCGCGCGGTCCCACGATGCGGTTCAGTATCTTCGTGTTGTAGTAGACCCAGCCTGCTGTAGCGGCAAAGAGAATGCCAAAGCAAAGTGCGGCCGGCCTTAGTGCGCCGGTCAGCCTGGCATTGTCCCATCGTTTCCCCCAGCCGGTTTCGCGCCCGCGTTGCCACCAAGCCATGCTAACGACCGCCAGCAGGCCACAGAAGGCCAGCCAGTAGAACGTGAACCAAAACCAGCCTTTGATGAACGGTGTGTAGCCGTAAAGATCGGAATAGGTGACGCGCGGGCGGCTGGCGAACGAAACCATGTTCGTGGCAACATCGAGTGGCTCCAAGATGAGCCCACTAACCATCACGAACACGATGAAAGCGAAATAGCCCACGTACTTATTGGGCGAAATGACATGAACCAGGAATGCCAGAACGGCCAGAAAGAAGAACGTAGACAAGCCCGCGATGAATAGGTCCGTGAAATAGATCGGAAGCTGAAAACGGGTGTAACCTTTCCCGGCCTGCACGGCAATGCCGCAAGCCATCGCCAAAGCCAAAATCAGGATCAATGTCAACATCAGCGCGGTCAGTTTGGCCGTGTAGGCAATCCAGGAAGGGTAGGGCAGCGCGTCATGAATCTCGTCGAAACGCGCGTCACGCTCGCGCCACACCAGCACGCCGGCGTAAAAGGTGATGATGCCCACCAGAAAAGCGAACATAGTGCCTTCGATCATTGCCACGATGTGATAGGTAACGGGCAGCGAACGATTGCCGAAGCCTTCGTCGGCATTGAAAATCAGATTGGGCAGCGTGTTGACGAGCGCGGCCACCAGAATCACGACGAAGGCAGTGCTCTTAACCAAGCCGTAGAACTCATGGCGAATGAATCCTGCTAACTGGCGGAATCGACCAGCGGCGGTCACGGTCTGAGTGGGCAGCGGCAAAGCCGACGCTACAGTTGCGGCAGTGCGGACCGGCTCGGGTTCGACTCGCTTGGCCCGGCCGGCACGCTCTTCAAAACGGAATCGGGCGCAGGCAAAGACAAAGATCGCGAGCCCGACCGGCAGCCAAAGCAGCCGGTTCCAAAGCAACATTCCTTCCAGGCCGAGCGAGCGCGTGTTGCGCTCGGCCACCGTCCAGTACTTGGTAGCCAACGAAAGCGCCTGCAGGCCAAACGGATCCAGCATGACCGCGAGCTTCTCATTGTCCAGATCGCTAACGAACGTTTGGGCCACGATCCAGCCAACCAGCAACGCGATGGCGCCGAGAAACGAATACACTGTGCTGCGAGTGAGGACGGCGATCGCGAAAATGATCGCGGCCACGAAAACCGTGTTCGGAATGACAAAGACCAGGATGCTGTTAAGATGCGCGCTCCAATAAATGGGGCCCCACCGCTCCGCATCGATCCACGGCATGTATCGCGCCACCAGAATGCCCACCGACACTCCGAGCACCGGAACCATCGAGATCAGCGTGGCCCCGGCAAAGCGGCCGAGCAGATAGTCGAGCTTGCGAATGGGCAGGGAAAAAATAATCTGCTGCGTGTTGAAAGCGAAATCCCGCGATGCCGATGAATTGACGAAGGCCGTCGTCATCAGCAGCAAGAGCAGAGACATCGTCCCATACCAACGCTGGATCACGAACGGCGCGTTGCGCATTGTGTTGCCCACGCCTCCGCCGATTTGAATCGAGTCTGAACTGGCGGCGCCGAAGACCAAGCCCGCCACGATCAGCAGAAAGATCCAGAGCATGAAGCTGCGGAGCCAGAAGCGAATTTCAAAGCGGAAAAAGTGGCGCCACATATGCGTTGCTGCCTCCCCGCTAGTGTTGTCCGCCGATATGCGAGAAGAAGACGTCTTCAAGGTCCGGCGGCGCCGGTTCGAAGCCATCGCCCGGCTCCGCCTCGCTGTAAATGTGCAGGAGCGGGCGGCCTGTGATGAGCTTGCTGGAGATCACCCGATAGCGTTCCTGATGTTCCCGCAGCGCCGATTTTTGGATCAGCTTCCGCCAGATCCGCCCTTCGAGCGCGTGCACAGCCGATTGCGGATCACCGGCATAGAGCACGCGGCCCTTATCGATGATTGCCATGTTCGGGCAAAGCTCCAGCACGTCGGCGACGATGTGCGTGGAGAGGATCACGATGACGTTCTCGCCAATCTCCACCAGCAAGTTGTGAAAACGGTTGCGCTCGCCGGGGTCCAGCCCCGCCGTAGGTTCGTCGACAATGAGCAGCCGCGGATTGCCGATAAGCGCCTGGGCGATGCCGAAGCGCTGGCGCATGCCGCCTGAAAAACTAGTGAGTGCCTTCTTGCGCACGTCATGCAGGTTTACGCGCACCAGCATGGCTTCCACCGCCTCGCGCCGTTCGCCCGGATGGATGAAGCCCTTGAGCAGCGCCAGGTGATCGAGCATGTCTTGCGCCGAAATCTTCGGGTACACTCCGAAATCCTGCGGTAGATAGCCCAGCCCCTTGCGCACTTCCTCTTTTTGCGTCAGCACGTTCAACTCGCCCAGTGTGACACTGCCTGAGTCTGCGTCCAGCAGCGTGGCCAGGATCCGCATCAACGTGGACTTCCCCGCGCCGTTAGGACCGAGGAGGCCGAACATGCCGTGGGGGATCGTCAGCGAGACCGCATCGAGCGCCCGCACTCCGTTCGAGTACGTCTTGGAGAGCCCTTCGATGCGGAGTTCCATCATGGCAGTACGGTGGCCTTCTTAATGTAGTCCAGATTCGGGAACTCGGCCTTTAGATAGGTGTTGCCTTCCGAGGTGATGCGTCCCTGATTGGGGCTCTCTCCATATTCGGCGGTGATGGCCATGACGGCGGCCATGCCTTCGGTGACTCGGCCGAAGGGAGTGAAGCCTTTCGCATCCAGGCGGTTGTTGTCGCCAAAGTTGATGAAGAGCTGTGTCGTGCGCGTGCGCGGGCCGGCGGTGGCAAAGGTGACGGTGGCGGGCGTGTTGGAAACGCCCGGTAAATCGTCGTCGATATTGGTCTTCCATTTGCGGTTCATGGCCGGGTCTCCGCTGAGGCCGAACTGAACAATGAAGCCGGGGACGACGCGAAAAAAGCGATTTTCGTCAAAGAAACCGGCCTTGACCAGCTCATGAAAGCGATCGGACCCCAGCGGTGACCAGCCGCGCACGGCGTCAACAATGAAGGTACCTTTCGAGGTCTCAAACTGCACCCGATAGCGATCCGGGCCTTTCGGCGGCGTGACTATTCCGCCGGAGTCTTCACCATCTCCACCGGAGCGGTTGCAAGAGGAGAGGCCCATCAAGAGAGTAAAAACAAGAATGATTCGCATCGTGATCTTCTCTATTATGCCGTGATGGTGGCGGATTCTTCAAAGACGAGTTGACCTTTGCCGGAATCAAGCGTGGCGGTGATGCCCAGCGGCAGCGTGGCTTGGTCGGCGGTGTGGCCGATGGTCAGGCCGGCCAGCACCGGAACTCTCAAGCGCGCCAGGATGTTATCCACGGTTTCGCCTAGCGTGAACGGCGAGGCTGAGGAAGACCGGCACGTGCCGGGTCCGCAATCGTTGCATTCGCCCCACACCACGCCGGCGGCCTGCTCGAGCTTACCGCCCAGATGAAGCTGCATCAGCATGCGGTCAATCGAGTACGTGTCTTCACCCACGTCTTCAATGAACAGGATCTTGCCGCGCGCGTCAATCTCGTAGGGCGTGCCCATCGTGTGCGCCACCAGGGTGAGGTTGCCACCGACGATGGGCGCTTTGACGACGCCGGGCCGCACGGTGCGCCAGGGGTGCTGCGGGCGCAGCGGGTTGGACTCCGGTGGATTAGCCACGACACCAATCGGTTTTGTTTCAAACAATGCCTTGCGGAATTGTGCCTGCGAATAGGAAGTGAACGACGAGAGCACCACCGGGCTGTGGAACGTCACCAGGCCGGCGTGCTTGAGAAACGCCAGATGCATGGCCGTGATGTCGCTATAGCCTGTGAAGATTTTCGGGTTGCGCCGGATCAGCGCGTAGTCGATCCGGTCCAGAATCTGCATCGTGCCATAACCCCCGCCGATGGGGAACACCGCTTTCACATCCGGATCTGAGAAGGCCTCGTGCAGGTCCGCCACGCGATCGTCAATCGATTGCGCGAACGCGGCGGTCCGCTTGCCTAGAGCCCGGCCGGCCTTCAACTTCAGCCCGAAGAATTCAATGGTGGGCTTGACCAATGCGAGGCGGTCAGGATCCGGCACCGGCGTCGAGGGCATGATCACCGCGACAGTGTCACCAGCGCGGAGAGCCCGCGGCTTGATGAGACTCGCCGTGGGTTGAGCTGGGACGCCGGCCGCCGTGCTCAATGCGACGCCTGCTACGAGCGCGCTACGGCGCGAGATAGTGTTAGAGTGCTGGGAATTCTGGTTCACGGGGATAATCACTTCATTGTAGAAGGGCCGGCGGCGCCGGACCGCGAGACAGCGCGGAGGCTGGCGTGGCGCTGGGAGGTGCCGCAGCTTGGAGCCGCCGCAGCCGAGCCCACCGCTTGGCGAATCATCACCAAGGCGTTTCGCGAGGATCTGCAATGGGCGATCGTCTTGCCAGGCGATAGCGAGGTGACGCCCCCGGTGCGGCAGCTACTCGATGAACTGGCGGCCCGGGGTGTGGCCATTGATCGAGACGAAGTAGAGATATGATGGGAGCAACATGAAGCGCCTGCTAGCTTCGTTCGTCTCCCTGGCCACCTTGGCCACACCTGCGTCCCCCACCGCCGGCGAAGTCGCTCCTCTCGGCGCCTACACTTCCGCCGAACGCCGCCACTGGGCGTTTCAACCTCGCACCGATGCGACACCGCCCGCCTTTGCCGACGCCGAGGCCAAAGCCTGGATCCGCACGCCGGTGGACGCGTTCATTCTCGCCGGTCTGCGCAAGGCAGGCCTCAACCCGGCGCCTCCGGCCGACCGTGCCACGCTCATTCGCCGCGTCACCTATGACTTACACGGACTGCCTCCCACGCCGGAAGAAGTCGCCGCCTTCATCAACGACAATTCGCCCAAGGCCTACGAAAATCTAGTGGACCGCCTCCTGGCCTCCTCCCGCTACGGTGAACAGTGGGCGCGCCACTGGCTTGACGTCGTTCGGTTTGCCGAGTCAGACGGCTATGAGTACGATACCCACCGCCCCGATGCCTATCGCTTTCGCGACTACGTCATCGCCAGTTTCAACACCGACAAGCCCTATCACGAATTCCTGACCGAGCAACTGGCCGGTGACGAACTGGACGCCAAGACCGACACCTTGCTGGTGGCCAGCGGCTTCAATCGCCTAGGTCCCCTGCGTAAGAATGCCGGCAATCAGGAAGTCGCCAGCTCGCGCACCGAAGTGCTCACCGAGATGACTAACATCGTTGGCGCGGCGATGCTCGGCGTGACCCTCGGCTGCGCCCGCTGCCACGATCACAAGTTTGACCCGATCCGCCAATCGGACTACTATCGCATCCAAGGCTACTTCGCCCAGACCCAGCCGAACGACGTCATCGTCGCCACGCCCGAAGAGCAAGCGCGGTACAAGGCCACCATCGCGCCGCTCGAAGGCGAAATGCGGAAGCTGCGCTCGTCCATGCGCCGGGCATCGGAAGAAGAGAAAGGCAAGATCCAAACTCGGCTCGAAGAGCTGGATGAGAAGATGCCGCTGCCGTTGACCGCCATGTACGCCGTTCAAAATAACGCCAAGGAGATGACGCCCATTCATCTGCTCGCTCGCGGAGACTACCGCAACAAAGGCGCCCGCGTCGGTATGCGCCCGCTCGGCGTTCTCTTGCCGGAAGCGGAGCCGGAGTTGCCGCTGGAGACAGAGCGCCCACGTCTGCGCCTGGCTAAATGGATCGCCCATCCCGCCAATCCGCTCACCGCCCGTGTGATGGTGAATCGCATCTGGGGATACCATTTTAGCCGCGCTCTGGTGTCCACCCCCAACGATTTCGGGCGCATGGGCACGCGGCCGTCGCACCCCGAGCTGCTCGATTGGCTCGCCAATCAATACGCTGGCAACGGCTGGAAGACCAAGCCGCTCCATCGCACGATTCTGCTGTCAAGCGCCTACCGCCAAGCCAGCCAGTCGCCCGCGGCCAAACTCGCCTCCGTGAAGGATCCGGAAAACAAACTGCTCTGGAAGTGGAGCCGCCGCCGCCTCGATGCCGAAGAAATTCGCGATTCCATGCTGGCCGTTTCTGGCCGTCTAAATGCGAAAGCCGGCGGTCCCAGCGTGATGATCAATATCGATCCTGAGCTGATCAAGGATCTCAAACGCCCCCAGTATTGGTCGGCCACGCGCGACAAGTCCGAGCATGATCGCCGCACGGTCTACATGATCTACAAGCGGAATCTGGTATTGCCGTTCATGCAGGTTTTCGATGCACCTGACACGCTGCTGTCGTGCGCGCGGCGCGATCAATCTACGCACTCCCCGCAGGCGCTCGAACTACTCAACGGCACCTTGTCCAATGATCTGGCGGCCTCGCTCGCCGCTCGCTTGCGGAATGAGCGCCAGACAATGTCCGAGCGCGTCGACTATGCGTGGCGTCTCGCCGCGGGCCGCGCGCCCACGTCCAAGGAACGGCTGCTTTCGATGAAGTATCTGGATGACCCCGACCCTGCGGCCGCCACCGAATTTGCGCTCTCCCTATTCAACTACAACGCTTTCCTCTACGTGAACTAATCTATGCCGGAACATATTCGTTACGCCCGGAACCGCCGCGAGTTCCTCACCGATTGTTTTTGCGGCATCGGTTCGCTTGGGTTTGCCTCGCTCATCGGGCAGCCGGCGGCCAACGCGGCAGGCTTCAATCCGCTCGCGCCGAAGCCTTCGCATTTCCCGGCCCGGGCCAAAGCCATGATTTTCCTGTTCCAGGCCGGCGGGCCATCGCACCTGGAAACCTTCGATCCCAAGCCGCTGCTCAACAAGCTGCACGGTCAGAAGCGGCCGGACGAGTTCGGCAAGGTCGAGTATCAGAACGTCAACGTCAACTCGCGGCTCCTCGGCACCAAACGCACCTTCGCGCGCTACGGCAAATCCGGCCTTGAGGTGTCGGACTTACTGCCCTATCAAGCCAAGATCGCCGACGACCTGTGCGTAATTCGCTCGATGCATGGCGACATGGTGGTGCATTCGGCGGCGCAATATCAGATGATGTCCGGCCGGGTCATTCCCGGTTTTCCGGCCATGGGCAGTTGGATGGCGTATGGTTTGGGCGCCGAGTCTGACTCACTGCCAGCCTACGTCGTGATGCCTGATCCGCACGGCGCGCCGGAAGCCGGCCAGCCCATGTACACGAACGGCTTTCTGCCGGCGGTCTATCAGCCCGCGTTGTTCCGCGCCGGCAAGCGTCCCGTACTGAACCTGGAATTGCCTAAAGGCGTGTCGCTCGATCGCCGCCGCAAAACGCTGGACTTCATTCGCTCGCTCAACGAAGCCAATCTCCTGGGCGAAGATCAGGAACTGGCCGCGCGCATCTCGGCCTATGACACGGCGTTCAAGATGCAAACCGACGCGCCGGAAATCTTCGACGTCTCCAACGAACCGCAAGAGACGCTCGACCTTTACGGTGTCGGCAAGGAAAAGACGGACGACTATGGCCGCCGTTGCCTGCTCGCCCGGCGTCTCGTCGAGCGCGGCGTGCGCTTTGTCTGCGTTGTCGCCGGTGGCGGTGGCGGCGAAACCGAATGGGACGCCCACAGCGATATTGAAGGCAACCACGCGCGCATGGCGGGCCTGACGGACCAGCCCACCGCAGCCCTCGTCCAGGATCTCAAGCGGCGAGGGCTCCTTGATTCCACCATCGTGCTGTGGGGCGGCGAGTTCGGACGCTCACCGGAATCGGAGCGCGGTGGGGGCCGCGATCACCACAACACCGGCTTCTCCATGTGGCTCGCCGGCGGCGGTTTCAAGGGCGGCATGGCGTATGGAGCCACCGACGACATCGGCCTCAAATCCACGGTCGACCCCGTGCATTTCCGCGATCTCCACGCCACGCTCATGCACCAGCTCGGCCTGCATCAGGACCAGTTGAGCTTCCTCCACCAGGGCCGGAAAGAGCGCCTTACCGAAGTACACGGCCGCGTGATTACCGAAATCGTCGGCTGAGCCTCGGATTGACCGCTCTACGATCAGCCCTCACACTGGAATCAAGTCCCATGCAGGCGTATACTTTCAAAGTCGTCGTCGAACCCGATGAAGGCCGATACCACGCCTACTGTCCCGCTTTGCGTCGATTCGGTGCAGTTACGCAGGGTTTGACGGCAGCAGAGAGTCCAAACGATCATGGACGAACTCAAGGAAGATGGCATTGCGCTTCCCTCCCCGACGATGTAGAGATCTTCGAAGGTACGCGTATTGCTGTAACCGTCTGAAACCTCCGTCTGGCTGCCGCCGTGCATTTTCGGGATCTTCACGCCACGCTGATGCACCACGGAGACCTCACGTCGTGGCCCGGCACTCCACGCGGTAGCGCGTCTCATGCCGGGCCCGTTTCCCTTACTCCGGCAGGATCAGGGGTTGCCTTGCCCCGAGAGCAGCGTGAGTACGTAAGTGGCGGTTGGCAGGACGTGCGGCAATGCCTTGAATTGCAGCGTCTGAACCGTGCTCTGACCCGGGAGCAATGCGCCGCCAGACAGGAACACTCGAAGGTACGGATAGTGAGCGCCGGTGGTGCCGCTGGCGTTCTCCATCTGGACCTGACCCGACAGCCCCGTGGCGATTAGCAGCAGGTGAGTGTCCACGGGCGAAGAACCGGTGTTCGTGATTCGGTAGACGTCTTCCTGCTGTGTAACCCCCATGCGTTTGGAGCTGACTAAGGCAGTGTCCACTTGCCGGGTCACGTCAAGAAACTCGAGGCCCAGATCGCGCCGGGAAAGGGCGTCGTTGTTCGATCGTGGCAGGCGGCTGGGCATCCGTCCATCTTCGGCGCCCAGGGCCGCAAGGTCCGGACGGGAAACCGAGTACGTCAGGTCCTGCGCGTTCGGCTCAAACGTCCGAGTCGGAGAGTTCGGGTCGAAGCGGACGAACGCGGGATTGTAAAGGCAACGGCGCGTTCACTAAGGCGAAGGACGTGGTGGAGTACTTCAACGCCGGTGTGCCGCAGGACGCGCAGGCCGGCGCTGCGAGTACGTTCACGACCCGCTTTTCGTTTCCTCGCGGACCTGGCTCGCCTCGTGGTTTGAGTCTCGCCAGCGATCAGGTGGAGGATCTCACCGACTTCCTCGAGAACGTGGAAGAAGAACCGGCCGTCCTTGAGCTGCCGTAGCGTCAACGTGCGGAACTTGAACGCGTCGGAGTCACGGCATGTAACTTCCCTCCGTCCATCGTCGCGGAAGCTGGGATCGCTTCTGGCCGCGATGTTCAAGGCCTGGAGCGGGTGGTCGCGCAGGCCGAGGTTGAAGAAGTTCTCTTCCACGAACCGGCCCACACCGGCCACGTCGGGGTCGTTGAACTGTTTGTTGAGGGCCGGGCCGCTATGGCAGGAGTAACAACCGGCTCCACCCGCCGTGGCGGGCGTGAAGAAGAGATGGGCTCCACGCCTCTGCGAGACCGTCAGTGCCTCATTATCGCCGGCCAGAAACCGGTCCCACGGCGTGTTCCGGGTAACCACAGTTCGCATGAACGCCGCAGTCGCCCGCAGAACGGTTACGTCGTTGATCAGCAGGTTCAAGTCGCCGTTACGCGCGTCGGACTGAGCGGCCTCCTCGGGAAATGCATCCCGGAAGAGCTTCTGGTACGTCTTGAATCTCTGTAGTTCGGCGGACTGGGCGTCCAGCATCCGATGAGCGTCGAGTAACAGCAAAGCCACGTTCTCACCGGCCGTGGTCCCGAACGGGTTGAGACCGCCTGGCGATGAGTCAGGCTCTCCGGCGAATCCGCCTTGCAAGAGACGGTTGTTGAAAGCGAATCCGATCACGCTGGGCGCGTTTCGCGCTACGCTGTCCAACGCGTCAAGCCGGCCGGCGCCCTTGCAATTGGCCGGGGAAGGGTAGCTTGCGCCCCCGCGCTGGAGTTCCGGAGGCGAACTGGAAAATATCGGTCAGCGTCGGGAGTCTGTCCACCAACGTGTCACCAGGGAAGAGTGGAGTATCCCGTAAGATGCGGAGCTCGGGCCGGGTTCGGCGGCGCGGTATGAAATTCCCCGCAGCATCGGTATAGCCCCGCCCCTCGCCGCCAACGGCGAAGTTCAGAAGCGTGCCGGCCTTTGATGCTGCCTCACCCACTTGACAGCTACCGCACGAGGCGGTTTGTCTCGTGCCGAGGACACCCCCGAACTCGGGCAGAATTCTGGCTGTTCGGATCGGGTCGAAGAAAAGCAGCTTGCCAAGGTATCGCTTCGCCTCGGTGATCTTGAATTGTGGATCAACCGTGCCCTTTTGGCAGCAGCGGTTGCGGAAGCTTGGAATCCTCGCCGGGAACGATGAGTTTCTCAATTCCACCTGCCTGTTCGTCGATGAACCGGCGCAACTCTTCGGAGTTGTCGCTTTGGCCGTTGGCGGCCCCACTATATAGAGAAAAAGTCTATCAATGCGCCTGCCATCTTCCTCGGGAATGGATGCCGGCGGATTAACGTCGAAGCGGATTCGGTCTTCATAGTTGTCAAACCTCCAAGGTTTTTGCGTTACGGACGAGGCATGCCACGCCCCTGTATGAGAGTTGGTCACCTCAAGACGCCAGAGCGGGCGTGGGCGTCCGTTCAAGGCGCTGGGGCGAAGAGTTCAAAGTATCTGACGACCGGTCGTTGTTAGCTATATGACCACAACGTGGGTGAATATTCCAGCGTTCGGCTGGCGATGAAATCCTTCGGGGCCTTGGCTGGTTGCCCGCAGGGTTCCAATGCGGCCATTCCGTTGCGAATCGTATCGGCCACGTGCGAACCGAGAACCACATCGTGGCTGAACGTAATCGAGTCGCTGCTGACTGCGGACGCTCAACTAACTCAAGGAGACGTCCCGGAGCTGATTCGCCCAACGACTCATAGTCCACCTAACAACGAATCGTGGAAAGTGAACTGCGTGCGTCCAATCTATAGGTCAGGTTGACGCCACCGGAAAATATTCCGAGATCAGCATGATGGGCCGCCCCGATGAGAACACCCGATAGCTGCGAGCCAGTTGGCCTGCATCCCCGGCCGCTCCGAACCACCGCGAACTTTCGCCTACCGTCGTCCGCCACATCCGCAGAATCTCTTTGCGAGTCTCCAGCTTATGCTGCACCCAAAGCCTACCCAGCGGCGCATCGGATTGAAGAAGCGCCTCGCGGAGCGCCGGCGGCAACGCGTCGACCGCGATCAGCGACTCTGCAAAAACGTAATTGACGCCGCTGGACTCACCCTGCAACAGGATCTGCCTCCGCATCATCGGGGCGCCCGCTTCGAGATCCAGTTCCTTCACCGCTTCACCGGCCGGCGTCGTGTCCACGGCGATCTTAATCAACCGGATCGGCTCACCGAACGCCGCTTCCACCATGTCGGTCAACATGCCATCGCACGCCAGCAGCATGCGTTGCAACGGACTCAGCGTTCCCAAACCATCCAGATCGGCCCGCGCCAGAAATCCCGCGGCCACTTTATTTGTACAAACCCTTCCAGCCATTCCACCGCACTCGCGCGATATCGCCGAACATGTCCACGCTGTCGGTCGCCATGCTGACCTTGGTCCCATCCACGTGATTCCACTTCACCGGTACTTCGGCAATCCGGTAGCCGAGCCGCCGGGCAATGAACAGCGCCTCTACGTCGAACCCGAATCGCTCCAGTTGCTGGCGGCGAAACACCGCCTGCGCCGCGTCGCGACGGAACAATTTGAAGCCGCATTGCGTGTCCCAAAGCCGCAACCCAGTACCCAACTGCACCATCAGATTGAAGAATCGCCCGCCCATCTCGCGAAACGCGGATTGATGCGTGCCGATCAACGAACGATCCAGCGCGCGTGAGCCAATCGCCACCGCCGCCTGCTCCCGCTCGATCGCGGCAAACAGCTTGGGTAGTTCCTCGATCGGGGCCGACAGGTCGGCGTCGCTGAACAGGGCCCAGTCGTAGCGCGCCTCCAGCATGCCGTACCGAACCGAATAGCCCTTACCTTTGTTGCCCGGGTTTTCGATCAGCCGAAGCTTGGGTTCGCTGGCGGCCATGCGCCGCACCAGGGCCGCTGTGCCGTCCTTCGATCCATCGTTGACCACCAGCAGTTCCCACGGCGCAAAGTCGCCGCGCCGCAAATACGCCAACACCTGATCAAGCGTGGAAGGCAGGCGCTCCTCCTCGTTGTAGGCCGGAATCACGATCGAAAGAGAGCGCAACCTGACATTATAATAAGAAGTTCCCCCGAAGGAGTTGTATTGTCCCTCGAAGATGATTTGCTTCGACAGCGCCTGGACCGCACGCGCCAGATCGAAGCCCTTGGTTTCCGCCCCTACGGCCACCGCTTTGACGCCAGCCACGCTCTCCACGATGTATCGGCGGCCTACTCGGCCAAGTCTGGCGACGAGCTGGCGGCCGAGAAAATCCCGGTGAAAATCGCCGGCCGGATGATGACCATTCGCCGCATGGGCAAGGCTGGATTCTCGCACCTTCAGCAGCACGGCGCGCGCCTGCAGATCTATGTTCGCCAGGATGCCGTGCCGGAGGCGGACTGGAAGTTGTGGGAACTCGTCGACCTCGGCGATCTCATCGGCGTCGAAGGCTACGTCTTCCGCACGCGCACCGGCGAACTCAGCATTCACGCCGAAAAACTCTTCTTCCTGGCCAAGACCCTGTTGTCGATGCCGGAGAAGTTTCATGGCCTGGAAGACGTCGAGACGCGCTACCGTCAACGCTACCTCGATCTCATCGCCAGCCCCGAGTCTCGCCAGGTGTTCGTCACGCGCGCCAAAATCATCACCTCGCTTCGCCGTCAGCTGGAGGCCAAGGGGTTCATCGAAGTCGAAACGCCGATGATGCAGACTGTTTACGGCGGAGCGACGGCGCGTCCGTTTGTGACGCATCACAACACGCTAGAGATGGATCTATTCCTGCGTATCGCGCCTGAGCTGTATCTCAAGCGCCTCGTCGTGGGCGGACTTGAGCGCGTCTACGAGATCAATCGCAACTTTCGCAACGAAGGCGTCTCCACCAAACATAATCCCGAGTTCACGATGCTGGAGTTCTATCAGGCCTATGCCGACTACGAAGTGCTCATGGACTTCTCGGCCGAGCTCCTCGGGCAGGTGGCGATCGATGCCACCGGCAGCGCCATCGTCGAATACAACGGGGTGCAACTGGATTTCGGCCACGTCAGGCGCTTCACCATGCGCGAGGCCGTGATCGAATTCTGGAAGGGCGATGGCAAACCAACGGCCGACAGTGTCGCCGACCCCGAGTGGCTGTCCCGTCACTCGCACAAGCTCACGCCAGGCGAGCGGTTGGCCGACATCTTCGAGCGTGTCGCCGAAGACCAGCTCATCCAGCCCACCATCATCTATCGCTACCCCGTGGAGATTTCGCCGCTGTCCAAGAATTGCGTCGACGATCCGGCCTTCACCGATCGCTTCGAGATCTACGCCGCCGGCATGGAGATCGGTAACGCCTACACCGAGCTTAACGATCCGCAAGAGCAGCGCCGGCGCTTTGAAATGCAGCTCGGCATGCGCGAGCGCGGTAACGATGAAGCGCATCAGATGGATGAAGACTACGTGCGCGCGCTCTCCTACGGCATGCCGCCCACGGCCGGTGAAGGCATCGGCATTGACCGCCTGACCATGCTGCTCACCAATCGCCAATCCATCCGCGACGTGATTCTGTTTCCGCTCTTGCGCGCCGAGGGCGAGATCGGGTTGGCCGCCAAGCTCCGGGAGCTCGACACGTAGCCCTGATAACCATCTCCATGCGAGGCTTTGAACTCTTCGTCGCCCTTCGCTATCTCGTCGCTCCGCGCAAACAAGCCGGAGTCTCGGTGATCACCGTCTTCTCGGTGCTCGCGGTCGCGTTGGGCGTCGTCGCGATCATCGTCGCCATGGCCATCACCAACGGCTTCCGCAACACGCTGCAGACCAAGTTACTTGGCGCCACGCCGCACGTGGCCGTCATGGAGAAGGAACCTTCAACGGGTATCGAGAACTGGCGCGATCTCACCCGCCAGTTCGCCGCACTGCCCGGCGTGAAGAACGCCGCGCCCGCGCTCTATGGCACCGTCATGTTTACGGGCCCGCTGCAAGCCGCCGGGGGAATTCTCAAGGGCGTCGTGGGTCCCGATCAGGCGGATCTGCCCGAGGCCCTGCGTCATCTCAAGACTGGCGCCTTCACGGATTGGAAAGAAGTGAATGGCTATCCGCCCGTGGTCCTCGGCTGGCGGCTGGCCCAGCGCACCGGCATGCTCGCCGGCTCGATTCTGCGCATCATGAGCACCCAGGGCGAGATGACGCCGATGGGCACCAAGATGGTGGAATT
>JAYTKJ010000479.1:0-8768 GCA_043730365.1 Acidobacteriota bacterium | reverse complement strand
GAACACCACCGAAGTGCAAGTCACCGACGCCGCGCAGACGATTCAACTGGAAATGTCGACGATCATGGATTCCAAGTCGGCCAATGAATTGAACAAGCTGCCGGTGAACTACCGCGCCGGCTCGACGAATAGTTTCTACGCCATGATCTCCACGGCCCCGAACGTGCAGCCGGATGCAGGCGGCAGCTACTCAATCGGCGGCACGATGCCGTTTATGGCCACGGCCTCGGTGGACGGCATTTCCAACATCAACGTCCGGTCCAACGGCGTTCTAACCGAGATGTTCCCGACGGCCGATACGGTGGATGAGGTCCGGGTTAGTTCCACCAGCAGCAGTGCCGAATTCGCGCAGGCCGGCGACATCACGGTCACCTCGAAGTCAGGAACCAACCAGTTCCACGGAGTCGGCTATTGGTACCACCAGAACGGCGCGTTCGATGCGAGGGACTTTTTTGCCAGCCGCACGCCGTTTAAAGTATCCAACGACTACGGCGGGACCTTCGGCGGTCCGATCGTGCGCAATCGCACTTTCTTCTTCGGCGCCTATGAAGCCTTGAAGTTCCGGGCGCAAAGCATCCTCAACAACACCGTGCCGCCCGCCAACTTTCGCAACGGCGATTTCTCGGCCGTGACGCAGAATCTCCGTGATCCGTTCAACAATAACCAGCCGTTTGCGGACGCGGCCATCCCGGCCAGCCGCATCAATCCGGCCTCGCGTTCGCTGATGCAGGCGCTGTTTCCGCTCCCCACGCGAGCGTCGGCCAACATCGCCTCGCCCAACTACCAACTCCAGGAATCGGTGCGCAACGACAATGATCAGTTCGATGTGCGCGCGGACCATAACCTCGCTTCGGCACACCGCTTGTTCGGACGCATCTCGCGCAAGGACATTTCGCGCTCGACGCCCACTAACCTTCCCGGCACGCTCGGCCAGCGCGTGAACTCCTTCGACCCAATCAACCTCGTGGTTGCCTACAACTGGGTGGCCCGGCCAACGCTGTTCAACGAGTTCCGCTTTGGGTGGGCCAAACAAGAATCCCTGTTTACGTTTGGGCTGGGCGGCAAGACGTTCGACGGCCCTGGCCTGTTGAAGAACGCGGGCATTCAGGGAATCCGCAGCGACTTGCCCCAGGGCTCGCAGGTGCCCGACATATCGATCAATGGCATCCAGGGCACCGGTCAGGGCCGCGAAGGCGTCACGCGCAGCCGCACCTGGCAGTTCGCCGACAACGTCAGTTGGCTGAAGGGGCGCCACTCGTTTAAGTTCGGCGCCGACATCCGCAGACTGAACACTACCGACATTACCTCCTTCTTCACGGGCGACGACATGGGCACGTACGGTTTCAACGGCCAGTACACCGGACAGTCGTTCGGCGACTTCCTTTTGGGCGTACCTTTCCAAACACAATTGGCCAATACCGGTCCGGACGTTGACGGATTGACCCACCATGTCGGTTTCTTCGCACAGGACGATTTCCGCGTTAACTCGCGCCTCACGCTCAGCTTCGGAGTTCGCTATGAATTGCACCCGATGTTTTATGACCGCGCGCTCACTACCTCGCAGTTTGACCGCACCGCTCCAGGTCCCGGTGGCCGCGTAGTGATCGCCAACGAGGCGGCGCGCAAGGTCACTTCGCCAGCCTTTGCCGCCTCGATCGGTAACACCCCAATCGTGCTCGCCAAGGACGTCGGGCTGCCCGAGACGCTGCGCTTCAACGACACCAACAACTTCATGCCGCGCTTCGGCTTTGCGTATCGCCCATTTAGCAACAACAAGACCGTGATTCGCGGCGGTTACGGAGTCTACACGGCTACCGTGCTCGGCTCGGTGTTTTATACAATCACCGGCATCCATGTTTCGGACGCGCGGACGTTCCCCAACCAGTTGGTGAACGGCGTGCCCGCGCTGGTCTTCCCGCGCGCTTTCGGCACGGGTCTTGGCGCGCTCGGCGTGCCCGACTTCCGCCGCGCCACGCAATGGGATGGCGCCGATCCGTACACCCAACAATGGAGCATGACGGTCGAACGCGAACTGCCGTTCCAGGCCGGGCTACGCGTAAGCTACTCCGGGTCGCGCTCGGTGAAACTGTTCTCGAGTCCGGACCTGAATCAGGTGCCCGTCAACAACATCGGCTTTGCCAACGCGCGGGGCAGCCGCCCGTTCCCCGTCTGGAACATCATTTACACACGTGACCCCAACACGGGTGTCTGGTTCAATTCGTTCACAACCGAGTTCCACAAGCGATATTCGAAGGGCCTGTTTTTCCAGAGCTCCTATGTTTGGGCAAAGAATCTCTCGAACGCGACGGGTTCGGACGGCACAGGCTTTGCCAGTGAGAACGGCACGACACCGACCGATCGCTTTAATCAGCGCCTTGACTACGGCAATGTTCCGGCGTCGCGCCGCCATCGCTGGTTGACCTCTTTCACCTACGATCTTCCTTTCGCGTCCTGGACCGGGGGCAGCCGAGCGGCCAAACTGGTAGCCGGAGGCTGGCAGCTCTCAGGCATCCTGCTTGTCCAGAGCGGTCCGTTCCTCACGCCGGTAACCGGCAATGTGACCGATCCAAGCGGGACGGGTGTAGCAACTCGCGCGAACAACCGGCCTGACTGGGCGGGAACCAGCTACGGCAATCTGAGCGGCAATGCGCAGACCGCGACGGGCTGGTGGGATCGCGCCGCCTTTGCGATACCCGGCCTCGGCGCCGATGGACGACCACTGCCCAACAACGGCGCTATTGGCCGCTTCGGCAATGCCGCGCCCGGCAGCTTGCTCGGACCCGGCACTACAGCGCTGTCAATGAAGCTGCAAAAGCGATTCGCCATCACCGAACGCGTGTTCGCCCAACTCGAAGGCTCGGCCGCCAACCTGACCAACACGCCTAACTTCGGCTTCCCCAACCGCAACGTGAGCGTGCCGCAGTTTGGGCGGATCACATCAACACAAGGTGTAGAGAATGCCGGATCGCGGAATCTGCAGGTTGGATTGAGGATCGGCTTTTAGTGTTGAGAAGTTTGCTGGCGCTGCTGGCTGTTTCGCTCACCGCTTGGGGGCAGACTTACGGCGAGTTGGCGGGCACGATCACGGATCCCGCCGGAACGCCGGTTCCCAATGTCCGAATCAAGCTGACCAATACGGCCAACGGGCGGTCGCGCGATGTCCAAACTACCGAGGCGGGTGTCTATTCGGCACCGTTCCTCTCGCCTGGACGCTACGATCTGGTGGCGGAAGCCACGGGCTTCAAGTCATCGCTGCGGCGCGGCCTTGAAGTTCAGGTGGACACCAAGGTCCGCGTTGACCTGAGGCTGGAAATCGGCACCGTCACCGAGACGGTAGAAGTCACAGCCGCAACGCCGCTCATAAACAGTGAGAATGCCGCGGTAGGCACGGTGATTGAGAATCGGCGCATTGTCGAACTCCCGCTCAACGGACGCAACTGGCTGCAGATGGTGGCGCTCAGCCCGAACGTGTCTGCGGAAATGCGTGCCAGCGGGCACGTCGATTCGCGCCAGGGAGGCGAGCGTGGACGACAGCCGATCTCGATCGCCGGGCAGCGCCAGTTCTTCAACCGCTTCACGCTTGACGGCGTGGAGAACACCGACGTCAACTACAACACCTATGTGATCCGGCCTTCGATCGACGCGCTGGAGGAGTTCAAGATCCAGACCGGCATCTACTCGGCTGAGTTCGGACGGGCCACGTCGCAGATCAATGCCACGACTCGCAGCGGCGGCAACCTGTTCCACGGCGCGCTTTTCCATTTCATCCGGAACGATACTCTCGACGCGAAAGAGTGGCAGGTGCGCGGCGCGAAGAATCCGTTCCGGCGTAATCAGTATGGATTCGTGGGCAGCGGCCGCATCCTTCGCGACCGCCTCTTCTTCATGTCGAACTTTGAAGGCACGCGCGATGTGCGGACCTTCCAGGGCTTGGCCAACACCGCGCCGTCGCCTTGGAGGAGTGGCGACTTCGCGGGACAGCCGAGCGTGATCTTCGATCCCCTGACACGCACCCCGGACCGGGCCGCCGGCGCGCAGGCTTTCCCCGGCAACCTGATCCCGCGCAACCGGCTCCATCCGGCTGCGGTCAAGCTGCTCGAGTTCTATCCGGAGCCGTCCACGCCTGGGGTGCGGAATCTCGGGGCCGCCCCCAACTTCATACGGCAGCGCAAGCGGACAGCGCCGAACGACCAGTTCACGCAGCGGCTCGACTTCAACGAGTCCTCACGGTCGGCTTGGTTCGGACGCTTCAGCTGGGCCGACGAATTTGAGCGCCGCATCGAGACCTTCGAGCAGCAGGAAGGTGGCGTAGCGGTGAAGGTCAGCCAATGGATGGTGTCCAACACGCGCACGCTCTCCCCATCGATCGTCAACGAGACGCGCTTTGGCTACAACACCTTCGACAACGATCTGATTCTCCGCTATGCCAACGATCGCGACATCACGAAAGAGCTGGGGATTCGCGGACTCGTTTCGCCTCAAGCAAACGCGTGGGGCTCGCCCGCCATCCAACTCGGTAGCGGCCTCACCAGCTTCGGCGAATCCGGCAACGGTCCGTGGATCTATCGCAACCGCACGATGCAGTTTCTGAATAATACGAGCCTCGTGCGTGGAAAACATAGCTTCCGTTTCGGAGCCGAAGCGCGCCGCGACATTTATAACGCGCAGGGTAATACGGTGGCACGTGGCCGCTTTTACTTCAACGGCCTCTTGTCTACCAACCCGGCGCCTGGCAGCGCACGGCCAGGGGCCGCCAATCTCTTCGCGGAACTGATGCTGGGGTTCCCGCAGCGGTCCGAGCGCGCGCTGGGCCTCGCCTCAGCCGACCTGCGCTCGATCTCAACCTACGCGTACTTCGAAGACGCCTGGAAAATCACGCCAAAGCTCACCATGACCGCCGGCCTGCGCTACGAATTTACGCCGCCGTGGTATGAGCCCAACCGGCGCCTCATGAACATTCAAATGTTCGGTTGGGGCCCGGGCGCTCGGACGCCTATCATGACGCGGCCTGGGGATGGTGACTTCAACCAAGGACTGCAATTCCGATTCGCCGACGTGATTCCAACTCAAACCGGCGACGACAAGCTGGGCCGCACGACCATTCGTACAGACCGCAACGATTTCGCTCCGCGCGTCGGCATCGCTTGGGCGCCCGCGGCGAACTGGTCCATTCGCCTGGGCGGCGGACTGTTCTACACACAGGACCAAGGCAATCCCCGCTTTGACATGGTGCGCAACACGGCCGGACGCGGAGATTTTGCGGCGTCGGACCTGGTGCCCAATTCCACGCTGGACGACCCTTGGAGCAGCGAGCGCCAGAGCTTCACATGCACCGGGTGGGCGGGGAATTGCGTCGGCCAACCGTTTGTGCTCGGCAACGTTAACTCACGCCGCACGCCCTATGTCGGGCAATGGCTGATGAACATCCAACGGCAGCTCGGCGACGGGCTCGCACTGGAAGCCGGCTATATGGGAAACCTCGGGCGCAAACTCGAGCGGCTGCGCAGCACCAACGAAGCGTATCTGCGCAGTGGCCTAAGTGACAACAGCTCCGTGCAATCCCGCCGGCCTTTCCCCATCTACGGGATCATTCAGCAGGTGGACGGCGTGGTTAAGTCCAACTATCATGCGTTGAATCTGAAACTCACCAAGCGCTTCAGCCGGGGCCTCAATGTGCTGGCGGGCTATACGTGGGCCAAGGCGATTGACGATGCGTCTGGCATCCGGTCCTCGGGCGGAGAGCAGTCGATTGCCAAGTGGGACTGGAATCTGAAGGACGAGCGTGGGCTGAGCCAGTTCCACACCGCGCACCGCGTGGTAGCTAGCGCGATTTACGAACTGCCGTTCTTTGCAGGCGCACCGCGTGCTGCGCTCGAGGTCTTCGGAGGGTGGCAGGCGAGCACAATCGCGACGTTCTCCACCGGCAACCCGGTGCGCGTGGGCGTGATCGGAGACACCAATAATCTGGGTGGCGAGGGCAATTATCCGGACGCAACTGGCCGGAGCCCCAACGGCAACGCCGGCTGGGCGGACCGATTCTGGAACATTCAGGCATTTGATATCTCGAGCCCCGAACTGCGCTACCGCTTCGGCAACACGGGCCGCAACACCCTGCTGGGGCCCGCCTACGCGAATTTCGACTTCAGCCTGCTCAAGAACGTCACGCTGCCGTGGGAGGGCCATCGCGTGCAGTTCCGCTGGGAAGTCTTCAACGGCTTCAATCACGCCAACTGGAACGTGCCTTCCGCCGATGTCAGGAACCCCGCTACTTTCGGCCGCGTACTCTCGGCGCGCAACATGCGCGAGATGCAGTTTGCGCTCAAGTATATGTTTTAACGGGAGAGTAACGCCGCTGTCACCGCCGGGCGGTATTGTCGTCTCATGCGTCATGCTGGTTTCCACCTGCTTATCACTTGTCTTTGCCTGGGTTCCGCGCTGAACGCGCAAACTGCCACTGTTACCGGACTCGTTGTTGACCAGACCAACTCGGCGATTCCGGGAGCGCGCGTTATCGCGCTGTCGCCTTCCACTGGAGTCAAGATCGAAACGGCCGCTAAGGACGACGGGAGTTTCATTCTCGACCGTGTCCCCGTCGGCCGCATCACGATGGCTGTGACGTTCTCCGGCTTCGGTTCCCTGCGCGAGTCCTTAGATCTCAGCCCGGCGGGACGGCGTGATTGGAAGATCACGCTCGTCCCTGCGGCCGTTTCCGAGCAGGTAAACGTCGCGGCTACTTCAGACCTGCTCCAAACGTCGCGCGCCACGCAGATCAGCGCTATCAGCAGCAGGGAAATTCAATCCCTTCCCACGGCTTCGCGCAACTATACCCACCTCATCGTCGCCGAGGCGGGCGTCGCCGTTCCACTGCCGGATCGCACCGGGCGCGGCATGAACGTTGCCACCACCCCAGGCGCCCAAGGCGACGACGGGTCACAGTCGTTAAACCCCAGCGTCAACGGCGCGCGGCCCACGAACAATGCGCTTTCAATCAACGGCCTCGATGCGACTAACATGATGAACGCCAACGGCAGCCTTGGCAACAACATCACCGTGCCGCTCGACGCGCTGGAGATGGTCGAAGTGCAAACCGCTCTCTACTCGGCTTCGACCGGCCGCAACGGCGGGGGTAACATTCAATTGATCACACGCAGCGGGTCAAACGACTTTCACGGTACCGTGGCTCACTTCCTGCAGAATGAGCGGCTCAACGCCAACGAGTTTTTCTTGAATCGTGCCGGCACAGCGCGCCCCAAGTTCCGCCGGAATGAAACCAGTGCGACGCTCGGCGGCCGCATTTGGCGGGATAAAACATTCTTCTTCACTTCCGTGCAGCGGACAGGCTTCACTTCCGGCTTTGCCAGCCGCGCCATCGCGATCACGTCGATTCCCGATGGTCTTGGCGAAGTACGGACTAGAGAGAGCATCGCTGCGGTGGCGAATCGCTGGCTGCAGAACGGCGCGACTGGAGATCCGCGCTTTGCCGCCAACTTCCTCACTGCCCTCCGGGCATTCCCGGCCGATCAGGTGCCCGGACTGGAACGTAAGTTCTTCAGCAGCACGGCTACGCCCGTCTTCCGTCAGCTGACGGCCGCCGACATCCACCCGGTGGCCATCAACGTTCTCAATGTGAAGCGCAACGGCCGCTTCCTGCTTCCCTCCGCGCCGGACTCGTTGCGGCTCCTGCCGGCATCGCCCTCGTACGGTCCAGAGCGCGAACTGGTGCAGTCTTTCCCTACCGAATACGCAAACTGGTCCGGCGCGGGCACCATCGAACACCACTTCTCCGGTAACACCCGGCTGCGGCTAAACTATCTCCGGACCGCGCAGTTCGTGGAAGAAGCCTTCGGCTGGGCCAACTCCTCGCCCTCGCCTACTCAAGGCCAGACCCCGTCCTACAACGCCTCCATGAGCCTGACCCACAGCTTTTCGCCGCGTCTGTTCAACGAACTTCGCGGCGGCTTCTTTGAGCTCTTCAACACTCGCATCTCAACTAACCGTGACATACTCAACTCGACGCTGGGCATTTACAACCCGATCGAGCAAGCTCTCGGCGGCCTCGCCTCCCTGATGCCCACCATTGACATCAATACTCAACGTTCCACCAGCGGTATCGGCAATGCCTGGGACTTCTTCGACCGGCAGCGTGTCATCAACATTGCCGACAACGTCACCTACACCGCCGGCCAGCACCAGTTTCAGTTCGGCGGCGAATTCCGGCGTCCCACCATTGCCGGTGAGTACATGGCCCGGACCAACGGAGACCTCGACTATGACAATTGGGTCTTGTTCTTCACCGGCCACGGAGCGTCCGGCGGCGGATCCGATCTCGATCAGGGCGATACGCGGCGTCACTTCAAGATGAAGGACTACGCCCTGTTTGCGCAAGACGACTGGAAGCTGCGCCGCAACTTCACCATTAATGTGGGTCTGAGGTACGAGTTCTTCTCCTACCCGGTGGAAACGATGGGCCGTATCGGCTCTTACTACTCGCCCGACATGGCCGCCCGCGCCGGTGTGAAGGCGGGCTATCAAATTCCCTCCAATAGTGTGATCTTTCAGCCGGGCTTCGAACCAATCAAGCTCGGTCTGGTACTGGCGCCTGATACTCCATGGAATCTGAATCAGGTGAACAAGGCGCGGTGGGCGTCCACAATCGCTCCAGACTCGAACAACTTCGCGCCCCGCGTCGGCTTTGCGTGGCAGCCCGAGCGCTTCGCACGCCGCCTGTCCGTACGCGGCGGCTATGGCATTTTCTACGAGCGTCCTTC
>JAYTKJ010000478.1:0-2622 GCA_043730365.1 Acidobacteriota bacterium | reverse complement strand
TGGCGAACGCGGTCCGGCTGGAGGTGACAAGCTCCGCCCCGATAGGAGGAGGGGAACAGCCAATCTTTCCCGGGCCGGGCGATGCGCCACCAGTGCCGCAACAGTTCCAGGAGCATGGGACTGAGCACGGTCTCGCGATCCTTGGCGCCTTTGCCTTGGCGGACGCGAATCACCATGCGGGCGCTGTCGATGTCGGCGGGGCGGAGGGAAACGGCTTCGGAGATGCGGAGCCCGGCGCCATAGCAAAGCATGAGCACGGTAGCGCGGGCTGGGCACGTGCAGGAAGAACTCGAACACCTCGTTGGCGCTGATCATCGGCGGGAGGATGACCGGCACTTTGGCGCGGGGGAACTGGCGGCTGGTCCACTCTTTGCCGAGCGTGACGGTATAGAAAAATTGAGCGGAGGCGGAGAAACAATTCGTGCTCTGCGCGCTCAAGCGCTTCTCCCGAAGCAAGTAGGCCTGGTATTCGATGACATGGTCCAGCCCGAGTTGGTCGGGTGGAGTGTTGAAGAATTTTGCATACCCGGCGAGATAATGGATATATTTACGTTGAGTCTCGTCGGCGAGGTTGCGCGCCTGCATGTCGAAAAGCGAGGACCACAAGAAACTGGTGATAATGACCAGTACGCACGCCTTGCAATGTCCGTTCCTGGGAAACGAGCGTTCGTATTCGGCCATTCCATAGTGGATCTCCGATGGTGATATGATTCACAGCGGTTTAGAGCGGATGAAAGGGAGAACTATGATTGCGTCAGTCCTGATGGGGATCTTCTCCCCTGCTTCATTCGCTCAACTGGGTACGGCTATCCTGAACGGAACCGTGCGTCACGAATCGCGCGCAGCCGTTCCCGGCGCGGCCAACGGCTTTCGGGACAGTTCCATCGATAATATTCAACGATCAACGTGGCGGCGACGACCGAGCAGATAACGCGTCCGGCGCGCCGCCGCTGCTGCAAACGGCGAATGCCAACGTTGGCGCCATCATGGAGGGCAAGCGCCTCGTGAGCCTCCCGGTGTTGGGCCGCACAACTTCACCTCGCTGCCGCTGACCCTGTCAGGTATATCTCCGGCGGCGCTGGCTATCAGTTCTCCCACGGTCGTTCCCAGCTACGCAGTCCTATCGCCGTGGATTCGACGCCCAGCCGTTTGGGGTGAAACCGTAGTAGCGTTACAATAAAGAGTAGATCCATGACCGCACGCGTCTTTGTGTCCCTCAAGAAAACCGTCCTGGACCCCCAGGGCCAAACCATCCGGGCCGCCTTGGCCAGCCGTGGCTATTCCCAGATCGAGCACGTGCGGCAGGGTAAAGTCTTTGAAATCCAGGTCTCAGCCGCCGATGCCCAGGCGCGGCAGGAGTTGGAAGAGATCGCGCGGACGATTCTGGCCAACCCGGTCATCGAAGAATACCGGGTCGAATGGCTCGATACTTAGTACTGAAGTCGGTACTAAGGTAAAGTATCAATATCCAAACTGTCGAAGGAAAATTAGGTTCCAAGCAGTTTTACACTGGCCCGCTTGGCAGACGCGACCTCGATGCTCGCGCCGATGACCGAAGGGCCGATCTCGATGGAGGAGTCGAAAAATTATGTGCGGCATTGTTGGCTATATCGGTAACCGGGGCGCGGTCCCGATCATTCTTGACGGCCTGAAACGCCTCGAATACCGCGGGTATGACTCGGCGGGCATCGCTGTGATGAACGGCGGCACAGAGATGGGCGTCCGGCGCGCTTCCGGGAAGCTGCGCAACCTGGAAGACGCCGTCCGCGACAACCCGCTGCACGGCAACTATGGGATAGGGCACACTCGCTGGGCCACCCACGGACGCCCCACCGAAGAGAATGCCCACCCCCACATGGACACCCTCAGGGACATCGTCGTGGTGCATAACGGCATCGTCGAAAATTACCTCCCGCTCAAGCACGAATTGGAATCGGAAGGCGTCGAGTTCCGTTCCCAGACCGATACCGAGGTAATCGCCCACCTGATCGCCCGCAATCGCCGCCTGCATGGCGGAGGCCTTGAGGATGCGGTTCGCCGGACGGTGAAGCAGATCACAGGCGTGTTTGCGCTGGGCATCATTTCCAAGTCTGAGCCCGGCAAGATTGTCGCGGCGCGCTCTGGTCCGCCGGCGGTGGTGGGTCTGGGCGAGAACGAATATTTCATCGCCTCCGACGTGCCGGCTATTCTCAGCCACACTCGCGACATGATTTTCCTTGATGACGGCGACATGGCGATTCTCACCGCCGACGGCGTCCGCATCACAGACTTTGACGGGAACCCGATCAAGCGTAATGTTTCTCACATTCTGTGGGATCCGATTATGGCTGAAAAGGGCGGTTACAAGCATTTCATGCTCAAGGAGATCTTTGAGCAGCCGCGCGCGGTGCGTGACACCGTGCTCGGGCGTGTCAATCAGGAAACCGGCGCCGTGCATCTGGCCGAGGTCAACCTGACGCCGGAGGAGTTTGCCGAGTTCCGCAGCGTCAAGGTGGTAGCCTGTGGCACTTCCTGGCATGCCGCGCTGGCCGGCAAGTTCATGATCGAAAAACTGGCGCGAGTGCCGGTGGATGTGGATTACGGCAGCGAGTTCCGCTATCGCGATCCCATCATCGATTCATC
>JAYTKJ010000477.1:0-31743 GCA_043730365.1 Acidobacteriota bacterium | reverse complement strand
ACCGCGGCGGGCGCGTTCCAGGCCTTGAGCAGCGCGGCGGCCATGATGAGGTGCCCGGACGCACCGGGATGGACACGATCGGGAATAATCTTGACGGAGTTCTCGGCCGACTCGGCCTTCGCTTTGACGAGCATCGCGGTCACGGGACGATTCAGATCGGCCAGCGTCAGCTTCTCGGCCGCGCTTAGCTCGGCAATGAACTGGCTGTAGCGCAACAGCACCTCGTTGTAGCCGCCGGGAAAGTTCGGGGCCCGCGTGATGTCGTCGTAGGGCGAGGGTTGAATGGCGGTAATGCGAACACCCGGGATGTCGGTCTTCAATTTCTGGACGATATTGCGATAGCCCTTCGAGTAGATGTCGAAGACTTGCTGATCGAACGCGCGCACGCGTCCGTCGTTCATGCCGAGCATGATCGTGACTACCGTGGGGTTGTAGGCGGCCACGTCGCGCGCCAGGCGTTCATTGATGCCACCGCCACCGCCGCCGGTAACGCGATCGCCGCCCCAGCCGGAATGCACGAACGCGATGCGGCGCTGAGGAAAGCGCGTGACCGCGAAGGTCTCGGCGAAGGTGGTGTAGAGCCGCTGGTCGGTGATGCTGTCACCATAGAAAACCACGCGGTCTCCGTCTTTGAGATGAAACTCCTGGGCTACGGCCGCGGCTGAGCCGAGTGCCAGCAGAGCGATTGAGCAAAATTTGAGCGCCACGGCGCTATGCTACTCCACTTTGACGTCGGTCCGCAGTTCCTTCATGAAGCGGCCGCGCATGTCGCCGAGCCACTTGTCGGCGTAGCGCTTGTTCAGGTCGACCGCGGCCACGGCGGCTGACCCGTCTTCGCGCGCGATGGCCAGGATCTCGCCATCTGGATCCATGACGTAAGTGGGATAGTCATACCCGGACGTGGCGATGAAGACGCGGTTCTCGATGGCGCGCGCTTTGCCCAACGTTTCGTTCCCGCCCCAGATAGGCACCAGCAGGAGTTCGGCGCCCCGGCGGGCCAGGGCGCGGGCTGGGTCCGCATATTGCAGATCCCAGCAAATCATGACGCCGACGCGGCCGAAGTCAGTGGCGAACGTAGGATAGTCCGATCCCGGCGTGAGGCCGGCTTCGATCTCCTCGCGCGGTAGATACACCTTGCGATACTTGCCCAGCACCTCGCCCGACCGATCGATCAGCACGGCGGTGTTGTAGAGCGCGATGCCTTCGCGTTCGTAAATGCCCGCGACGACGTAGGCTTTCTTGGCGCGCGCCAGCTCGCCCAGTTTCGTGGTGGTGGGTCCGGGAATCGTCTCGGCGATCTCCGAGTATTGCTTGCCGGTGCCGACCACGGTAACGCCTTCGGGAAGCAGAATCACGTCGGTGCCAACGGCTACTTTGGTTTGAACGAGCTCAATGAACTTCGCCACGCTCGCGGCGGCTGAACCGGTTGAGCGCGGCCGCAGATTGACGGCCGCCACCGTGACTTTCCTTGGTCCGGGAGTATTGATCGCTTCAAATGACAGGTCATCCCACCAGACCGTGCCGAGCGGGGCGTTCTGCAGATAGAGTTCGAGGTTGAGTGCCGTGGCTCCTGCCGGTGCCGGGGCTTCCAGCGTGACGCGTTTCCATTCGCCGCCGGCTGGTTCCACGCGATAGGCGTAGTCAGGTTGACCGGCGCGATTTGACTGGGCGCTCCGCCAATCGAGCCGGGCCAGGATCTGCAGCTGCTCATTGGGGACCGCGGTGGCGCGATAGTGGGCGATGAGGCGATACCATTGGCCGGGTTCAACGCCTTCAAGGCGCTTGCGCCAGCCGCCATACGCGGCCGCGTTGCTGTTGCCGGAGATCGCCAGCGCACCCGGTTCGCCGCGGCCCATCGTGCGGTCCACGAATGCGCGTGGAGCAATCTCATCGCGCGCGGCCCAGCGTGACCAGCCGGCGTCACCATTGCCAAAGTTGGCTTGCCGCCACGGAAGTCCATCGGCCGCCGCCAGCATCGTCAGCGAAGCGAAAAGCCCGAAAGCCAGTTTCATCATCGTCGTGTCCCTGCCGTCTCCACGCGGAAAGTAAAGAGCGTCTTTCCCGCGGTTACATAAACTGTCTTCCAGTCCGGTCCGCCGAAACACACGTTGGTGACGGTGTCTTCGGGAATCGGATAATACTCCAGCTTCTCACCGCGCGGCGAAAAAACATGAATGCCCGGCATTGTATCGAGCGTCTCACTCGTGCCCCGCGAGGCATTGAGCCCGGCGGCGGCGTAGACGTTCCCGGCCGAATCGATGGTGATGCCGTCTGAACTTCGCCCGGGCGAGAAGTTGACGAAGACGCGCATGTTGGTGACCGAACCATCGGGCCGCAGGTCGTAGGCACGCAGCAGCCGGGCGCCGCCGGCAGCCTGATTGGCTTCGACAAGATAGAGCGTCTTGTTGTCCGGTGAAATGGTAATGCCGTTGGGCCGCTGGACGTCCGGCGCTGCCAGGATGCGGGTGACCTTGCCGTCCTTATCGATGCGATGCACGGCGCCGCCAGGCAGGTCTGTGAAGTAGAGCCGGCCCTGGTCGTCGAACGTCACGTCGTTGGGTGCGGTGAGCGTCAACCCCATCGACCGGTCCGCCAGCACTTCCACGCGGCCCGTCTGAATGTTGGTGCGTGTCACACGCGGCTTGGCCGGATTGCCTTCGCAGGCGATGAGCCGCTCGTCAAGGTCAAACACCAGGCCATTGGCGGCGTTCGAACTCTCACGGTATACGGTGAGCGCGCCCGCCGGTGTCAGCTTCATGATCCGGTTGAACTTCGTCTCCGTGAAGTAGACGTTCCCGGCTTTGTCACAGGTGGGGCCTTCGGTGAAGGCGACCGTGGTGGCGATCTGCGGCGTCTCGGCCATTGGACACTACTCTACATCGTTGTAGTGGAGGCACGCCGGCGGTCCGGTCTCGGCTGAGTGCAGACCGGCCATGAGGTGATAGATGGGCTTGGCCTTGGCGACGATGTCCGTGGCTGCGTCCTCGCTGAGTTGGCGCGGGTCCGCCAGTTGAGCGAGGTAGCCGCGATACCGCTCCAGATCGCGCCGCATCGGACACTGCCACCACGATGCATTCCCGGCCTTCGTCAGTGCGCCCGATGCTCATCACTTTCACGCGGGGTGTGGCTTGTTCGAGAGCGCGATAGTAGCGATAGATGTCGGCGGTGCGCGTCAGCTTCTTCGGTTGGCCAATGTGGTATCCGAGCACATCTTTCGGGGTGGGAACACCGGCGGCCTTGGGAAGATGATTCACCAACGGACTCGAGAATTCGGGCCGTGTAGTCCATTCCTTGACGCTGCTGGCGAACTCTGGATCCATCGCCTGCTGCGCCCACAACGCCGGACCTGCGGCCAGTGACAGAATTCGAAGGAGAGAACATTTCATAGGAGCGTTACCTTATCGTGAAGCCGTCTCGAACCAGAATGGCCTTGGTGTAGGCGACGTTGAACCCAGCCTCTTCATAGTTGCGGTGTGATGTGGAACCGGGCGCGGTGCAAGCGACGGCGAGCCGGCAGCCCGCCGCGGATGCGTGTCGAAGACGCGCGGCGATGAGAGCTGACTGCAAGCCGCGCCGGCGAAACCGCGGCAAGGTGGAATCACTGTAGAACATGGCCGCATCGTCGTGAAGCGAGAGCGTGGCTCCGCCCGCCGCTTGACCGTCCTGTAAGGCGAGATAGCAGATGGATCCAGGCGCGGAAAACAGGAGCGCGAACAAATCGGCGAGGCCCTCCATGGCGGGTAGGCCTTCCTGGAAACCTTCCATCACGGTCGTGGACCAGAGCCTCTCTTCTCCTGCCTGCGCCTGCCGGACGAAGGCCTGCGGCGGCGCCAGGAATGATTCGTCTCCGCTGAGCAGCCGGATCATCGTGTGCTCAAAGTGGGTGATGCGATAGCGGCGGCTGGCGAGTCGCTCCAGCGCAGAAGGATCGGCATACGGGCAGAGCGAGATGGAGATCGGGGCGTTGCGGGCCAGGAAGAAACCTTCGAGCCTGTCGAACTCATCTTCACTGACGGGCCCCTCCATTCCGATGCCCACGGCTTGAGAAAGGGGCGACATGGGGCCGAAGAAAAAGACGCGGCCCCCGGCAATCCGCTGCACGGTGGCGCCGCCGTTTGGTTGCGCGCCCAGGACGGCCTCCACGCAGGCTTCCGAGACCGAGGCTTCGATCGATTCGAGGCGCTGCGCCAATTCGCGGCCTTTGGCTAACTCCACAATCTCGACGCCGGCTAGCGGTTTCCGGCCATGCGCATGATGTGCATCGCGAAAAAGCCCGCGAACGTCAGCATCACCGCTACAATCGCCGCTATCACTGCCAGTCCCTTCAATGCATGCCTCCGCGCTTGTATTGTAGCCCGGAATCGGCGATCACATTACCTGAATCGCCGATCTCGCGCTATCCTATGGAGTCCCCAAAACCCCAACAGGGAAATTGCTTCAAGGAGACTCAATGGCAAAACGCATCGGCATCCTCACCGGCGGTGGCGACGTTCCGGGTTTGAACTCGGTCATCAAAGGTGTGGTCTATCGCGGTTCCGATATCGGGTATGAAGTAGTCGGTTTTCGCCGCGGATGGGAAGGGCTGACGCATCTGAATTTGACCGACCGCGCTTCGCGAGAGCATTACATTCAGATGCTCACTCGCGAAAACACGCGATCGATCGACCGGACGGGCGGCACTTATCTTCACTCCAGCCGCACCAATCCGAAGAAGATGAAAAAGCTTCCTCCGCATCTGACCGACACCGGTTATCTCGTCAATGAAAACGGCACTTTCGACGTCAGCCCTTCGGTCGAAGCTTTGTTGAAGGATCTGAATATCGACTATCTGGTGGCCATCGGCGGCGACGACACGCTCAGCTACGCCGCCCATCTGCAGCGGCTCGGCGTCAAGGTAGTCTGCATTCCGAAAACGATGGACAACGATGTGCGGAACACCGAGTACTGCATCGGGTTCTCAACCGCCATCTCGCGCGCGATGGATGCTGTGACCCGGCAGCGCTCGACCATCGGCTCTCACGAACGGGTGGGCATCTTTCGCGTCTTTGGCCGCGACGCCGGTTACACCGCGCTCTACACCGCCTATGTCTGCAGTTCGCGCTGCGGCATCCCTGAGTTTGCGTTCAACCTCGAGAAGATGATGGACCTGCTGGCGGCCGACAAGCGCAACAACCCATCCAACTATTGCATCGTGATCCTGTCCGAAGGCGCCAAGTGGGAAGGCTACAAGATGCAGGAGTACGGTGAGCCCGATGCCTTCGGCCATCGCAAGAAGATGAGTGTGGGCGAGGCCTTCGCCTCTGAGGTGGCGGCGCGCTTGAAGGAAGAAACGGTGGTGAGCGACCTGACGTATGACCTGCGTTCGGGCGAAGCTGACTTTGTCGATAAGATGATCGCTTCCACGTTTGCCGGCATGGCGGTGGATACGATTCAGCAGGGAGGCAGCGGGTTGATGACTTCGATCGTGAATGGCTGTTATGCGATGTCGGAGATTCCCGATCCGAAGCTCGGACCGCGCAAAGTGGATAGTTCCATGTACAACCTGGAGCGGTATCGTCCCACTTACAACAACAAACTCGGCCTGCCGCTGTTCCTGACCAAGCCGTAGTTGTGGCGAAATGCGCTGGCTTACGCGAATCCTCTCGAACTCGGGCCGTCCGAAGGCTCTGGGCCTCACACCCGAGCTCGAGAGGCGCATTCGGGAGTCGTTCGATGAATCGGCGGCTGACGAAGAGCATTTCCCGACTACCATCGATCCTCGTATCTATCACGTTCAGCTGATCCTCAATCACTTTGGCGATTTGACCGGTCAGCGCGTGCTAGACGTGGGTTGCGGCAAGGGCCGTTTTGCGCGTGTTTTGAGTGAGCGCTTCCCTACCGCGCGCATCGTGGCCATGGATATCTCCGAAGCCATGCTCAGGTTCGTGCCCGCGCCGGTTGCTCCCTGCTCGGCCACGATGACGGCTTTACCGTTTGCCGATGGGACCTTCGACGGCGCTTATGCGACCGAGTCTCTCGAACATGCGGTGGATATCGAGCGGGCAGTGGCCGAAATGTGCCGTGTCGTGAAACCCGGCGGGCGCCTCGTGATCATCGACAAGAATGCCGAACACTGGGGCAAGCTCAAGACGCCGGACTGGGAGCGCTGGTTTCATCGTGAAGAACTGGAGAAGTTACTGGCGCGGCACTGCGGAACGGTCAGTAGCCAGTTCATCTCCTACTGGGACGATGTGGAGCCGGATGGCATGTTCCTGGCGTGGCTAGCCGTGAAGTGAGCAGCGGGCCGCGATAGCATGTTCAGATGCTTACCGTGTTTTGCTCGCCGTCCCGCTACACGCAAGGGCGTGGCGCTACTGAGAAATTAGGTGAGGAAATGTCGGCCCTGGGCCTGCCGGGTCCGGTGCTGATCGTGGCGGGACGCTCGGCCAAGTCGCTCCTTGCCGAGGTGTGGCGTTTGGCTTTAGGCGACTCCGGCTACGCCTACTCGGTGCATGATTTCTCGGGGGAGTGTTCGCACGCCGAGATCGCGCGAATCGTGGCAGCAGCGCGCGCAGTTGGTGCTGCGACGATCATCGGCGCCGGGGGCGGCAAGGTCCTTGATGCGGCGCGAGCGGCAGCGGCCGATCTGAATCTGGCGGTCGTGAACTGTCCCACGGTGGCTTCAAGCGACGCGCCGTGCAGCGCGCTATCTGTGATTTACACAGACGCGGGCGTCTTCCAGGAGTACCGGTTCTATCGCAAGAATCCGGATTTGGTCTTAGTGGACACGCACGTGGTAGCGCAAGGGCCGCCGCGATTGTTGGCGGCAGGGATGGGTGACGCATTGGCGACATGGTTTGAAGCCAAGACCTGTGCCTCCGGTCACGTGCGGAACATGCGGGGCGGGGCATCGACGCGCAGCGCGCTGGCGTTGGCCGAACTCTGCTATCGCACGTTGATCGAAGATGGACCAGCGGCGATGCGCTCGGTTTCGGGCAAGATAGTTACTCCCGCGCTGGAGCGCATCGTGGAAGCTAATACGCTGCTCTCCGGGTTGGGCTTTGAGTCATCGGGACTCGCGGCGGCACATGCCATTCACAATGGGTTGACCGCCGCGCCGCCCACTCACAAGTTCTTTCACGGTGAGAAGGTGGCATTCGGGGTGATTGTCCAGCTGGTGCTCGAGGGCGCGCCGCGAGCGCAGTTTGATGAGGTCTTTCGCTTTTCCACTTCGGTGGGGTTGCCGATCACACTGGCTGGAATCGGCTGCGCGGACCTGCCTCGTGAGCTACTGCATCAAGTGGCCGCCAGGAGTACGGCGCCTGGTGAGACCATTCACAATGAGCCCTTCGAAGTGACCGCCACCATGGTTGCCGACGCGATTCTGGCGGCCGATGCCGCGGGCCGACATGCTATCGTAACCTAGAGATCAGTCTTCCGCCCCACACGAAAAACAGACATGTCCGACCCTTCAGCCCCCGGTGTTTCCCCAGGTGACAAGTTCAATCGCCTGGTGGAAATCATGGCGCGCCTACGCGGCCCCGGTGGATGCCCTTGGGACCTGGAACAAAATCTTGACACGCTTCGCAAGTATCTGCTGGAGGAGACTTACGAGGTGCTGGATGCGATCGACTCGCGTGACTATCCCGGGCTCGCCGAAGAACTTGGGGACCTGATGTTACAGCCGGTTTTTCAGGCGCAAATCGCAGCCGAGGCCGGTCACTTCACGATTGCCGATTCACTCGATGCGATTGTCAGCAAGCTGATCCGCCGCCATCCGCACATCTTTGGCGATGCCGAAGCGCGCACGGCCGATGACGTCAAACAGCGGTGGGATCAGATCAAGGCGGAAGAGAAGCAGGCGAAGGGCGAGAAGCCAAAGCTGCTGCTGGAGTCTGTGCCACGAGCGCTGCCGGCTTTGACCGAGGCCCAGGAGATCACGGCGAAGGTGGCCAAGGTTGGTTTTGACTGGCCCTCGACTCGCGAGGTTTTTGATAAGCTCCACGAGGAGATCGCCGAACTCGAGGAGGCGATCGCCGCCGGTGACACCGCGGCCCAGCAGGACGAGTTGGGCGATATGCTTTTTGTGATGGTCAATCTCGCGCGTAAGCTCTCGCTTGACGCCGAGATGGCATTGCGCGGAGCCAACCGGAAATTCCGAGGCCGCTTCAACTATGTGGAGGGCGCCGTGGCCGCCCAGGGCCGCCCGTTGGGCGTGGCCACGCTAGAGGAGATGGAGGAACAGTGGCAGCAAGCAAAGATAGCGCTGCGATCACCGTCCGGGCTCTAGAGTCCCCGGATGATTTTCGCGGGTGCGTGCGTCTCCAGAAAGAAATCTGGGGTTTTTCCGATGAAGACTCGCTGCCCGTGCGGTTGTTCATCGTGGCGCGCCGGATCGGTGGCCAGATTTTTGGGGCCTTCGATGGCGATGAGCTGATCGGATTTTGCGTGGCGCTGCCGGGATTGAAGCCGGGAGGGCCGCCGTTTCTCCACAGCAACATGTTGGGCGTGCGCGATCGGTATCGCGATCACGGCTTGGGCCGGCGGCTTAAGTTGGCGCAGCGCGATGACGCCGTGGCCCGCGATATCGGTCTGATTGAGTGGACTTTCGATCCGTTCGAATTGAAGAACGCCTACTTCAACATGGAGCGACTGGGCGCGGTGGTGCAGCGCTACGTCTTGAATCAGTACGGCATCACCTCGAGCGCCTTGCATGGCGGCCTGCCGACAGACCGTTGTACGGCCGAGTGGTTCCTCTCGAGTGAACGGGCGCAGGCCGCCGCGGCAGGCAAGCCGGTACCGCGCCCGCCTATCGAAGAACGCATCGAGATTCGTGGCGACTTCGCCAACTTGAAACGGCTGGATCCGGAACGCGCCCGCGAAGTACAAAAGCAAGTAGGCGAGGCGTTTCTGGATGCGTTCCGGCGCGGCCTCGTGGTGGTGGGCGTGGACAAGACTCCGGCCGGCGGTCAGTATCTGTTGGGAAGGTGGAGGCCGTAATGTCTTTTAAGATTGAGCGCATCCGGTTACGCGAGATTCGCATGCCGCTCGTGCATTTTTTTGAGACCAGCTTTGGACGGACATACGAGCGCAGCATGGTTTTGGTGGAGGTGGTTTCAGATGGTGTTTCCGGGTGGGGCGAGGTGACAGCGGGGGAGAATCCCTTCTACAACGAGGAGTGGACGCTCTCGGCGTGGCATATCGTGCGCGACTACGCGGGGCCCCGGATTCTGGGCCAGACTCTGGCCGACGCCAACGCCGTCTCGCCGTTGACGCAACACATCCGCGGGCATAACATGGCGCGCGGCGGTCTGGAAGCGGCGGTGTGGGATTTGCAGGCGCGGCTCCACGGCAATCCGCTATGGAAGGAGATTGGCGGGGGCGCGCGGAAAGAGATTTCTTGCGGCGTGTCGATTGGTATTCAGAACAGCGTCGCCGAGTTACTCAAGAAGATCGAGACAGAAGTGACTGCCGGCTATCAGCGTATCAAGATGAAGATTAAGCCGGGGTGGGACTACCACGTGATCAAGGCGGTACGGCAGGAGTTTCCCAGCATCAAATTGATGGGCGACGCCAATTCCGCCTACACGCTGGCGGACATCGACAGGCTCCAACGTCTGGACGAGTTCTATCTGATGATGCTCGAACAGCCGCTGGACCACGACGAGATTTTCGACCATGCCGAACTGCAGTCGAAACTACAGACTCCGATTTGCCTGGACGAGTGCATCCGATCAGCGCATCAGGCCGAGCAGGCTATTCGGATGGGCGCCTGCAAGATCATCAACATCAAGCTAGGCCGCGTGGGTGGCTTCGCCGAAGCCAAAAAGGTGCATGACGTTTGCCAGCGCCACAATATCCCGGTGTGGTGCGGCGGCATGCTGGAAGCTGGCATCGGCCGCGCGCACAATATCGCGCTCTCCACGCTCCCGAACTTTGTGCTGCCCGGCGATGTTTCGGCGAGTAAGCGCTACTGGAAGCGGGACGTGATCGATCCCTGGGTGGAGGTTTCGGCGCAGGGCACGATTGCGGCGCCCGATGGCCCGGGCTTCGGCTATCCGCTCGACATCGGGTTTCTCGATTCCATCACACTACGCCAAGAGGAGTTGCATTGAACGAAGACCACTCTCGCCGGAGACTCCATTGGCTGCTAGCGCTGATGGTGTTTGTGTGGAGTGTGAACTTCGTGGTGGCCAAGAACGCACTGAGCGAGTTTACTCCCCTGATGCTCGGAGCGCTGCGCTTCACGTTCGGCGGGTTGTTTGTGCTGCCGATCTATTTGTGGAGTAAGCGGGCTGAGCCGAAGCCGCGGTTCACGTTCTCCTGGAAGGTGATCGCGATCGGCGTGCTGGGTGTGGGCTTCAATCAACTTCTGTTTCTGTTGGGTCTAGTCCGCACGACGGTGGCGCATGCGGCGATTCTGATCGCCATGACGCCTGTGATGGTGTTGCTATTGTCGGCGTGGGTGGGTCACGAGCGGATCACGCGAACCAAGCTGGTGGGGCTGGGGCTGGCGCTGGGCGGTGTGGCCGTACTGCAGGGGCGCGCGCTTTTCGGCGGGCAAGGATCGATGATGGGAGACTTGTTCGTACTCGCCGCGGGCCTGACCTTTGCGATCTACACGGTGGTGGGCAAGGAGATCCGCCAGCGGTATGACGGGCTGACGATGACCACGTTGGCTTACGTCGGCAGTACCGCCATACTTTCCCCGGTGACTTTGTGGCTGGCCGCGAACTTTGATTTTGGGCGCGTCACTTGGATAGGTTGGGCGAGTGTCTTCTACATGGCGGTGTTTCCGTCCGTAGTAGCTTATCTGATCTTCTATCACGCTCTGCGCTATATGCCCTCGTCGCAGGTTTCGCGATTGGCCTACCTGCAACCGTTCTTCGCCACGGCGCTGGCGGTGCCGCTGCTGGGCGAGAAAGTCACGGCCTCGTTGGTAACTGGCGGCGCGCTGGTGCTGGCCGGCGTCTTTTGGGCGGAGCGCCCATGAGCGCCTTTACTGACCTGCTGCGTAGCAATCGCAACTACCGATATACATGGTTTGGCCAAGTGGTGAGTGAAATCGGAGACCACTTCAATAACATCGCGGTGTTCTCGCTGGTGATGTCGCAGACGAGTTCGGGTAAGCTGGTGAGCGGCGTGCTCCTGGCGCGGGGGCTGGCCGTGCTGGCGGCTGGGCCCCTGGCGGGCGTGTGGCTGGATCGCCTGGACCGGCGACGGATGATGATTTCGTCCGACGTGTTTCGCGCGGTGATTGCGATGAGCTTCGGTTTCTGTCTGGTCTACCCAAAGATCTGGCTGGTCTACTTACTCAGCGCCTTGCTGATGTTCGCGTCACCGTTTTTCACCAGCGGGCGAGCGTCCATCCTGCCTGCGATCGCCAGCAAGGAAGAACTACATACTGCGAACTCCCTGACGCAGACGACGCAGTGGATGGCGCTGGCGCTGGGCACCATGCTGGGCGGCGTGAGTGTGACTAAGTTCGGCTACGAATGGGCATTCGTCTTCAACGCCGTGTCGTTTCTCTTTTCGGCGCTCTGTATTTCGCAACTCAGCGTCAAGCAAGGATTTCGAGCCCGCAGCGAGGCACTCACAGAAGACAAGACGATGCAGCCTTGGCAGGATTATCTGGCGGGCCTGCGCTACATTCGGAGCATTCCGCTGTTGCTGGGCATCACGGGCCTGGCGGTGGGATGGGCCACCGGCGGCGGCGCGGCGCAGGTACTGTTTACTCTGTTTGGGGATAAGGTATTCAAGCGGGGGCCGGCGGGAATCGGCGAGGTGTGGGGATGCGCGGCGGTCGGCTTGCTGGTGGGTGGCACGATCGCGCACCGGATCGGCCCGCGCCTCAGCTATCGCGGTTATAAGTGGACGGTCGCGTCCGTTTATCTGATCCACGGCATCGCCTACGTGCTGTTCAGCCAGATGCGGCACTATTGGGCGGCGCTGCTATTTATCGCGCTGTCACGGGCAGCGATTGCGATCAGCTCGGTGCTCAACATGACGCAGTTACTCCGGCATGTGAAAGACAGTTACCGGGGCAGAGTCTTCTCCACCATGGAGACGGCGAGTTGGGGCACAATGATGTTATCGATGACCGCCTGCGGCTGGGCGTCGGACTACTACAGCCCTCGCGATATCGGCCTTTGGAGCGGTGTGGTTAGCGCCCTGACAGCGATCCCTTGGTCCGTGGCTATCCTGCTGGGGAAGCTCCCTGAGCCACCCCGCGATGGCTTCGTGCGCGACGATGAGATTGAAGTCCACGGAGAGCCAAATGTCTAGTCTCGAAGCAAAAGTGATCCTGGTGACGGGCGCGGCCAGACGAATCGGCCGCGGGATTGCCTTGCGGCTAGCGCAAGAGGGCGCGCGCGTGGCGATTCACTACAGTAGTTCAGAGGAGGAAGCCCGCGCCACCGCCACCGAGTGCAACGCCTCAATCTTCCGGGCCGATCTGGAGAAGGTGAGCGAGATCGAGCGGCTATTTGGCGAGGTTGAAGCCCACTACGGCCGCCTGGATGGGTTGGTCAACAACGCGGCCCGTTTTGCGCGGCTTCATCCGTTCGACGTGACGGAAAAGGACTGGGACTTCATTCATTCTGTCAACCTCAAGGCGGTTTTCTTTTGCTGCCAGCAAGGCGGCAAGCTGATGATGAAGTCCGGCGGCGGGCGCATCGTCAATATCAGTTCGCTGGGCGGCTTGCGTCCATGGGCGGAGCACGCACACTACTGCGCGTCGAAGGCGGGCGTAATCATGATGACCAAGGCATTGGCCGCAGCGTTGGCGCCCGGCATCACGGTGAACTCGGTGGCGCCTGGGGTGATCCCATTCAACGACGTGAACGAGCGTACTCAGAAGCTGATCGATAAGACGCCGGTTGCGCGTGCCGGGACCGCCGATGAGATTGCCGATGCGGTAGTGTTCTTCCTCAAGAGCTCGGGCTTTGTTACTGGGGAAGTTATCGCGGTCGACGGCGGTTTGAATCTGCGGTAGGACTTAGTTCAAACGTTCGTTGAGCACGGCGGCCAGGCGGCGCGCACCTACGGCGGCCCGTTCGCGCGCCAGTTCCCGCGACTTGGCGATGTAGTCTGGCGACAGCGTGATGGGGTTGTCCCTGGTGCCCGCTCCGTTGACGCCGAGGTTATAGCAGACGGTCTCGGCGAGGCCGGCGCCTTCCTTCACCCAAGCTTGCGGATCCAGATTCTTCTCGCCATCCTTGCCCCTTTTCTCAAGGAACTTGATCAGGCCGTTGATGAACGCCGGCGAGTCTGTGATGCCTAGTGCGTCATCCCAGAAGGCATGGAGGTTGAAGGCTCCGACGACGAAGACGCCGTTGCCGCCGAGATCGCTCCACGGGCGGCCTGAGCGCGGGTCCACTTGATCACGCTTCCAACGTGAGGTGCAATGCATTGGGTTGTGGACATCGCCCACCAGATGCAGCAACCAGGGGAGCAAGTATGTGGGGTCCTGATCGGCGGGGAGCGAACCTGGGGCCGGCGGCGGGCTGGTGGCGATCACGCCAAGGATCAGTTGGATTTGCGTGAGAGCGTTGATCTTGGGCGGCGGCGGAAATGGCGTGCCATCAGGCGAGAAGGCGAGGTTGATGTAATGCCAGTTCTGGCGGCGCTTCATGTCGGCAAAGCCCGGTTGCGCTGGAGTGGGCGGCGGATCGGGCCGCGATTCGTCGTAGAAGCGCAGGTCGCCCTTGATGGTGTCGGGCCAGTAAGCTGCTTGGATGAAGGCGTGGCGCGCGCGGTCTTTGTCGCCCGTGGGTGCGTTGACGAGCCAGCTTTGATAGTCCGGGTGATTGCGGATGAGTGCGTCTACCTTGGCGCGGGCCTGCTTGGTGAGGTGGTCATAGGCCAGGCCTGCGACGGCTTTGTGGCCAACGTGATTCCAGGCCAGAGCCGGCGTGACGGCCAGAGCGGCGAAAAGAATGAACCGAGGCAGCATCGATATCTATACTCGCAATTCGTAGCCAGCGTTGCGTAACAACTCAATGAGTGCGACGCGCGATTGGGTGATCTCATCGCTCGACAACGTTCGATCCGCCGCACCGATGGTGACGCGGAAGGAGACGCTCTTGCGATCCGGCGGAAGCGGATGGCCCTGGTATTGGGTGACGAACTCAACCGCTTGGAAGAAAGCCCCGCCGTGGCCGGCGATATGGCTTTGGATGTCGCCCACCGGCGTGCGCAGCGGCGCCAGAACCGATAGATCGAAGGCGCTGGTCGGGTAGCGGCGCAGGGGCGAATACTTCTTCGGCAGGGCTCCGAGTAGCTGTATCGCGCGCAGGTCAAGATCGAGCACCGCCGCGCGGCCGTCGACAACGCGGGGATGAAACTCGAAGAGCCGGCCGACGATCTGCCCGCGCCATGAGATGGTGGCGGCGCGATAGGGATGTTCAAACGGACGAGCCGCGGTGCCTTGCGTTTCGGCACCCGTCAGCAGGCACTCGGCCAGCCGTTTGGTCTCCATCAACTGCGCACTGCCGTCGCCGGATTTTGCGAACACGCAGGCGGCCAAGTGAGGGATTTCGTCCGGGAGCGCACCGGTTTGCTTGTGAATTTCCGCGCCGATTTCAAAGAGGCGGAACGAGTCCAGGTGGCGCGAGTTGTCCCGAATGTTGCGCAGAATTCCAACCAGTAAGGTGGTGCGCATCAGGTCCTGATCGGAGGCAATGGGATTGAGCACGCGGATGTGCGCGGCCGGGTCAAGCCCAAGTTCGCGCGCCTGCGGTTCATTCACGAACGAGTAGTTGTATGCCTCGTGGAAGCCTTGCCCGGTGGCGATGCCGCGGAGGCGATGGAAGAACTCACGCTCGGCATTGGCCGGCGGAGGCGTGGCAGGGACGGCCGGGGCTGTGGGCGGAATGGAGCTATAGCCCAGCATGCGGCCCACCTCTTCCACCAGATCATCCTTGATCGAGACATCCTTGGTGGCACGCCAGGAAGGAACTTGAACCCGCAGCACGCCGGGGGCAAGCACCGTGACTTTGAACTGCAGCGCTTCGAGAATGGAGCGGACCTCTTCTGCCTCCACCTGACGGCCCAACTTGCGCCGGAGCCAATCGAGGGGCAGCTCGATTTCCGGCGCCGACTTGAGCGCGCCGCAATTGTCGACCAGGCCGCCAACCAGCCGTATCCCCGGTGAGACTTCCTCCAACAAGGCTATAGCGCGGGCTAGTGCGCGGGTGGTGTTATGCGGATCCTGCGCTTTCTCAAATCGCATGGAGGCATCGGTGCGGACCTTGAGCCGCGATGACGTTTTGCGGATGCTGCCGGCTTGGAAGTTCGCGCTCTCAAAAACGATGCGCGTGGTCTTGGCCGTGACACCGGTGTCGAGCCCGCCGATTACGCCGGCCACGGCCACGGGGCCTTTGGCATCGGCAATCACCAACATGTGCTCATCAAGCGAATAGGTTTCGCCGTTCAAGGCGTGGAGAGACTCGCCGGGCTTGGCGCGCCGAACGAAGATCGTGTCGCCGTCGAGCGTGGATGCGTCGAAGGCATGCGTGGGCTGAGGCAGTTCGGCCAGCAGGAAATTGGTCACGTCGACGATGTTGTTGATCGGGTTCAGGCCGATTGACTGTAAGCGATACTGCAGCCACAGCGGCGAAGGCTGCACTGTGACGTTGTCAAAGACGAGAGCGCTATAACGCGGGCAGAGGGTGGGGTCTTCCACTTCAACGCGAATGGCCGGGGACGAAGTGGGCGGAGGGAGCAGCGCCGGGTTCACCGGATCGCGCAATGCCTTGCCGGTGATCGCGGCGACCTCACGCGCCATGCCGTAGTGGCCCCACAGGTCAGGCCGATGCGTCAGGGATTTGTTGTCAATCTCAATGATGTGATCGGGGCGGCAGCGGGAAATCGGCGTGCCGGGCTCAACTCCGATGAGCTCGACGATGCCATCGTGGTCACGATTGATGCCGACCTCGGCGCCGCTGGCCAGCATGCCTTCCGATTCAACCCCGGAGATCGTCGCCTTGCCGATGGTGCGGCCTTCGAGCGCCGTGCCAGGCGGAACCCAAGCCGTCAGCATGCCCGCGCGGCAATTGGGTGCACCGCAGACCACGGTCTTCTCACCGCCCGCCCCCGTGTCGATCCGCGCCTTGCGGTTGTGGCTGTTCGGAATGGGCTCGGCTTCCAGGACGCGCGCAACGCGGACGCTGTCAAAGTGCGCGCCTACCGCTTCCACGCCTTCCTGCTCGGCAGTCTTGGTAGTGATGAGCGCGGCGAGTTCCTGAGGCGGCGTATCGAGGCCGGTGATCAGTTCGGCAATCCAGTTTGTCGAAAACTTCATGATGATGATGGATCAGGCAAATTGCTGTAGGAAGCGGACATCGCCGCCCTGGAGGTGTCGGATATCGTCAATGGCGTAGCGCATCATCGCCAAGCGGGTGAGGCCGAGACCGAAGGCGAAGCCATTCCATTGCTCGGGATCAATGCCACCGAGGCGCAGCACGTTGGGATGCACCAAACCACACGGCAGGAGTTCAACCCAGCCGCTCTGTTTGCAGACCGGGCAGCCCTTGCCACCGCAGAGCAGGCACTGGATGTCGAGCTCGAAGCCGGGCTCGACAAAGGGAAAGTAGCCGGGGCGTAACCGCACGGTGACTTCGCGCTTGAGGATGCCTTGCAACAAGGTCTTCATGTAGTAGATGAGATGGGCGACGGAAACATCGCGGTCAATCATCATGCCTTCAAGCTGGTAGAAGGTGTGCTCGTGGCTGGGGTCCACTTCCTCATTGCGAAACACGCGGCCGGGGGCGATCATTCGCAGCGGCGGGCCTAGACGCTGCATGCCGCGGACCTGCACCGGCGAGGTGTGAGTACGCAGAAGGTGCCCGCCTTCGAGCCAGAAGGTATCCTGCATGTCGCGCGCCGGATGATCGGCCGGGATGTTGAGCGCATCGAAATTGTTGAACTCGGTTTCCACTTCCGGTCCGGACAGCACGGCAAAGCCCATGGAGCTGAACAGGTCTTCGATTTCACGCTGGATGATGGTGATGGGATGGAGGGCGCCGGGGCGGACGCCGGGGGCGGGCAGCGTCAGGTCCAGCCACTCTGACTCGAGGCGGGTGTTGAGCGCGGCTTCGTCAAAGGCGGCCTTGCGCGCGTCGAGCGCCGATTCCACGGCCGTCTTGGTTTCGTTGAGGAGCTTGCCGATCCTGCCTCGCTCGTCGGCCGGCAGCTTGCCCATGCCTTTGCCCATTTCGGCGAGCGCACCTTTGCGGCCCGCTACCTCTACGCGCACGGCTTCAAGCTGATCGGGCGTAGTGATGGCGGCGATGCGCGCGAGCGCGGAGGCTTTGAGCTCCGCCAGTTGCTGTTCCATAGGGCGATCGATGATCAGGCGGCGGTGGGGACGAACAACGGCGCGCCGGGTGCGACCTCATGCGCGAGGTGATTGAGGTAAAAGGCCAGCACGGCTTTGGGGTGCAGCTCCTGGAAATGCTCGTAGCAGCGCGCCTGCCAACCGTCGGAGAGATGCGATTTGACGTCAGTGTCTTTGTCGAAGAAGCCGTCCTGGTGGGGAATTCCGAGGTAGTCGAGGACGGCGACGATCATGCCGAGATGGGAGACCAGGATGGCCTGGCTGAGCTCGACGGCGAGATCTTCTTCCTGACTGGCGAGGCGCGCGAACAGCTTGGGGCCAATCTTGCGCAGCATCTCTTGGTTGAGCTTGTCGACATGCAGACGGATCCGCAAGCGGTCAAACATCTGGTACGTTTTGAGCTTGCCAAGGGAGACCGTGCGCAGTTGCTGGTCTAAGTTTCCTTGGCCGAGGCCCACAAATATGTTGGACAACGCCATTTTTGTCAGGGTAGCATGGGGGCGTGCCAACGAAGGTTATTGTCGTTGGAATCGACGGTACGGGCTCGCAGGAATGGCGGCGGAAAGACGGAGCCAATAGCCACGTTTTCCGGTTCATTGCCGATATCGATGTCGCCGGGAGCGGTGATATCGAGGAGGGCGTGAGGCCGGCGGATGGGGCCAAGATGTACTTTCATGGACCCAATACAGCCGCGACCAACTTTGGCGGCATTATCGAAGCCGCCTACCAGTTTGTCGTGCTGGAAATGGCGCGTTTGAGAAAGGCGGGTTGTGCCCAGTCAGATATCAAGATCTGCTTGGCCGGGCACAGCCGTGGCGCCGTTGGTGTGGCCAGAATGGTGAATATCCTGAGCGCTCCGACGGGCGGACACGCGGGGCTCTTTCTTTTTGGGAGTCTGCGTTCGCCGGTGCAGATCGGCTACCTGGGGCTCTACGATTCAGTCAACCGATCCACGGAAGCCATTGATGAGACGGTTCCGAACGTGACATCTGGCCGTCACACCAGGCGAAAGAATCGGGGCTTCTTCGACGGCTCCCGCTCGACGTTTGGCACGGTGGACTTTCCGCGCTTCGCTCCCTTCGACGTCGCGACGGCGCACGGTGGCGTGGGCGGAGACCCGGGATATTTCACGCCTCTGGGCCAGATCGCGAAAGACTACTACTGCAATGCCCGGCAATTGCTCATGACGCAGGAAGAACTCACTCGCGCCTATGGCGTGCATGGATCGCGGCTGGGGATTGCGCCCAACTACCGGCGGCTGACCGGTTCGGGCGCCGCCGAAACTCGGGACCGGCTTAAGAAATCAGTCAGTGAGGTGGGGCGCGCTGACGATTACATCCGCACTGGAGCCACGGCCGCCGGTTTCAGCTTGGCTGTACCCCCGTCGGCGCTTCGCCGTACGGTGAGCATGATCATGCACTCTGGCAGCGCATGATGAGCGCGATCAGGTCCTAACGTCGCGCTACAATAAGCGGGTTTGGACTCCCACCAAGACCGCAATCAAAAGATGAGCAATATTATCGTCCTTGGCGCCCAATGGGGCGACGAGGGTAAAGGCAAAATCGTCGATCTGTTCTCGGATCGCTTCGATGTGATCGTCCGCTATCAGGGCGGCAACAACGCGGGCCACACGGTGTACATCGGGCCCATCAAGTACGTGCTGAAGCTGATTCCGAGCGGGATCCTGCGGCCAGGAAAGCTGGCCGTGATCGGCAACGGCGTGGTGATCGACCCGGCGGCGCTGATGGACGAGATCGACGGGCTGCAGAAGGCCGGGATCGACGTCACCAACCAACTGCGGATTAGCAATCGTGCGCAGGTGATCTTTCCGTTCCATCGGCTGGTGGAGAAGATTTCGGAAGCGTCGAAAGACAAGAACCGGGTGGCGATCGGCACCACGGCGCGCGGCATCGGTCCGGCGTATGAAGACAAGGCGGGCAGGCGAGGCATGCGCATCGCCGACATTCTGGACGCCGATGCGTTCCCGGCCCTCTACCAGCAAATGCGTCGCGACAAGCAGCGCATCGCCGAAGCCTTCGGGGTGGAGGGAATAGACGAGGATGCCTTGGAACGTACGCGGCAACTGGCCGAGCGGCTGCGCCCGATGGTATGCGACACTGCGACGCTGCTCCACGAAAAGATTCGTGCGGGCCAGCGTATCTTGCTCGAAGGCGCGCAAGGCACGATGCTGGATATCGATCACGGCACGTATCCGTTTGTCACCAGTTCCAGTACCACCGCCGGGGGGGCTTGCACGGGCACCGGCATTCCGCCAACGGCCATCCATGGCGTGATTGGCGTCGCCAAGGCTTACATCACACGCGTGGGCGGCGGACCTTTTCCGTCCGAGTCGCTTGATGAAGTGGGCGAGAGCATTCGCAAGGCCGGCAATGAATTTGGCTCAGTGACAGGCCGTCCCCGGCGCTGCGGTTGGTTCGACGTGCCGCTGTTGCGGTACACGGCGATGATCAATGGCTTTGACAGTCTGATTCTGACGAAACTTGATGTGCTTGATTACCTGCAGCAGATTCCGGTTTGCGTGGCGTACGAAATCGACGGCAGGCGGTTGACGGACATGCCTGCTCGCCAGGAGCAATTGCTGCGGCTGAAGCCGATTTACGAAGTGCTGCCGGGGTGGCAGACACCGACGCGCGGCGTGAAGAGTTTTGAGGAACTGCCGGAACTGGCCAAGGCGTACCTGCGGTTTCTGGAGCAGCAGACGGGCGTGGAGACGGGTTGTGTCTCGACGGGGCCGGAGCGGACCGAGACGATGGTGATTGCGGGCTCACGGCTGGAGAAGTTGATCGGGTGAATCGGGAATCGTCAGGTACAATGATAGGCGAGATGGGATTCGACGACTACAAAGTAGTGCTGTATCGGAACCAACCCGACGGATGGGTTGCGGACATCCCCGCCATTTCCGGGTGCCATGCGCTGATGCCGACCCGGGAAGAGGCTCTCGTTGAGCTTGCTGCCGTATTTCGGTTGATTTCGGAAGAGTACGAGGATCGGAAAGAGCCTCTACCCGCCGACACAACCGAGATTGTGCATGCCTAGCGCCCGGGCCGATGATTTCCGTCGTGCGGCCGGCAAGCTCGGTTTTGTTAAGATGCGTCAGGTTGGGAGCCACGAACGATGGCAGCATCCAGATGGACGCGCCACAACGATACCCATTCATGGCGGACGACAAATCGGGCCGCCGCTCTTTTATCGAATCTTGAGCCAACTTGGAATTGACGAGAAGAAATTCGGCCAACTCCGATAGGCTTACCCGCGGGCTGCGCCGGTGTTGAGCCGCGCGATTCGCGAGAGCCACCTCATTCACCGTAGCCGATAGACGACGTACTTCGCGTTGCGATAATCCGGCTCGCGGCCTGTTAGCGCATGCGCCGGCTGGAGCACCATGAAGTCGATACCAAGTGCCGCAAGGCTCTCCGGGGTAGCTTTCGGATCGCCGGCTGCCTGCCAGCGTTTCCACCATTCGGTGGCGAAGTCTTCGAGGAGATTCACCTGCCCGCCGCCTTTCCAATCCACAAATACCGTGCGCTGGGCAAAGACGCGGAAGAGGCCCGGGTAGAGGGCTTGACCGGCATCGGGGAATTGGAAAATCGCATCTTTGCCGGTGTTGGCCTGCGCCCAATCGGCGAGCGCGTGAATTTCGGGGTGGTCGAGCACCGGGTAGTTTTTCACCTTGCCGACTTGCGGGATCAGATAGAAGGGCAAGGCGAGGGCCGGGACGAGAGCTAGTCTCGGGAAGCGGACAGCGGCGATCGTCACAGCGGCCAGTGCGAAAAAAATCAGGAGGCGGGTGAGGAGCAATGGGTCCGCCAACGCAAGCCAAGGGAGGCGGCCGGGATCGTTCTGCGACGTCACGGTGAAGGCGGCGGCGAACCAAAGGAGCGACGCCCACAACGGACCAGACTGCGCCGCGCGAATCCCGTTGAATGCCGCGCCGAGTATCGCAAACAGCGTGACGAAGAGGAGCGCCCTCACTGGCTGGAGTTGGGGGAGCAGGCTCCACTTGGCTTTCTCGAGCAGCAGGTATGACAGTGGCATCATGACCACGCCATACACGATCAGCCCGGCCGCCAGCGTTACGACGAATCGCGGCAGCACGTGGCGGAGCCGCCACCAGGCGAACGACGCCAGTCCAATCACAAACAGCCAGTGCGTGGCCCACCGCTCAATCCAGATGCTGATGAAATTGTAGGAACCTCTGAGACGCTGTAGTCTTTCGAGTTCGGGGCTGATGCGGGAGAAAAACTGCTGAGGCTCCGTTTCGCCGATTTGCAGCTTGGACAGCAGCAAGGCTATGGCCACAGATCCGGCGACGGGCATCGCGATGCGCCAACGCCGATCTCCAGACTCGCGCGTAAGCCATAACGCCAGGGCCCCGCATATCAGGACAGGCACCGCCGTGGGCGGATGATAGAGGATCGCCCAACCCGCCGCGATGCCGGCCGGCAGCCAGCGGCCATGCGCAGCCAGGCCAACGCCCAGCATGAGTAGGGGCACGGCAAAGCCGCGCGGCACCGGTTCATATTCGGCGACCAAGACCGACGGGCCAAAGATGGTAGCGCCGAGCCCAAAGAAGGCAGCCAGTAGAATCGCCAGCGGCGCAGTGAGCGCACAAGCCCGGCCCAGCAGGAACACGCCGACGAGGCCGGCAAACCGATAGACGAGTTGCTGGAGGGCCAGCACGTGCTCAAAGTCCAAGCCTGTGACTCGGCGGAGCACGAGCGCAGCCTCGTCGTACATGGTGAACGAGACATGCGGGCGCAGCGCCACCGAGTCATGCCGATAGAGCGTAGGGTCAGCGAGGCGATCGAGGATCGGCAGGTAAATCTGCGTGTCGGACTGCAGATAGGTGTGCCCGGGGAAACAAAGGAACTCGCCCGCCAGGAGCATTGCCAGCGCGGCCACCACGCCCACTCGAACCGAAAGACTCATTGCGCCGGCGTCTTCTCCAATTGCTGCTTGGCCCATTTGCGATTGGGATTGAGCGCCAGCGAACGTTGCAGGGCCTCGCGTGCCTCTTTGGCGCGTCCGTCTTTCCGCAGTGCGATGCCGTACCACAGGTGCGCTTCGGCGGACTTGGCGTCCAGTTGAATTGCCTTCTCGAAATCCTGGATCGCCAGCTTGACCCCGCCGCCGAACGCGGTGGGTAAATAGTAGTTACCTACGCCCCGGCTGAGCCAGGCGGCAGAGGATTTTGGGTTTAACTCAATGGCCCGCTTCACCTCGTCCATCGCGCAGCGGCCATACTTCATCCCGGCGAGCACGTTGGCAGGGATGATCTGGCCGCAGAGCGTACCCAGGAGGCGATGGGCTTCGGCGTCGCTCGCTTTGAGCTCGATCGCCTTACGGGCGGGCGCCATGCCGGCTTCGGCCGCGCGGCGTCCCAGTCCCTTGTCTCCCACTTCGATGCCAAGTTGGGCCAGAAACGAATGATGCAGCGCCGCGTCAATCTGCGCGGCGAAATCGGTAGGCCGTTTGGAGGCATGCGTAGCGGACTGGGCGGCGATCTTCTCCAGCGCCGCGCGGTCTTGCGCATCGAGCGCCTGTTGGGCTGGCGGTGGAGCCGGGGCTGCGCTCAGAATCAGGATTAAGGCCTGGGCAACGGCGGCAAACAATTTCATACACCCTCAGGCTTGCACAGCCTTCTTCCGGATCACAAGGAAGTAGAGACCCAGGCAGGCCAGCAGTACGCCATTGACGGCCACCACAAGTGGCGCGCCGTAGCTCTTCACATAGAGGCTGCTGATCAGTGCCCCGAACGGCATGCCGCCGCGGAAGGCCATGTTGTAGACGCTCATCACGCGGCCGCGCATATCGTCGGCCACGATCTCCTGCACCAGCGAACTCACCAGTGCGAAAGTGGAGATCAGCGTGGCGCTACAGAAGAAGAGAATGATGTAGCTAAGGATCAGCAGCTTGGACATGGCAAAGGCGACCACCAGGAATCCCAACACAATCAGATTGATCACAGCCAGACGCCATTTATCGCGGCCCTGATGGAACGTGGCCACCATGAGCGCGCCCAGAATCGATCCTGCGCCCGTGACTTCCAGCAGAATGGTGTAGCCGCCCGCGCCTTGGCCGAAGACTTCCTTGGCAAACACGGGCAGGAACGTCAGCAGCGGAATGCCGAGCATCGTCATCAGGAACGCAATAACGATGAGGGCCTTCATGAATGACTTGCTTTGGATGAAGCGGAAGCCCTGTTTCATGCTGTCCAGCATGGACTCGGTATTGGGTTTGGGAGTGAACGTGGATTTGACGAGCCAGATCGTGATGATGACCGCGATGTAGGAAATGCCGTTGAAGTAGAAGCACCAGGCGGCGCCGAGCTTGGTGAAAGCGAGCAGGCCGAGCGCGGGGCCAATCATGCGGCCCAGGTTGAATTGGATCGAATTGAGCGCGATCGCGTTGGGAAGATCATCTTTCTTAACCAGCGTGGGGATGAGCGATTGATAGGCCGGGCCGCCAAAAGCTTGCGCGGTGCCGACGACGAAGGAGAGCGCCAGGATGTGCCAGATCTGCACCTTGCCGAGTGCGAAAAGAGTCGCGAGGGAAATAGCGCACGTCATCTGAACAAACTGCGAGCCAAGCAGGACGAAGCGGCGGTCCACGCGATCAGCCACCACGCCACCCACCAGGGTGAACAGGAAAATGGGAATCTGACCGAGGAACGCATCGAGCCCCAGCATCTTGGGGTCTTTCGACATCTCAAACACCAGCCAGCTTTGGGCCTGCGTCTGCATCCACGTGCCGATGGTGGACAGGCAGGCGCCAATCCACATCATGCGGAACTCGGGATACTGGAAGGCTTTGAAAGTTCGCTGCAGCAAAACCGCTGCCTCGCTATGGAAGCGGCTGCTGGCGCTTGATCAGGTGGACGATGTTGCCGTCGCCATCGGAGAAGAAAACCAGGCGGTTGCCCTGGGTTTCGAAGGGCTCGCCGAGGAACGTCACGCCGCGCTTCTTGAGTTCGGCGTGTCCGGCGTCAAAATCATCGACTTCAATGGCCAGATGCCGGATGCCGGGCGTCTTCATCTTTTCCGGGTGGCGTTCGCCTTCCGAGGGGATGATCTCGAGCATGGAGCCGTTGGCAGCCCGCACGAAGTAGTTGCCGGCGTACTCGAAGTTGATTCGGAAATCGAGGATATCTTTGTACCAGTTGGCCAGCTTCTCAGGGTTGGGAGAAGCGATGGCGGTGTGTTCGAGACCATTGAACATAAGCTGAATTTTAACACGCGCTTTCCGGCATGGCCGGTTTTGCCGGAGAAATCAGTAGACGTCGAAGCAGTAGACGTCTTGTGAACCGGACGGGCTCAGGCAGTAGCTGCCGATCTCCAGCGCTTCGGTGGCTTCCAGGCGAAAGAGGCCGCTCTCCAACTTGGCGACCGAAAGGCGAATCGGCTTGGCCGCGTCTTTCATCTTCTTGGGGTTCTTGGGGACGGTGACTTCGCGGTTGCCGCTCTTGGACACGGTGACGCGGTAGAGCTCCAGCTTTTCCGGCACGAGCTTTTCGGAGACCAACAGAAAGATCGGCTCAGCCAGGGGCGTGCGCGCGGTGGAGGCGGCGCCCTTCACGATGTTAGCCGTTTCATCCTTGCGCGACTCTTCGGCTGCGGAGCCTCTTTCCAGAGGCACCAGGTTGCTGGCGTGGAGCAGGTATGGCATGTCCGGTTTGGGCGGCTTGGGGCCGGTGTACTTTTTGGGTGCTTGCGCAAGAATCAAGCCGGTGGCGGCCATGGCGAGCATGGGAAGGCTGGCGAAAACGCGTCGCATATCTATCTCTTGATTGTAGACGCGCTGTAGCTGCCGAGGTTTCAACGCGGTTGTTGGCGGGCCAGCCAGGCGGCCAGCGCCGGGTCTCGAAAATCCGGGACGGCCAGTTCCACTCGCGGCAGTTGCGGCAAAGTCGTGGTCAACCCCACCACGCGCGCGCCCGCCTCGTGGGCAGCCTCTACCCCGGCGATGGAGTCTTCAAACACGATGCAGTTGATTGGGTCGACTTGGAGCAACGCGGCCGCCGCCAGATAAATGTCGGGGAAAGGCTTGGGGCGCGGCGCCTGATGGCCGTCGACAATGAACCGGAAGTTCGCGCGCAGCCCGGCTTCGTCAAGGACGAAATCCAGGTTGGCTCGCTCGGCGTTGGAGGCCACGGCTTTATGCGCCGAAGGGTGTGCGGCCAGGAATTCGCGGATCCCAGGCACCATCCATCGCTCAAGCTCCGGGCGCATCAATTCCCTATAGAGCCGCTCTTTATCGGCCCCGTGCCGGTGGACGGCCTCGTCGTCCAGATCGTCGCCGAAATAGTCTCGAACGATGTCGTCATTGCGTAGCCCATGCATGCGATTTTCAATCGCGCCGGGGGCGATGCCGTGCTGGCCCAGATAGAACTCCCAGGCCCGATTGTGGAGGGGCGTGGAGTGGACGATGACACCATCCATGTCGAAAATAAGCGCAAGTCCGGGAGCGAGGGTGGTCAAACTTCTATGCTATCAGGGGCTTCGCGATTGACCCCTGGGAGCTGGACGTGATTAGATAGGCACATCGCGGAAGGCTGGTCTGGTAACGAGTCGCTCCATTTTCGTGTTCGTTATGGTGACCGGAGTCGCTCTGAGCCAACATTTCGCCGGTGCTCGGGTTTGTGCGTCGTGTCACCCGGCCCAGGCCGCCTCGCAGGCCAGGACGGGCCATGCTCGATCTTTGTTTCCGATGGACGGGCACCCGCTGCGGGAAAACTTCGCGGGGGTGAAAGCCGATTGGGCCTTCGGCGCCGGAGGCCAGGCTGTTACCTTCGTCAGCCGCGTTGACGACGAGTTCTATCTTGAGCACGGGCTTAGCTACTACAAGGCCTCCGGCAAGTTGGGTGTGACGCCGGGCCATCGCAACACGCTGGGCGAGCGATATCGCACGTTCGATCCCGCAGCGGCGATCCTGAAGTGCTTCCAGTGCCATTCGACCGGGTTGTTGCGGCTCGGCGACGGGCTGCGCGTGGAGCCCGCTGAGCCCGGAGTGCAGTGTGAGTCGTGCCACGGTCCTGGTTCCGATCACGCGACGACTCCCAATCAGCCGATTCGCAATCCGGCGAAGATGACGGGCACGGAGATGAACGAGCTGTGCGGAGCCTGTCATCGTAGGCCGGCGCTGAATCCAGCCGAGACTGATTGGGCGGACCCTTGGAATGTGCGGCACCAGCCCGTGTATCTTTCCCAGAGCGCGTGCTTTTTGAAAAGCGGGAAGATGAGTTGTTCGACATGTCATGCGGCGCATCAACCGGTTGGACGCGCCGCTGCCGCCGGCTACGACGGCGTTTGCGCTTCCTGCCACAAGCAGGCAAGGCATCGCGCGGGGGCCGTTGTCGGCAAGAGTTGCGTGGGTTGCCATATGCCCGTAGTGGCGCCCAACAACGAATTGCGGTTTGCCAATCACTGGATAGGCGTCTACGCGCCGGGCGCGCCGTTGCGTCCTATTTCGCGTCGGCCTTGATGGCGGCGGCGCGGCGGCTCAGATGGGCGGACTCCACCTTTTCGCCGAGTTCATCGAGATAGGCAGCCAGGTTGTCGAGGTCTGCCGCTACTTCCAGATGGGCCTTCCCGTAGGCTTTTTCGTTGATGGAGAGCGTTCTTCGATACAAGGCCTTGGCGGACACGGCGTCGCCCTTGGCGCGCAGGACGTCGGCGAGGTTGCTGCAACTGATGCCTGTGCGCGGATGATCCTTGCCTAGCGCGGTCTCCAGGATTTGCAGGGCGCCTCGTTGCAGCCGTTCGGCCTCCACCAGCTTGCGCTGCGCCAAGAGAACGTTGCCGAGGTTGTTCATCGCGATCGCCGTCTCAGGGTGCTTCATACCGAAGTCACGCTGTCGCATGGCCAGCGCTTTCCGAAACAACGGCTCGGCGGGCTGGGGTTCGAGCAGTAGCGCGAGATCGTTTAATCGCGCCGCCGATTCGTCCAGCTTGAGTGCCTGGCGATAACTGGCCAGGGCCAGATCCGGGCGTTGCGCCTGCTCCTGCATGGCTCCGAGTTTGCTCAACACACGGGCCGCGATATGCGGGTCCGAGCAGTGGGATGCTTGCTCGAGCAGACTGGCGGATTCAGGAGAGGGCGGCAAGGCCGACGCGAGGTTCTCGCGATCTCCAGCTACCGCGGGGTGCTCGGCTGGGAACTGTTCCAGGTCTATCTCAAGGGCCTGACGCAGCGCCGCTACCGCTCCTTCCCGATCGCCGAGCTTCAGCAAATAGAGACCGAGATCGCTGGCGCTGCGGGCTACCTTCGGGTGCTTCGCGCCATACTGCTGCTCACGCACGGCGAGGGCTTGGCGATACAGGGGGACGAGCGACGCCGGGTCCACCTGCGCCAGCATCAGGCTCGTTAGGAGCCGGGAACACCAAGCCACGGCGACCATCGTAGCAGGGTGTACACTGGCCTGAAGCGCAGTGAGTCACGCAGAAGGCAGATTGTCGCTATTCGTCCTGGCCGCCTCGTTCGCGTTCGGGGCGCCGGCCCCGGAATATTCGCGCGACGTGCAGCCCATCTTTCAAAAGCGCTGTTACGGCTGCCATGGCTCTGCGCAACAGTTGAGCAATCTGCGGCTGGACCGGGCCGAATCGGCTCGCCGCGTAATCAAGCCCGGCGACAGCGGCGCGAGCCGGCTTTACGCGATGATCACGTCGACCGCCAAGCTCCGCATGCCTCCGGCCGAAGGCGCGGCCCCATTGCCTGCTGCTGAGATTGCCGCGATCCGCTCCTGGATTGACGCGGGCGCTGTGTGGCCCGCCGGCAGCGAGAAGCGGGAACCGTCGCCATGGTCTTTCGCTCCCATCCGCAAGCCTGCCGAGCCGGTCATCAAGCAAACGGCTTGGAAGCGCAACGGGATCGACGGATTCGTACTGGCGCGCCTGGAATCGAAGGGCATCCGTCCTTCGGGGGAGGCCGATCAGCGAACGCTGCTGCGCCGGCTCTATCTTGATCTAACCGGATTGCCGCCCACCCTTGAGCAGATCGACGAGTATCTTGCCGACATCAAGCCCGGCGCCTATGAGCGGTTGGTTGATACGCTTCTGGCTTCTGAACATTTTGGCGAGAAATGGGCGCGTCAATGGCTGGACCTGGCGCGATATGCCGACAGTGAAGGCGGCGTGCAGGACTACGCGCGGCCGTTCGCGTGGCGCTATCGCGATTGGGTGATCAACGCCCTGAATCACGACATGCCGTTTGATCGTTTCACTATTGAGCAGTTAGCCGGAGACTTGCTTCCGGGCGCCACGCTTCCTCAGAAAATCGCCACTGGTTTTCAAAGGCAGACGATCACCAGCCGCGAAGGCGGCGTCGAGCTCGAGCGGATTCGGTTTGAACAGCTAGTGGACCGCGCCAGTACTGTGGGCACCGTGTGGCTGGGCCTTACGACGGGTTGCGCGCAGTGCCATGACCACAAGTATGATCCGCTGACACAGAAAGATTTCTATCGGCTACTGGCCTTCTATGAGAACGCCGGCGAAGTTGACCTGGAAGAGCCGCTACCCGGCGAGCGCGGCATCTATCGCCAATACGCCAACCAGTTTCGAAAGCAACGCGACCAGCTTTTGGCTGAGTTCAAAATCGCCGATACACTCGCCTTTTGGGAAGCGGGGGTCCTCGACGCGCTGGCGAATCCCGGCAAGCGGCCCAACTGGGATGTCTCCTACGATGCCTTCTCAAAGAGCGTGGATCATGGCACGCGCACCCTGCTCACCAAACCATCCGAACGAATCGCCCGAGAGCATGACGCGCTGGTGGACTATTTCGTGCGGTCTTCCTCGGGCGCGATTGGCAAGGAAAAGTACGAGGCGCTCAAGCTCAAAGAACTTGGCGAAAAGCTCAAGAAGCTGGACGAGCAGTATCCGCGGCTGAGTACCATCATGACGCTGGCTGAAGAAACCCGGCACCGTGAACCGACGCACGTGCGCGTTCGCGGCAATTGGGCGGAGAAGGGTGAAGCGGTGATCCCAGGCGTGCCCACCTCGCTGCCGGCGTTGAAGGAAGACGGGCCCGCGGACCGGCTGGCGCTGGCGCGTTGGCTGATCTCGCGTGAGAATCCGCTGACGGCGCGGGTAGCCGTCAATCGCTTGTGGCAGGAGTTGTTCGGGCGGGGCATCGTGCGCACGGCCGAAGATTTCGGAGCCCAGGGCGAGCGGCCCTCGCACCCGGAACTGCTTGACTGGCTCGCGGCCGAATTCATGAATCGCGGCTGGAGCATCAAGAGCATGGTGCGGCTGATGGCGACGTCGGCCACCTATCGGCAGTCCTCGGACGCGCGGCCGGACCTCGCGGTGATCGATCCGGCGAATACTCTGCTGGCGCGGCAGTCACGTTTCCGTCTCCCGGCAGAGCTGATTCGCGACGCGGCTCTCCGCACCAGCGGGTTGCTCAATGACGCAGTGGGCGGCGAGAGCATTCGCCCGCCGCAGCCGGAGGGCGTGGCGGATTTGCAGTACAGCATGAAATGGGAGGAGACCAAGGGCCGCACTCGGTTTCGCCGCGGGCTCTATGTCTCGGTGCAGCGCACGGCGAATTATCCGCTACTCATGAATTTCGACGCGCCGGACCGCACGGTTACCTGCACACGCCGTGAAACCTCCAACACACCACTGCAGCCACTGAATCTGATGAACGATCCGGTTTTTGTGGAAGCGGCGCAGGCGCTGGCCGCTCGCATCGCCGCGCAACCGGCCACCGAGCGCGCGACTTACGCTTTTCGGGTTTGCCTGGCGCGGGAGCCGAACCCGCGCGAAAGGGATTTGATTCTCAGCCATGTCGGGCGCCGCGGTGCTGAAGCGGAGCCGGCTTGGTTTGGCGCCAGCCGCGCGCTCTTGAACTCGGATGAGTTCCTGACGAGGGAATGACATGATCGACGACTATCGCCACGCCCGCGGGCTGCTTCGGCGCCGCGACTTTCTGTCCCGCACGGCTGGAGGCGTTGGGATGGCGGCGGTGGCCCATCTCCTGGCCGAGGAAGGCCGCGCCGCAGAGCCGCCCGTAGTCAACCCATTCGAATCCAAGCGATCGCATTTTAAGGGCAAGGCGAAGAACGTCATCTTCTTCTACATGGAAGGCGCGCCGAGTCAGATCGATCTGTTCGATCCCAAACCGGAGTTAGTCAAGTGGCATGGACAGCCGTTGCCGCCGTCGATGACTAAAGGCTTCAAGTTCGCCTTCATCAAGCCGAACGCCAAGGTGCTGGGGTGTAAGCGGCCGTTCGTGCGGCATGGGCAGAGCGGTGCCGAATTGAGCGATTGGCTGGAGGCGTGGAAGCCGATCGCCGACGACATGTGCATCGTTCGCTCCATGCACACCGATGCCTTCAATCACCAGCCTGCCGACATGATCCTATTCACGGGCCACATGCTGCCCGGCCGGCCGACGCTGGGCTCGTGGGTGCTTTATGGGCTCGGCAGCGAGTCGAAAAACCTACCGGGCTTTGTGGTTCTTTCGACCGGCAAGAGTAACATGAGCCAGGCGGCGCAATGGACGAGCGGGTTTCTGCCGTCGAGTTATCAGGGCGTGATGTTCCGGCGGAAGGGCGACCCGGTTCTTTATCTTTCGAACCCCGAAGGAGTCACGCAGCAAGACCAACGTCAGGATTTCGATCTAGTGGCCGCGCTCAATCGCGAACGCTTTGCCAAGAATGGCGACCTCGAGATCGCGTCGCGCATTGCTTCTTATGAGATGGCGTTTCGCATGCAGATGAGCACGCCGGAGCTACTGGACCTGAGCAAAGAGCCGGCGAACATTCGTAACTCCTACGGCCTGGAAAGCGAGACGACGCGCGCCTTCGGCACCAATTGCCTGCTGGCCCGGCGTATGGTGGAGCGCGGGGTGCGGGTGGTGATGGTGACGCACTCGTCGTGGGATCAACACACTGACTTGCAGAAGGAATTGAAGAAGAATTGCGACATTACGGCCAGCCCCGTGGCGGCGCTGATTCAGGACCTCAAGCAGCGTGGATTGCTGGACAGCACGCTGGTGGTTTGGGGCGGCGAGTTTGGCCGCACGCCGCTGGGCGACTTCCGCAATGATGATGAAGAGAAGGCCGGGCGCGACCATCACGCCAGTTGCTTCACCATGTGGGCCGCGGGCGGCGGAATCAAGCCCGGTGTAACTATTGGACGGACGGATGAACTGGGCATGAACGTGGTGGAAGATCCGGTGCATGTGAACGATCTGCAGGCGACTATTTTGCACTGCCTCGGCTTTGACCACACGCGCTTGACCTATCGCCACATGGGGCGAGACTTCAGGCTTACCGATGTTCGCGGCACTGTGGTTAGTAAGATGCTTGCTTAGATAGGCCGGTGCCTGGGCGGTAAGGCGACTAGCTCACGCCAAGGCGCGAAGGACGCCAAGACGGGAAGGTCGCCAAGGCGCGAAGGACGCCA
>JAYTKJ010000476.1:0-21615 GCA_043730365.1 Acidobacteriota bacterium | reverse complement strand
ATCACCTCGGTCTGCGCCAGATAGGCGAGCTCTGCCGGCCCGCCGATCAGCGCCGCCGTAGGCAGCAAATAATCCTGCACCACGGGGCGCAGCAGCGCGTTGGGAGAAATCGTCGCCGCGCGGCTGGCGAGTTCCGCACTGGTATAGCGCTTACTGCCGTTGGCCGAGTAGACGTCGCCGTCGCGCCGCAGCGCCAACCGCTCGCCGCCATCGAGCGCAAAGAACAAAGACGTCTTCGCCTCAAAGTGAACTTGCGCGTGATAGCCCGCCGCCGCCAGTTCACTGTTGCGCTCAAGCAGCCGTTCGGAAAGCAACGGCGCGGCTTCGATCGCCTGCCTCACCAGCGGGGCCGCCAGCTCGCGGATCGCCGCGTACTGCGGGCACAGATAGAGCAGCCCACGATCCGGCAACAAACGCCGCAGCAGCCTGGCAAAGGCCGCGCCCAGCGTCGCGCCCGGCTGATAGCTTTGCTCCACCAACGCGCTGACTTCGTCGCCGTGGGGAAACGCCGCCAGCACTTGCGCCAGCAGCTTCACCGGATATTCATCAATCGCCAGATCGCCCACCGGCCGCACGCTGCTGCCCGTCGTCGAAACTTCAAACCGTACCGGCTGCCGGTCCGCCTTGAAACTCCAGGCGTGGTTGACCTCGGCGAAGTCATGATCTTCGGTGGCCAGCCAGAACACCGGCACGGCGGGAATGCCCCGCGCCGTCAACGTCTCGGCATAGCGCACCGCGGTTAAGGCTTTATAGATCGTGTAACAAGGTCCGCCGAAAAGGCCCACTTGCTGTCCGGTAAGGATCGCTACGGTGCCCGGCCGCGCGAGCCTCTCCAGCGCCGCGCTATCGCCGTTCTGCTCCCGTAACGCCGCCACCAAAGCCTGACGGCGCGTATCCGGATAGGCCGCCGCCGCAGCCCGCGCTGCCTGCTCTAGCCCCTCAGGCGACCAGGGATCATGCCGGTAAAACCTTGCCAATCGGTCAAAGTGTTGGGTGAAGTCTGCAAACAGTTTGGTGGTGTTCGGAATTTCCGTGTGCCGAAGACAGACCGCTGGCATGCAATTACCCAAGGTATCAGATACACCAACCATCATCCAGGATTCGGCGAATTTATCTGCGTGCGTTTTTCGTCAACTCTGTTACCGTGAGATGAATGGATGACGTCACTTTTGCCAAGCGCTCGGATGCTGCCCTCGAAGCCCTGTTTCAAGCCCTGAATCGCGCCTCGGAGCATCACGATGTCGAGGCGGACATGAATTCCGGCGCCCTCAGTATCGAGTTTGAGGAGCCCAAGGCCAAGTTCGTCGTCAGCCCCAATTCACCGGTCAAGCAGATCTGGGTCTCGGCCAACGTACGCAGCTACAAACTAGATTGGGACGACGACGCTGGGGAATTCGTGCTGCCTGCCACCGGCCAGTCGCTACGCCTCTTAATGGCCGACGCCATTAGCCGGCACCTTGGAGAGGAAGTCGAGCTGTAAGATTTTGGCCGGCGTCTATATCTCTTATCCTTTTTGCGCGCAGAAATGTACCTACTGCAATTTCGCCTCGGGCGTCTCACCGGCGCTCGAGAGCGATTATGTCTCGGCTTTGCTCGCTGAGATCGAAGCCCACCGATTCACCGCAATGCCCGACACCGTTTATCTGGGCGGCGGCACGCCCAGCCGTCTGGACGCCGCCTCAATGAACCGGATTCTCTCAGCCGTCCCTGGCGCTCCGTGGAGCGAAGCCACGATGGAAGCCGCACCGGGTGGGATCACGCCAGCCATCGCCTCGATGTGGCGCGCCGCCGGCATCACCCGCGTCAGCCTCGGCGTGCAGTCTTTCGTCGATCGCGAACTCCGGCAGACCGGTCGCCGCCACGCCGCCGCCATCGTTGCCCAGGAGATCGACGTGCTGCGCGCGGCTGGGATCGCGGAAATCAACATCGATCTCATCGCTGGCCTTCCTCATCAGACGCGCGAGAGTTGGCGCGAGTCGCTCGATTGGATTCGCCGTCTCTCGCCTCCTCACGTCTCCGTTTATCTCTTGGAGGTCGACGAGGATTCGAACCTCGGCCTCGAAATCATCGGACAGGGCAAGCGCCTCGGCGCGAGCGAAATCCCGTCCGAGGAGATGATGGCGGAGATGTATGAGGAGTCCGTCGACACGCTGGCCCGCCTCGGCATCGCCCGTTATGAAATCTCCAACTTCGCGCGCCCCGGCCATGAGTCCCGCCACAATTTGAAATACTGGCGCCTCGAACCCTACGCCGGCTTCGGCTCCGATGCCCATGGCTTTGACGGCCGCTGGCGCACGCAGAACGTCGAGCAGCCCAAGGACTACGTCGAGCAGTGGCGCGCCGGCCGCCCGCCGCAAGCAGCCGCGCGTAGCGAAGCCCGTCCCGACGAGCGCTTCTTCGTCGGCCTGCGCCTCGACGCCGGCATCGTGCTCACCGAAGCCGACTGGCTCCGTTACGCTGCCCCCATCGATCGTTTCATCGCCGCCGGCGCGCTGGAGCGTTCCGGCGATCTTCTCCGTTTGACTCGCCGCGGCGTCCTCGTTTCCAATGAAGTGTTACAGGAGTTTGTCACCTCATGATCGATCTGCGTAGCGATACCGTCACCAAACCCACGCCCGAAATGCGGCGAGCCATGACTCAGGCCGAGGTGGGCGATGACGTCTACGGCGAAGACCCCACGCTCAATCGCCTGGAGCAGCGCGCCGCCGAAATCTTTGGCAAGCAAGCCGCCATGTTCGTGCCCACCGGCACCATGGGCAACACGATCGGCATCAAGGTGCACACCCAGCAAGGCCAGGAAATCATCTGCGAAGCCAAGTCTCACATCATGAACTATGAGCTCGCCATGGCCAGTTGGTTTGCCGGCTGCCTTTGCCGCACCATCGCTACCGACGATGGCATTCTCACCTGGGCCCGCGTCAAACGTGAAGTGCGGCGGCTCAGTCCGCATTGGGCGCCCACCGGTCTCATCGCCGTCGAGAACTCGCACAACATGGCGGGCGGCATTGTCACGCCGGTCAAGGTGTTGAACGAGATTTGCGATGGCGCGCATGACATGGGCATCCCCGTTCACCTGGACGGCGCGCGCGTGTTCAACGCTGCCGTGGCCCTGGACGTGGAGGTCCGGGAGTTGACCGCCAAGGTCGACACCGTGATGTTCTGTCTGTCGAAAGGGCTCGGTGCGCCGGTGGGCTCCATGCTCGTCGGCACGGCCGAGACGATTGAACGCGCCCGTCTCCTTCGCAAGCGCCTTGGCGGCGGCATGCGGCAAGCCGGCGTGCTGGCCGCGCCCGGCCTGGTCGCCCTCGAGATCATGCCGCAGCGCCTGGCCGACGATCATCGCAAAGCGCGATTGCTGGCCGAAGGGCTTGCTCAGACGCCGGGCATCGCCGCCGATCCCGCCAAGGCCCAAACCAACATCGTGATCTTCGACGTGGCGGGCACCGGACTGTCGGGCGCCGAATTCGCGCAGGCACTCCAGCAACGCGGCGTGCTGGCCAACGCAGTTAGTGACACCGCCGTGCGTTTCGTCACGCACTACGATGTGTCATTCGACGACTGCAAGACAGCGCTGGCGGCTTCGGCCGAAATCGCCGCCGCCCGCAGGTAGTTAGGGCTTCAGACCAGAACCAATGTCAGCCCGGCGGAGATTCGCCGTAGGTCCGCCGGATCGCTGGTGGCAACTGCCTGCCCAGCCCTCTGAGCGCAAACGATGACGTGAGCATCGACGATATCGGCTGTCCCAGTTCGTGCCAACAACAGGCCAACAGCCGTTGCGTCAGGCCCGTCAAGCGCGATCAAATCCGTGCCGGCCTGTCGAATGAGACGCGACAGGCGAGCTTGCCTGTCGGGGTTACGCATTGCCGGCCGGAATCGTGACACGCATTCCACGTTTCTTTGGCTTGCGTGAGAAGAGCCAGAATCCGGCGGTCGTTCCGGTCGACCGCGATCAGCCCGCCAGCATTGAGTCAGCCCACGCACGCTCCTTCTTGGTGAGCGGGCCGCCGGTCTGCTGGAGTGCATCTTTCAGCATTTCTCTCCACCCTGCTGCATCGGAGAGGGCGACCGCAACGGCATGTTTCACAAATGCGGAAGTGTTGGCGGCCTGTCCGGCTGTGACGAGGCTGCGAATTTTTTCAAGTTGATTTACTTCCAGCGTGATGGTGATCTTGGTAGTCGCCATACCAATTACCATACTACACTTGCGTCTGGCGCTCGAGCTTTCCGATCACAACGGAGGCGTAGCTCGGTCTTACTCGGTACCCGCGCCTTGGCCGCCGGCGACATCCAGAACCTTGTTCCGCTGGTGTCGACCGCCGGCGCCGAATCAGGCGTCTCTAAATCGGACCGCCCGCCAGGGCCGAATATGCTAGACTCCAGAGGGTTGGTCAAGTCCATGCTGTTAGTAAGAGGAGGAACTATGTACAAGTCGCTATGTTTCGTCTATTTTCTGGTAAGCACGGTCGCCTCGGGAGCTGTAATTACAGTGAATACCCTTATCGGACTAAACGGCACCCTCCCGCCAGGTTGCGCGGTTTCGACAGTAACCTCGCCCGGCAGTAGCACCAGCACCACCACTAGTAGTTGTTTGACTCCAGTCGCGAACGCGCAGGCATCGGCATCAGGCAATGGGACCAATTTCTCAGTCTCGGCGTCGGTCCAAGCTGCGGCTACAGATTTGGTCATTGCCGGCGCTCACGCCACCGCACGGTTTGTCGAAACCTATACTGTGCAGGGAGGGTCGGGATTGGGCGTTCTGGAGTTGACCTTTAGCATGCGTTGCAGCGGAAGCAACTCGGCCGTATTCGACGGTCGGCCTGAGGTGAGTATCAGTGACGGCATCACTACGACGACCAATCCCCAGGGCCCTTGCGCTCTTAATATTCTCATTCCGTTCGGTTCGCCGCTCCTTTTCGACTTCACCTTTGGAGCAACTCCAATAACGGTCGATCTCTCTCTCGGCCCAAGCTGTTGTGTTGGTACGATAATAGAGTCGCAAGCTAACCGAAGTGTTACTGCAAGCGTCAGGATCCTCAACAGTAGGTCGGGCAGCGAAGTAGCAGGCGCCTTCCTAGTGCCGATTGCCGACGTGCCGGAACCGGGTACTTGGCTGGCGGGCTTAGCAGTCATAGCGATGGCTGCGGGCGCACGCTGGCGCCGCTGAGAGCTTACTCGGTGCCCACGGGCGCCTTAGCCGCCAGCGACATCAAATACTCCGTCACATTCTGCAGATCCTGCGGCGCAAACCTATACGGCGGCATCGTCGATCCCGGCGACAACTTCTGCGGTTCCGCAAAATGCTGTTCCACCCACTCGCGCTTCCGCAGCTGCGCCAAGCCATTGAGCGGCGGCCCCAGCTTCGGCTGGTAAACCATCGCCCTCTGACAATCTGGTCCAGCGCCTTCAATTGGGGCGGCTTAAGTTTCATCAGATACGCCACCAAGCCATCCAAGCTGCCAGCCCTCTCTTGGCAAACGACGCAAACTATCTGATTTGGACAGCCCGCAAGGGCCAAACGATGTTACAATTCACCTTTCATGCGGAAAAGGTTGTCAAAAACAAGGAGGACGTGTGTACAAGCCGTAATGTTTTGCTTATGTTCTGGTCGGCACAGTCGCCTCGGGAGCCGTAATAACGGTGAATACCCTTATCGGACTAAATGGCACAATCCCGCCCGGCTGCGCGGTTTCGACAGTAACCTCGCCCGGCAGTAGCACCAGCGCCATCACGGGTAATTGTTTCACCGGAATCGTGACGGCGGAAGCATCGGCATCCGGAAATGGGACCAACTTCTCGGTGTTGGCATCGGTCCAAGGCGCAGGTGGGGGTCCGGTCTTTACCGGCACTAGCGCCAACGCACGGTATGTCGAAACCTATGTTGTGCAGGGAGGCTCGGGATTGGGCGTTCTGGAGTTGGCCTTTAGCTTTACGGCTTGTAGCGGGAGCGCCCCCGCCATCGGCAATCGGCCGGTGGTTAGCTTCTAGCGCAAAAACTCTGAGAGTTTGTCTCTCAGAAATACTCCTATCAGGCGGCCATGGCGAGTTCATTCAGAACATTCTGAATCGCTGTGTCGGCCTTGTAGTAAGCCGATTCGATTTTGCTTTTCGGCTGGTGATGTTGGTTGGGCTGCCGCTCAAACAAACTGTTGGCCACCGGCCCGCAAACCCGCTTGTGAAAGAGGACGAACATCAAGGCAACCTTGGAGCCCTTATCTGTAAGCCGGTAACAGTAGCGCTTGCCATCGCGCTCCACCAGTCCGTGCGCCTTCAACTTCCGCAAATCGTAACGAAGCTGGGTCAGGGTATAGCCGGCCGGTTTCAGATCGAAGGCCGTGAGAATCGCCCGATGGATATCGGCCGTGCGCCAGCCCTGGATCTGCGTGGCGTGATGCAACAAGACCTCCATCAGCCGTAGCATCCGCGTATTGTGGATTTTGATACCGGCCAACTTGGTCTTGCCCATCGTCACGGGCAGGGCCAGCCGCTGGAACAGCGGAAAGTCCACATGCACGTTCAAACCCTGGGCTTCGAAGCAGGCGAAGCGATCAGTCGCGGCGGTCAGGGTCTGGCGCAGCTTTTCCAGATTCTCGAGGCCCTTGTTCAGGCCGAAATCCTTCATGCGGTTCACGCACACCTCCAGCCTCAGGAAGGTCGAGAACTTTTCATACATCCGCGCCACCGCGCTCTTGGCGTAGGCCCGCAGCACGTGGTGGCCGTGGTCGATCTTCTCCAGCAGCGTATATAGCTTGCCGCCGAAGCGCTTGGTCTTGCGAAAGCCGAAGATCTGGGCGACTTTGTCGGCACTGAGGTTGAACAGGCCCATTTCGCAACTGCGCTCGAAAATCTTGTGGATGGGGGCGTGGCGCCGGAAGATGAAATTACGGCAATACTCGGCCTGATTGATCGAATAGCTCCGGTGCAGGTTCACCGCCGCGCGCTCCTTCTCGGAGAACTTCGGCCCCACCAAGAGTGTCCAACGATCGAGCCGCGGCCGAATCACCGCCGCAGTGAAGCTGTCGGCAGCCTGCTGCAACGCCACGGGGTCGGACACAGCCAGAAAGGCATTGTCGTCCTTGCGGAAGGCCACGCCCTTTTGTTTCAGTTGCTTCTCGATCCAATGGTGCCCGTTGAGGTAGTAGGTGGTTAAGAAGGGCAGATAGGTGCCCACGCACATGACCATCGGCCCCAGCGCTTCATCCCGAATGTAGAAGTACAGGTGCGTGTACATCCGACGTTGCCGCCGGATGATCCGGTAGTTCGGATCGTCGGTTGGAAACTTGGGAACCATCGGGTGGAAGCAGTTCCCCTGCTCCATGCTCTGGAATATGAAGTAGACGCCGTATTGGTTTTTCTTCTCCATCCGTTTCAGGTAGGGAAGCACGTAGTCCTCTTTCTTCACACCCTTGGTAGCCCTCTCCACCGGGATGTTGTGGTTGCGGGCGTAGGCGCCGACCCAGTTCCGATATTCATCAGTCCGCTTCTTCAACGCTTCGGGGGTGATCGGATAAATGCCATGCACGTCGCGAAACCAGTGGACGATGTGAGCCTCGCGGGCCAGCAGGGGCAGGTATCCCTGAATGACGAGGCGATCAAAACAGTGGTATACAAAAGCGAGGAGGTTGCCAAACAGCTTCACGAAGGTTTCCATCGGTCGTCTCCTTGATGTTTTGCTTCGACAACAAAATCATCTATCAGGCGACCGATGGAATCAACCACCCGCCGTGCAGCTTCTCCAAGGGATTTCAAGGGCGGAGCCCTTGGTTAGTATTAGTGACGGCATCACTACGGCGACCAACCCCCAAGGCCCTTGCATTATTCCGAATCCTCCGTTCGGTTCGCCACTCCTTTTCGACTTCACCTTTGGAGCGACTCCAATAACGGTCGAGCTCTCTACCGGCCCAAGCTGTTGTGTTGGTGCTTTAATAGAGCCGTTCGCTACCCGAGGTGTTAGCGCAAGCGTCAGGATCCTCAATAGGTCCGGCAGCGAGGTATCAGGCGCGTTCCTGGTGCCGATTACCGACGTGCCGGAACCGGGTACCTGGCTGGCGGGGGTAGCAGTTATGGCGATGGCCGCGGGCGCACGCCGGCGCCGCTAATCCTTACTCGGTGCCCACTTGCGCATGAATCGCCAGCGACATCAGATACTCCGTCACATTCTGCAAATCCTGCGGCGCAAACCTATACGGCGGCATCGTCGATCCCGGAGACATCTTCTGCGGTTCAGCAAAATGCTGTTCCACCCACTCGCGCTTCCGCCGCTGCGCCAAGCCATTGAGCGGCGGCCCCAGCTTTTGGCCCACACCGTTGACTTGATGGCAAATCCCGCACTTATTCTGTTGATAGACCATCGCGCCCCTCGCTACCGCATCCGGCGCCGAATCAAGCGCCTCCACGTTGGACGGCTTGAGCTTTAGCAGAAAGGCCGCCAGGGTATTGAGTTGCGAGTCAGGCAATTGCACCGGCGGCATGGTGCTACCGGGCATCTTCTCGGCAGGATGCTTGAAATGCGCGATCAGCCAAGCCGCGTCGCGCTTCGCGGAGACCCTGGTCAGGTCCGGGCCAACCGCCTTGCCCTTCGTCCCCAGCACGTGACACCCATAGCAATTCTCCTTGCGGAAGTAGCCAATTCCGGCCAATTCCTCCGGCGAGAGCGCCTGCCACTGTTGAAGCTCACCCCCGGCTTCTTCCACTGCTGCTGAAGGCGTACCGCGAACCGCCGCGATCGTCAATCCCGCCCATACCGCGCCGGCCAGCAACACAATGCCCCACGCGGTGGTTCGTTGCGTGACCTTGCGCAGCTTGCCGCGATCGATAAACGGCGCCATCGCCAGTGTTGCCACGGCCAACCCAGGCAGGATGTGCGCGCCCACCACCTCGAGCGGCCCTTCGAAGAACTTTAGCGTCTGGAACAGGAACAGGAAATACCATTCCGGCCTCGGCACGTAAGTGGTGTCAGTCGGATCGGCCAGGCGGCCCAGCGGCGCCTGAATAGTCATAGCGAGCGCGAACAGCACGCAGAACGTGATGAACACCGCCACTGTATCTTTAAACACTTGCTCGGGGAAGAACTTCTTGCGCGGCGCATGGTCGTCCGGCGCCGGAGCTACTCCGTGACGCCGCACCAGATAAACGTGGAGCGCGATCATTAGCGTCATCAGCAGCGGCAGCAGCATCACGTGCACCGTGTAAAAGCGGGCGAAGGTCACGACGCCGATGCCGCCCTCGCTGCCTAAGAGCCGCTCGATATAAGCGCCGAGGCCTGGTGATTTCGCAGCGATCTGCGTCGTCACCACCGTGCCCCAATACGCGCGGTTATCCCACGGCAGCAGATAGCCGGTCAGCCCAAACCCGAGCGTCATTAGCAGCAGGAAGATGCCGACAATCCATGTCGCTTCGCGTGGCTTCTTGTAGGCGCCCCACAGAAACACCTGCACCATGTGCAGCACCACGATAATGATCATCAGGGTAGCGCCCCAGTGATGCAAGCCGCGAATCAGCTTGCCCCCGGTCACCTCGGTCATGATGTATCGAACGCTGGAATGCGCATCTCCCGGCGTGGGCGCGTAGTTGAACGCCAGCAGGATCCCGGTGAGCACCTGAATCATGAAGGAGAACAGCGCCACGCTCCCCAGCACTTGATGCCATCCGGCCGACGCCGGGATATCTTCATACAGAAAATGCCGAGCGGCCGATTCCAGTCCAGTGCGATGCTCGAGCCAATCGAGAATACGTCTCACCATGGCTCTTTAGCTCTCCTGGCTCTTGATCACGGCTCCGAGCAGGATCTTGCCGCCTTCAACCCGCGTCTGATACCGGTCAAGCGGCCGAGGCGCCGGTCCTTCGAGCGGCTTGCCTTCCAGGTCAAACGTCGACGTGTGGCACGGGCACAGGTAGTTCTTGCTCTTCTCGTCATAGTGGAACGCACAGCCAAGGTGCGTGCATGACGGCGCGAACGCAATTACCTGACCGTCGGACTTCTTCGAAATCCACGCGCTGGTCTTCTCGCTGAGAATCTTCCAGCCATCTTTGCGATTGCGGCGAAACACAATCTCTTCCGGGTGACTCGCCGAGAGCCGTGACAGATCGGTCACCTCCACCCAGTCGTCTTTTCTCTTCGCCGGGCCTGGCACCAGCAGGTATCCAGCCGCGGGAATGCCCAGCGCGGCGCCAATACTAGCCATCAGAGTGTAGATAGCGCCGAGATGAAATCGCCGGCGCGAGGAGTTCGGATCAGATACGGACATGCGGTCCTATTTTATATGCACGCAGCCAACCCGTTTGTTAAAAAAGACAGTGCGACTTGTTAACCCGCAGCCCGCTCGATCAACCGCGCCTGGAGCGCCTGCCGTAGAGCGGGTTCGAGTTTGCGCCCATTCGCCGTTAAGTAGAACACATCGAGCGCCTTGTGCGCCTCTGTATCCACCAACACCACTTCGATGCTGCAGCCGGCTTCGGAGATCGCCGACGCCAGATCGTACAAAAGGCCGGGGCGATCCTGGGTAGTTACTTCCACCAACGTCGCAGTCTCAGAGGCTTCACTGTCAAAAGAAACCCGGCTGGGGACTTGGCTGCTCTTGCTCGGCAGGGCCGGCTTGGGCCGGTTCCGCAGCAGGGCCCGCACGTCCTGCTTGCCCAGCAAGACCCGCTCCAGCGATTGCCGCATTCGCTCCAGGTCAGGCGGATTCAGCTCCAATGTCCGCTGCGGGTCGGCAAAGGCGAAGGTGTCCAGAATCGTCCCTTGCTGGTTGGCAAAGGCCTCGGCTTTCACGATGTTCATGCCGAAGCTGGCCAGCGCGCCGGCCATGGAGGCAAACAGAAACAGCCGGTCCTTGGCCAGCACGGTCAGGTGATAGACCCCGCCCCGCTTCTGGATATCCAGAGCAATGCCGGTCTCCCGCCGCTGCTCGTCCAGACGCATGTGATAGCTGATCTCGGCGTCGTTATGGATGCGCAGATAACGGGTCGGAAAGCCCTTGAGAAAGGCTTCGCGCTCCACCGAGGCGGGAGCGGATTGAATGCGGTCCGTATCCAGTTCGCGCGTAAACTCCCGGTGCGCCGTGGTGTACACCCGCCACAATTGCTCCATCCGCCAGGGCGACATCGCCGTCGGATGAACTGCGCTCGTATCGGCGAACGTCAGCAGCGTCAGATTCTTCAGAATCTCGATCGTGCCCACGCGATCGGCCAGCCAGCGCGCGGTGGCCGGATCGTCCAGATCCCGCCCATTCATCGCCGATGGCAAGACCAGATGTTGGGCGATCAAGGCGTCGAGCAGTGGCCGGGATTCCTCCGGCACACCGATCCGCGCCGCCGCCTGGGCGGCCAGTTTGGCCGAAGCCAGCGCATGCGAATCGGATTCACCGCCCTTGCCCGTATCGTGAAACAGCAGCGCCAATCGCAGGATCGACAAATCCTCAATCTCGCTCATCAGATTGGCAAACCGCCGCCGCTCCGGCTCCTTACTTTCCGCCAATGCTTCCAGCGTCTCCAGCGTCACGAGGGTGTGCTCATCCACTGTGTAGCGATGATTGAAGTCGCGCACGACATAACATTCAATCTCTCCCCACTCCGGGAACAAAGCCTTCAAAACACCGCTATCGTGCATGGCTCGCAACGCCACCGAAGCGTGCGGCAGCGTCAGGATTTCGGCCAGCGCCGGCCATAACGGCCGCGGCTCGGCAAACCACGCGGCGATGGCCGGCAGGCGCTCGGTGATCTTCCGCTCGGTCTCGGCATGCAGCGCCACTTTGTGCCGCCCCACCATGGCAAACAGCCGCAGCAGCACGGCCGGATCCTTCTCCAGTTGCTGAGGAGAGCGGAACAGCACGCGGTCTCGGGAAATCGTGAACTCGGCGCTGGACAGGCGCGAACGCCAGTCGCGGAATCCGGCCAGCAGCGAACTGCTCTTGGACTCAAACGCTTCCACCGCTCGCAATGCCGCCCGCTGGATTACGCGCGCGTGGCGGAAATACTCGCGCATCAGGGCCGCCGCGTCCACCGCTGGATCAAACGGCTGTTCGGCGTACTCTTCCTGCGCGTCGAAGCTGAGCAGATTGTTGTCGCGATTGGACCGGTAGTGCAGAAAGCAGCGCAGCCGGAACAGAAACACGGTGGCCGGCTCCAGGGCCGCGCGCCATTCATCAGAACCGCCGCCGGATAACTGATGCAGCCAGGCCAGCAGATGCAGGTCCCGCAATCCGCCCGGCCCCTCCTTGATGTTCGGTTCCAGATGATAGATCGTATTGTTAAACTTGGCGTTCCGCCCATGCGTCAGCCGGCAGAGCTGACGGGCGATCGTAACGCGCTGTGCCTGGAGGAACTTGGGCAACTTGGCCGTCAGACTCTGGTAGACGCTCTCGTCGCCCACCAGAAACCGCCGGTCCAGCAGACTCACGGTCAACTCGATATTGCCGTCGTGAATCTCGCAACATTCGCGAACGTTGTGGACGGAGTGACTCAGCCGGAGCCCATAGTCCCAGATCGTGCGCAGGAACTGCGAGAGCGCCTCCTTGGACGCGCCAGCCGGGGCTTCCTCCGGCACCAGAAACAGCAAGTCGACGTCGGAATGGGGAAACAGCTCACGCCGCCCATAGCCGCCCACGGCTACCAGCGCCAAGCCGGACGGAAAGGCCGCAGCCAGCAATTTGGCAAACTCCGCCTGCAGCACCGCATCCACCAGATAAGTCCGGCGGGCGAGCACGCCCGAAGCGTCTCCACCCGCCAGGAACTCCCGCTGGATGCCGGCAGATTCGTCGCGTACGGCTTGCGCCGGATTAGAGAGCAGCTTCTCCGCGTTCGTCATTGCGGATGCGGATTGCTTCTGCCACGTCATAAATGAAAATCTTGCCGTCGCCAATCTTGCCGGTGCGGGCGGCGGCGGTCAATGTCTTGATCACCTCCTCCACACGGGCATCCGCAATCACGAGTTCGACCTTCACCTTCGGTAGCAGGTCCACCATGTACTCCTGGCCTCGATAGACCTCTTTGTGACCCTTCTGGCGGCCGTGGCCGCGCACCTCAGTGACGGTCATCCCGTCAATGCCGATGCCTTTGAGCGCTTCTTTAACCTCTTCCAACTTGAAGGGCTGAATGACGGCTTCAATCTTTTTCATAATCTTAGCTCCTTACCGGACTACGCTTCCAGATTGTAGCCTTCCTCGCCATGCTGGCTGAGGTCCAGGCCATCCCGCTCTTCTTCTTCGTTAACTCGCAAGCCGATGATGGCGTCCACGATCTTCAGCAGAATGTAAGTCCCGACAATCGCGAGTCCCCAGGCCGCTGCGGAGGCAATGATCTGGTTCATCACCTGGCCGCCGTTTCCATCCACCAGCCCCAGCAGGGCTGGCTTGTTGCCGTCCTTGAGCGCGTTGTTGATCACGTTGGTGGCAAATACGCCAGTCAGGATCGCACCTAATGTACCACCTGCACCGTGCACTCCGAAAGCATCCAGTGAATCATCGTAACCGAATTTGGACTTCACCAGCGAGCACATGAGGTAGCAAAATGCCCCGGCCGCCAGGCCAATCAGCAGGGCGGGGAACGGCTTGACGAAGCCGGAGGCCGGCGTGATAGCCACCAAGCCCGCTACCGCGCCCGAGATCCCGCCCAGCACGCTTGGCTTGCCTGACCGAATCCACTCCATCGCCAGCCAGCCCAAGGTGGCCGCCGCCGCGCCGAAATGGGTCGCCACAAATGCGCTGGTCGCCAGTGACGAAGCGCCCAGTGCGCTACCGGCGTTGAAGCCAAACCAGCCCACCCAGAGCAGGCAGGCTCCGATAAAGCTCAGCACCAGGCTGTGCGGTTTCATCGGCTCATGCCCGTAGCCTTTGCGCTTGCCCAGCACCAACGCGCAAATCAAAGCCGAGACGCCGGAGGTGATGTGCACCACCGTTCCGCCTGCAAAGTCAAATGCGCGAATGCCCCCGCCAGCCGGCGGCAGATACGCGTTGAAGTACCCGCCCTTGCCCCACACCATATGCGCCATCGGGCAGTAAACCACTAGCAGCCAGAGGGAGCTGAATATCACCATTGCGGAAAACTTCATTCGCTCGGCGAAGGCGCCACAAATCAGCGCAGGCGTAATGATGGCGAACATCAACTGATACACCATGTAAGTCTGGTGCGGAATCGTCGCGGCGTAGTCGGCATTCGGCGCGCCTTCGACGCCATTCAAAAACATATACTGGAGACTTCCTATGAAGGGATTGCCCTCGCCAAACGCCAAGCTATACCCCACCAGCGCCCAGAGCACTGTCACGACGGCCATCAGGATGAAGCTTTGCATCATCGTCGCCAGTACGTTTTTGGTCCGCACCAGGCCACTGTAGAAAAGCGCCAGCGCCGGGCCGGTCATCATCAGAACCAGCGCAGAACTCGTCAGCATCCAGGCGTTGTCGCCAGCCGACTGCGCCGCGCCCACCGCGCCTTCGAGGGCCGTAATCTTCTCTGGCGTGACCTGGCCAAACGCTGCCGTCGCCAGCAATAAAGCGCCTCCCGCCACGGGGATGGCTCGGTGCAAATTCGAGAGCTTCATCGGAATCTTGTCTCCTGTTTAACCGGGCAGGTCTTGGACCGTGGCCACACTCGCTTTCGTGGGACACGCTCCCCGCCGTCGCGGGTCTTCTACATCATGCCGCGCCGTGCCGGGTAAAGGAAGCTCATTGTTTGGATGGGCCTAATCGAATTTTTCTATTTGGCCTTCCAGGAATTCCTGCTTAGACTCGAAAGCAGACAACCTTCCTTGGAGCCCTGTCCGCACTCGGGAGAATATCGCGAAAGTGAGAGATCCAAAGAAATGAACCGCCTAGTCCGCTTCTTACCTGTGGTGTTGGCTGCTACCGGGGCGCTGTCGTACGCTCAGACCCAGGCCCCTGCGCCAGCTCCTGCACCCGCTCCAGCCCCGGCGCCGGCGGCACCCGCAGCCTCTCCTTGGTCCCTTGGTCCCATCGACTTCAGCGGATACATCGACGGCTACTACAACTTCAACTCGAATCACCCCGCCTCCCGCAACAACAACCTGCGATTCTACGACGCCAAGGCCAATCAGCTTACTTTGAACGTGGCGAAATTCACCGCCGAACATACCGCCGATCCGGTCGGCTTCAGACTCGACCTCGGCTTCGGACGCGGCGTCGATCTGTACAATTCCTTCGAGCCCAACCCCGACAACCGAGCCGTCACCCGTTACATCTACCAGGCCTATTTGACCCTCAAGCCGGAAAAGGCCGGCGGCTTTCAGTTTGACTTCGGCAAGTTCGCCACCAGCGCCGGCGCCGAACTGACCGATACTCATCTCAATTGGAACTACTCGCGCGGCTTCCTCTATGCCAACGGCCCCTTCTACCATGTCGGCGCCCGCGTCTCTAAACCCATCACCAAAGCCTGGACGGCTGGTTTTCAGCTCACTAACGGCTGGAATAACATCGAGGATAACAACAGCGGTAAAACCGTTGGCTTGACCAGTGCCCTCGTCGGTAAGAAGGCCTCGCTCTTTACTAACTACTACGGAGGCCCGGAGAAAACCGGTTCCAACGAGGGATATCGTCACTTCATCGACAACGTACTCACCTTGGCCCCTAGCGACAAGGCGAACTTCTACATCAACTATGACTACGGTGTGGACAAGAAGGGTTTCGGCGTCGAAAAGCAGACTTTTTACGGACTGGGTCTCGCCGGCCACTTCGTCGCCAATTCCTGGTTCTCGGTCAGCCCACGCTGGGAGATCTACAACGATGGCGGCGGTCTGATCACCGGCAAAGTGCAACGCCTGCAGAGCTTCACCTTTACCGGCGAAGCCAAGATGGCGAAAGGTTTCCTGATGCGCGCCGAATACCGCCGCGACTGGTCCAACCAGCCCTATTTCGACCGTGGCAACGAAAACGGCAGCGCCAAGAATCAGAACACGTTCCTGCTCGGCTTTGTGGCGTATTTCGGACCCAAATAGCTCTCGGGAGATCGTCACCACCAGGGGGCGGGCCAATCGGCTTGCCTCCTCTTTGTTTCTGCTCGTCCGGGGAATCTGTGGGTAACTGGGGGGTCTCAGGGCTGGGACGGTGTGAGGAAAGCGGTGAAATTTACGGCAGGTGGAGTCGAAGGAGCGGTCTTGGGGCGAGCCCCAACGTTTGGCACGGTGGCCGCTTGAGCTTTGCGGGAGTCGAAGCGAGTTACTTCTTCAGCCCGGAGTTCCAATTCAGTGTGACCGTAATCGCCGGGCCGCTGGCGTCGCCGGTCAGAGAATTGACCAGGAACCGTTGCCCGTTGTTTGCGGGGACATAGTGGGTCCGATAAACGCTGGGTGTGAAAACCTGGGTTTGGAACAGCACCTTGGGCACGCCAAGCGCCAGGCCCGGCGCGACGGATACCGCCATTAACTTTCCATCCAGCGCGATGTAATAAATCTCCCGCCCATCGCTTCGCCAGCGCGGTTCGAAGCCTCCGGCGGTTGAAACTTGTGCCTTCCTCTCCGAAAGCGGAAGCGTCTGGATGTACACCTCGAATCTCCCCGATTCGCTGGACGAATACGCCAACAGCTTGCCGTCAGGCGAAACATTTCCGTGCCCCTGATCGCCCGGATGAACTATCAGGCGCCTGGGGCTGTCGGGGGCCGATAGCGCCAACTGCCAGATGTCGTAGCCGGAAGCCTGCGAAGGCGCCGAGAACAGGATCGACCGGCCATCGGCCGGCCAATCCGTAGCGACAAGGGCGAGGGACCGGATCCCGGCCGCCCGTGCCGCTTCCGGGCTCATCATCCACTGGCCCTGCCCACCGCCGTCGGCGCTTTGCTGATAAAGTCGGCTGGTGCCCACCTGGGCGTTTGACCGGAACAGGATGCGCCCACCGTCTGGCGACCAGAGAACCGCAACATTGGTTCCCGCTCCATGGGTCATCCGGGAGGTGCCGCCGCGGTCCAGGTCGGCGATCCACACATGGGGATAATTCGAGGCCGGGTCGACCATCGAGAACGCGAGCCTCTTCTCGTTCGGCGAGAGCCTGAAGTCAATGTAGTCCGCCACGGCGGCAATGGCGCCCGATGGGTTGCCATGCCGGTCGAACCAGTTCAGCCGGCCCAGGCGAGGAATGCCTCCCGAGTGGGCCAGCAGACCCCCCGCTGCCGAGGCAGATACGGCGGCCAGCGCTGTGGTGGAGCGGCCCACCCCGCTCTCCACAGCCAATTGATCGCCCTGAACCTCCAGCCGGCCGGGATCAAAGCGCCTCGCCAGCAGTGTGTCCCCCTCGACATAGAGAAGGTAGCCTGGTGGAGCATAGACCCCGCCTGAATCCGCCGTCCTGAAAAGCATCTTGCCGCCGCTGCCGTCCAGTGATCCTAAATAGAGACCCGAGTGCTCTAGCGCGGCCCGCACATAAAACAGAAAGTGGCGGCCATCCGGTAGGAACTGCGGCCAGCGGTGGGCGACCTCTCCGTGTGAGGCGTTCAGTGCGGTGACAGCACTCGGGGCCCCTCCGGATGCCGTGATGCGAGAGAGGCCCCCGGCGCCCGCGGAAAAAAGGATCGTGTTGTCCGCCGACCATGCGCCGCCAAAAACATCCGCGATGTCTGTAACCAGGACCTGTGACGCGCCCCCTCCGGCGGGAATCTTCTTCAGTTGCTGTTCGGAAAAATAACCAATCCATTGGCTATCCGGAGACCAGAACGGAAGCAGCGCATTCTCGGTGCCCGCCAGCGGACGCGCCACCGCGCCGGTCATGAGGCGCAGCCAAAGCTGTGGCGTACCGCCCGCCGCGCCAGCCACAAAGACAAGCGCCGACCCATCGGGCGCCAGCGCAAATTGCGGAACCGCCACGGCCTGGGTAGGAGGTGCGGCAAACACATCCTTGCCCGCGGGACTTACGGAGAAGCGGACCTGCTTGCCGGCCGTTGGGGCACTAGTGCGAAGAGTCCACATCGCAACCACGGTGCAGGCCAGGAGCGCACTCAGTGCCCAACCCAACCAATGCCACTTGCGCGCAGCCGGTTCGGGTCTTGCCATCAGCGGCGGCTTCCGCAGGTCGAGCACGATGTCCCGCATGCCCTGGTATCGCTCTTCCGGGTCTTTCTCCAGACACCGCCGCACCAGCCGTTCGAGCCACGACGGCGTGAACGGCTTCACCGCCATCGGCGCCGGATCGGCGGAGAGGATCGCGCCGACCAGACTCGAGTAGCTCCTCCCCTGAAACGCCTTCTGCCCCGTCACCATCTCATACAGCACCGCGCCGAAGGCCCAGATGTCGCTGCGAGCGTCGGCCTCTTTGCCTTCGAACTGCTCCGGCGCCATGTACTGCGGCGTGCCCATCACTGTGCCTTCGGTAGTGAGTGCGGCGGTCAGGGTCGCTTCCGTGGGCGCGGGCTTCGCGGTCGATTTGGCCAAACCGAAATCCAGCACCTTCACGCCGTCCCGCGTCAGCATGATGTTCTGCGGCTTCACGTCGCGATGCGTCACCCCGGCTCGATGCGCGCGGTCCAGCGCGTCGGCGATTTGCGTGGCGAACTTCAGCGCCTGATCGAGAGGCAGCGCGCCCTTCGCGAGGCGCGCCGCCAGCGTCTCGCCTTCGATCAGCTCCATCACCATGTAGCCGGGGCCGATGTCGTGCAGCGTGCAGATGTGCGGGTGATTCAGCGAGGCGACCGCGCGGGCTTCGCGCTCGAACCGGGCGCGCAGATCCTCGCGCTGGGCGATATGCTCCGGCAGAACTTTGACGGCAACCATGCGATCCAGCCGCGTGTCGCGCGCCTTATACACTTCGCCCATGCCTCCCGCGCCGATCGCGGAGAGGATCTCGTAAGGACCGAGTTTTTCGCCGGGAGAAAGGGGCATGAAACAATCTAGGCTAACAGCGCCCGCCGAACGGCCTCCGGTTCTCTCGCGATGACGGTAAGGAAAGCACGAGCCGGGCCGCTGGGCACGCGCCGTCCATGCTCCCAATGTTCCAGTGTTCGCTTACTCAATCCGAAGAGTTTAGCGAATTCAGATTGAGAGAGAGAGATCTTCTCCCGAATGGCCTTTACATCGATATCCGCGGGGACATGGACGGCGCATCCATGCGCGTTGCCGCCCTTCGCAAAAGCGAGCGCCTGCTTGGCGCTTTCAATCATCCTTTGGCCTGGCGTTGGTTTTTTCTTCATTTCGACTCCCTTTGTCTCTGGTAAGTGGCCGTGATCGCGCCGAAGATCCTTTTCAAGGCTGCGCATTCCTGTTTGGTGAGATCCGCCTTTTCATTCTTCGCAAATGCGTTCAGCAGAAAGACCGGGAAGGTGGGGCCCGTGAAGAAGGTGATCACCCGGTAGCCGCCGCTTTTCCCTTTGCTTCTTCCGCGGAAGCGAAGTTTTCGGGCGCCGCCCGTCCCTGCGATGACGTCGCCCGCATCGGGATTCAGAGCGAGAAACGTCAGGACTTCCAACCGTTCTCCTTCGCTCATGCCGAGCGCCTTGGAGTCGCTGAGAAAGGCGGGCGTCTCGACGACCGTGTGCACACCTCACTATACTCCATTGGAGTATTGCGCGGATAAGCAATGGTATGACGGATCCAGATGCCACGACCGGCCACCGGTCAGGCGGATTGCAGTTATTTGTCCACCGCGCTTGCCGTCCAGCGCCAGACGTAGGTGGGAGAGTTACCAGAGCTTTTGTTACTTGACCCCGCCCGACGCCGCCCGATTAGGTTCCCACAACACCTCGTCCAACCCCAGCCGGTGATTGGCCCAACGGCTCCACACAAACAACGCATCGCTCAGCCGATTAAGATACTTCACACCTTCGTCCGTACCCGGCTCATGCCGCATCAACGCCACCGCGATACGTTCGGCCCGCCGGCATACCGTCCGCGCCCCATGCAGCTCGGCATTCAGACGCGATCCCCCAGGTAGCACGAATGATCTCAGCGCTGGAAGTTCCTCGTTCATCTGGTCAATCTCGCGTTCAAGCTGCAGCACTTCTGCCTCGGTCACGCGAGGCTGCCTGGGATGAACATCGGTCGGCAGCGTCGCCAGGATCGAGCCCAAATTGAACAGCTCATGCTGGACCCGCAATAGGATTGACGACAGCATCTCCAGCCCAGCCTGTTCCAGCGCCGACACTCGCGCCAGGCCCAGCCAGGAGTTCAGTTCGTCCACCGTGCCATAGCACTCGATGCGCAGCGCATCCTTGCCCACGCGCTGACCGCCCACCAGACTGGTCTCGCCCCCGTCGCCGCGGCGCGTGTAGATTCGGTTCAGCGCAATCTGTGGATCGCTGTAGACTTTCTCATCGCTCATGGTTCCCTCTATTGTCCCCTGCCGAAGCGGTTCTTTACGCTTTCTTTATAAACTCCGCCCCCACTCTTAGCCCGCCCTTACACGAAAATCCCTACTATCGGCTTAGGAGCTTCCAACCATGGCTGATTTTGCCTTCGTCCTCTGCACCGCGATCTTCTTCGCCGTCTCCGAGTTGCTGTTTGCCGGCGCCGGCCGGGGGCGCTCATGAGCCCGCTCTACGTCATCTGCGGCCTACTGGCCGTCGCGCTCTTCGTCTATCTGGTGTTCGCGCTCCTACAGCCGGAAAGGTTTTAGTATGACCAACTCGGACCTCCTCCAAATCGCCGCCTACTTCCTCGTCCTCCTCGCCGCCGCGCGTCCGCTCGGAGATTTCATGGCGCGCGTCTTAGCCGGCGAACGTCACTGGCTCTCGCCCGTGCTCGGACTCGTGGAGCGCCTTCTCTACCGCGCCTCTGGAATCGATCCGGCCGAACCGATGACCTGGCGCTCCTACGCCGCCGCCTTCCTGGCGCTCAACGCCGCCGGTCTGGGGGCCGTCTACGCCATCCTGCGCCTCCAACATCTGCTGCCCTGGAACCCCCAACACTTCGGGCCGCTGGAGCCTCACACCGCCTGGAACATCGCCGTTAGCTTCGCCACCAACACCAACTGGCAGAACTACGGCGGCGAAACCACGCTCAGCTACTTCACCCAGATGACCGCGCTCACGGTGCAGAATTTCGTCTCGGCGGCCTGCGGCATAGCCGTGGTCGCGGCGCTCGCCCGCGGGCTGGCGGCGCGCAGTTCAAATTCGATCGGCAATTTCTGGGCCGACACTGTCCGTTCCTCTCTCTATATTCTGTTGCCCCTGTCGACAGTCCTGGCGCTGGCGCTGGTTTCACAAGGCGTCATCCAGAATCTGGACGCTTACCGGCAAGTGACGCCCGCAGGCCAGCTTCTGCCCATGGGCCCGGCCGCTTCACAGATCGCCATCAAGCAACTGGGCACCAACGGCGGCGGCTTTTTCAACGTCAACTCCGCTCATCCGTTTGAAAACCCCACGCCGCTTTCGAATTTCCTTCAGATGCTGGCCATCCTGCTCATCCCCGCCGCGCTGTGCCAAACCTTCGGGCGCATGGTGAAAGACACGCGGCAAGGCTTGGCGCTGCTGGCCGCCATGCTGCTGATCTTCATTCCGCTGCTCTTCGTCACCGTGCTGGCCGAAGGCGGGCCGCACCCCAACCTCGAAGGCAAGGAGGTCCGCTTCGGGACCGTCAACTCGGCGCTCTGGGCCGTGGCCACCACCGCCGCTTCCAACGGCTCGGTCAACGCCATGCATGACTCTTTCACGCCCATCGGCGGCATGGTCCCGATGTTCCTGATGAAGCT
>JAYTKJ010000475.1:0-4446 GCA_043730365.1 Acidobacteriota bacterium | reverse complement strand
GATAGCTGGCCGTGAACATTACAAATCCTCCTTACGAATACCAAGTTGCCGGCACATGTCGCTCAATAGTCCCGCGCCGATTTCCTTTTTACGGTCCTTCAAAACCGTGAACCACGACGTTCCCGGCATCGAACAGTTCTGTTCGAAAGTCAAGGGCTCATCGAGGCGCCTGCCCGACAGGCTGGCGCATCGCGCGGTCTGCCATCACCCCGCTCGTAGTGCCCGCGCCGCCGCCTGCGCAGCGTCCCGCAGAAACATCACGTCCGTCCCGCAGGTAATGCAGCGAAAACCCAAGTCGTAATACTTGCGATAGTCGGCCGGGGATCCGAGCAAGATCCCGAGCGCCCGCTTGTGCCGCTGCGCCGCCGCAATCACCTTGGCCACCGCCTCCACAAACACCGGATGATCGTACTGCCGGAACACGCCCAGACTCGTGCTCAAATCCATCGGCCCCACAAACAGCACGTCGGCGCCATCCACCGCCGCGATCTCCTCCACATTCTTCACGCCCTCGGCCGACTCAATCTGCAGAATCGAAAGCAGCGCGGATTTCGACCCGTCGCTATACTCCACATATCGCGCCCCGTAGCTGGCCGCGCGCACCATCGTCGCCACGCCGCGCTGTCCGTCCGGCGGATACCGCATCGCCTCCACGCACGCCCGCGCCTCGGCGGCCGTCTCCACGCGCGGGAACATGATCCCGTGCGCGCCCACGTCGAGGATCCGATGCACGCGCTGCCGCATGTGAGACTCCACCCGAATCACCGCCGCCGTTGGCGTTGCCTCCAGCGCATAGAGCTGCCCCAGCACGTCGCGTTCGCTGCCCATGCCGTGCTCGAGATCGATCACTACGAAATCGAAACCCGCCTGCCCCACCACCTCGGCATTCACCTGATAGCCCGTGGAAAGGAACGCACCCAGCGAAACCTCGCCCCCACGCAGCTTGGCCCAATCTATTGTCTTCACGCCTTGCACTCCTTATGCGCCACCTGGTAGCGCTTCAATTTCTTCTCATCCACCGCGTAGCCGAGCCCGGGCGTTGGCGGCACCTGGATGCAGCCATTCTTTACCTCGATCCCCGGCTCAATCACGTCGTCGCGAAACCATCGCGCGCTCGCCTCAACGTCGGTGGGATAGCCGCAACCGCTCAGCGTCGCCAGCGCCACGCCCGCCGCGCAGCCCACTCCTAGCTCAGGCATGGTCCCCACCCAGATTCCCATGCCCGCTTCTCTGCACAGGCGGTAAACCTTCAACGCGTTGGCCAGTCCACCCACGCGCTGGATCTTGATATTCGCAATGCGGCACGCGCCCAACGCCGCCGCGCGCGGCACGTCCTCCACCCGCTCCAGACTCTCGTCGAAACAGATCGGCGTGCGCACGCGCCGTTGCAGCGCCGCGGAGTCTTCAAACGCCGCACCCGCCAAAGGCTGCTCATACATCATCAATCCAAATTCATCCAACTGCTCAAAAACCGGAGCGGCATTCGCAAGCGTATAAGCCGCATTGGCGTCCGTCATCAACGGCAATGCCGCTCCGTAACGCCGCCGCACGTCGCGCACCACGTCAACATCATGCCCCGGCGCAATCTTCACCTTGAGCCGTTTGTAGGCACCCGCCGCCATCTCGCGGTCGATCGTCGTCCACAACGCCTCGCGCGAATCATACAGCCCCACCGCCAGGCCGGATTCCACCGCCGTCCTTTCCCCGCCCAACAACCGCGCCAGCGTCACGCCCTGCCGCTTGGCCTCCCAATCCCACAGCGCCGTCTCCAGGCCCACTTTGGCGAAGTTACTCGCGCCCGGCTCAGCATCGACCCACGCGCACGCCTCCGCCAGACTCGCCCATTGCCGCCTCGCCAACGCCTGCGGCGCCAGCCGTTCGGTGAGATCTCGCCAACAGCTCTCCGGCGTATCGCCCGAGTAGAAGTTGCCGGCCATGGGAGACGACTCGCCGTAGCCCACCAGCCCCTCGCCCGACACCGCCACCACGATGCCGTCTTTTTCCACCACCTCACCGTTGGAAATCCGAAACGGCTCGACCAGCGGGATGCGAACGTGCGTCAGCGTGATGCGGTCAATTTTCATAAGCTAAGAGGTACCATTATCTTTTGCGTCCCAGGCGCACCGCAAACCATGAGAACCGTCGCCGCACTGTTCATCGCCATCGCCGCCCTCTCCGCGCAACAGGATAAGCCGTTTGAAGCGCCCGTCCAGAACCTGCCCGCGCAGAAGATCGGCGCCAACGATCTGCTGCTGATCACCGTCTCAGACTCGCCGGAACTGACCCGCACTTTCCGCGTCGACCCTACCGGTTCGCTCGATCTCCCCCTCATCAATCGCTCCATTCGCGCCGCCGGCTTCATGCCCGCCGAGCTCGAACGCGCCATCGCCAAGCTTCTCAAGGACGCCGATCTTCTGGTGGACCCGATCGTCCGCGTCACCGTCGCCGAGTATCACAGCCGGCCCATCTCCGTCGCGGGCGCCGTCCGCAAGCCGCTCACGTTTCAAGCCATCGGCGGTGTCACGCTGCTGGAAGCCATCACCCGCGCCGAAGGCCTGAGCGACGCCGCGGGCGGGGAAATCCTGGTGTCGCGCCCCGGTGATACCACGCCCATCACCCGCATCTCCGTCCGCCGCTTGATGGACTCGGCAGACCCCGCGCTCAACCTCAAGCTCGAAGGCGGCGAAGAAATCCGCGTGCCCGAGGCCGTGCGCGTCTATGTCGCCGGCAACGTCCGCAAGCCCGGCGCGGTGACCGTGCGCGAAGGCGACGAACTCACCGTGCTCAAGCTCCTGGCCATCGCCGAAGGCCTCACGCCGTACGCCTCCAAGCTCGCCTACGTCTACCGCACGCTGGGCGAGGCCGGCGCAAAATCCGAGATCACCGTTGAGCTGGACAAGATCATGAAGCGTCTCACGCCGGACGTGGCGCTGCTTCCGCACGACGTGCTCTACGTGCCCGACAACACACGCCGCCGCACGAGCATGACCGTGCTGGACCGCATCACGCTCTTCGGCTCCACGGCCGGCGCCACCGCGCTCATCTGGCGAGGGCGATAGCCACAGCATGCAGTTCGATCCATCATCGTCGACGCCGCGCGAGAACCTGCCCGCCCCCATCGAGCCGCCCCGTAATCTCGCTCCTTCGCTCTCGCCGATCGCTCCGCCGCCGGGTTGGGATCTCGATATCGAAGATTCCACCACCCCGCTGTCCCACTATCTGTGGACCCTGCGCCGCCAGCGCTGGAAGATTCTCTCGTTCGTCGCCGCCGCTGTGGCTGCCACGCTCATCATCTGCGCGCGGCTGACGCCGATCTACGAATCCACCGTCACCATTGATGTGGATCGCAAGATGCCCACCTCCATCCTCGGCGCCGACGCCGTACAGTCGGCCACCAATGACGCAGACCAGTTCCTGTCCACGCAGATCAAGTTGATCCAATCAGATTCCGTACTCCGCCCCATCGCCGAAAAGCACAAACTGCGGGAGCTCGAAGACGAAGAGTGGGAGGATGACCGCAAGCGCGATCCGCTCGTTGGCGACACCCCGGTGCTGCTCAAGAAGCTGCGCGTTGCCCGCCCGCCCAACACTTATCTGCTGCTCATCAGCTATCAGTCCAAAGACAAGCAACTGGCGGCCGACGTCGCCAACGGCATCGCCAGCTCCTTTCTCGAACATACTTATAACATCCGCTTCCGCGCCGCCTCCGGACTCTCGCAGTTCATGGAGCGCCAGCAGGAAGAGCTCAAAGCCAAGATGGAGCGCTCTTCGGCGGCGCAGGCGCAGTTTGAGCGCGAGCTCAACGTAATTAACCCTGAAGAGAAAACTAACATCCTCTCGGCGCGCTTGTTACAGCTCAATAGCGAATTCACCAGCGCGCAAGCAGACCGGGTGCGCCGGGAGACAGCGTATCGCTCCATCGCCGGCGGGTCTGTGGAAGCCGCCTTCGTCTCCTCGCAGGCGGACTCGCTCAAGAAGCTCACCGAAACCTTTAACGAAGCCCAGCAGAAATTCGCGGACATCCGGCTGCGTTTCGGCTCCAATCATCCGGAGCACCGCCGCGCCGCCGGTCAGGTGGAAGAGGCTCGCCGCCAACTCGATCAAACCCGCGAGAGCATCCGTCAGCGCGTCGAGATCGAATTCAAGCAAGCCGCCGAGCGCGAAGAGATGCTGCGCCAAGCCGTCGCCGCCACCAAGGGCGAGTTTGACCGTCTCAACTCGCGTTCGTTCGAATACCTCACCCTGCGCCGCGAAGCCGACGGCGACAAGAAGCTCTACGAGGAGATCGTGCGCAAGATCAAGGAGGCCGGCATCAACGCCAGCTTCCAGAACTCCTCCATCCGCATCGCCGACCCTGCGCGTCCCGGCCGCAAGCCCGTCTTCCCGCGCACCAAACTCTATGCCCTCCTGGCGTTCGTGCTCTCGCTCCTCGGCGCCGTGGCCGCC
>JAYTKJ010000474.1:0-10042 GCA_043730365.1 Acidobacteriota bacterium | reverse complement strand
GTGCCAGCGGCTCAATCTCTCCGACCTTACGTTTTCGGCCCTCGGCGACGCGTTCGAGGAAAGCCTGATAGGTGGAGGCGATTCCTTCACGCAATTTGGCGCGCGCCGATGCGCTCATGGGCCGTGAACTGGTGTCGAGATCGGCATTCTTGCCCCGCATGATGATTTCGGTGTTGACGCCGAGCTTGTCGTAGAGCCCTTTGAGATTCACCTTGCCATAGATCACGCCGATCGAACCGGTGATGGTGTTGGGGTAGGCCAGCACCGGATCGCCGGTCATCGCGATGTAATAGCCGCCCGAGGCGGCCACGTCGGACATGGAAATCACCAGCGGTTTCTTCTTGGCCAGCAGCTTGACCTCGTGGAGAATTTCGTCCGAAGCAATGGCGTCGCCGCCTGGGGAGTTGACGCGCAGAATCACGGCTTTGATCGAGGCATCGTCGCGCACCTGGCGCAACATGCGCATGAAAGGGCCCGAGCGGATACCCTCTTCACTGGTGAATGGCTCTGCCTCGGACCCGGAGCGTGTGATGGTCCCCTCGCCGACTACCAACGCGATCTTGTTGCCACTCTCGCCGGCAAAAGCTGTGGAACGGAGATAGTCGCGGTAGGAGAGGCGTTCGAGCCCGGAAGCGCCTTTGACCTGTTTGTTTAGCTCGTCGCGCACCTGGTCTTCATAAAGCAGGCCATCGATGAGCTTGGCCGAAAGTGCCGCCTGATCGAGAAACGGGCCCTCATCGATAAGCGCCTTTACGCGCGCCGGTTCCAGCTTGCGCGCGACCGCGATCGAATCCACCAGGTGGCCGAAAAGCTGATCGAGCATGGCCCCGATCACTTCCCGAGTCTCCGGAGTCGCCTCGTTCCGCACATAGGAGTCTGCCGCGTTCTTGTACTTGCCGGCGTGCTCGACCTCCATCTCCACGCCCGCCTTGTCCAGCGTCTTCTTATAGAAGGCCAGTTCGGCGCGCAGGCCCTTGAGGTCCAGCATGTCCTCCGGGTTAAAGTAGATGCGGTCAGCCGCCGTTGCCAGATAGTATTCGCGCGCCGACGGATTGCGCAGATAGGCGTAGACCGGTTTGCCGGACTTCTTGAATTGCAGGAGGCCGGCCCGGAGCTCATCGAGCTTGGCCCAACCGGCGCCGAGCCCGCGTGGTTCCAACAGAATCGCCTTGACGTGCTCGTCCTTGCCGGCTTGCCGCAGCATCATCCAAAGGTCAGCCACCGTGGACTGGGCCTGCGATTCAAACATGGGCAGCGGAATTGTCACCGGCGCCTGCTCGGGGATTTCCCCTTCGAGGCGCATGACCAGCAGGCTGCCCTCCGGCACCGCCGGACGCCGGTCTCCTGCGCGCATCAGCGCAAACACCAGGATCACCGCCGCCAACCCGGCCAGCACAAATCCAGAGACCAGCCCTAACAGGAATTTTTTCATGCACCCTCTAGAATCTTGTCAAACCGTTTGCTCACGTCGGCCAGATAGTCGCGTTCGCCGCCGGACAACTCCACGGTGGCTGACCCGCGGTAGCCGATATCGGCGAGCGCCTTGTGAATCTCTTTCCAGTCAATCTCACCCTCGCCGAGGTTGACGAAATCGGCTTCGCGTTTCTTCGTCTGGGGGTTGGTTTGAAACTTGAAGTCTTTGAAATGCAGCTTGACGATGCGCTTGCCCAGCGTCCGAATCCAGTCCTGCGGGTAGGAGTAGAGCACCACGTTGCCAACGTCAAAGTAGGCGCGCAGCCAAGGCGTCTTGAATTCGTCGACGTAGTGGGCGAACTCGAGCGGGCTGAGCAGGAACTTGTTCCAGACCTCTTCGACGGCAATGATCACCTTGAGCTGCTCGGCTTCGGGCAGCAACTCGTGGATCTGCTTGCGGGAGCGGTCCCAAGCCTGTTGATAGCTGGTTTGAGGATTGACGACGGCCGGAACCAGGAGTACGGTGTCGGCGCCCCATAGCTTGGCGTTGCGCAGGCTGGTGCGCATGGCCTTCATGCTCTTGGCTACCATCTCCGGATCACCGGAAGAGAGTGGGAAGCGCCAATGATCTCCATTCATGACGGAATGAATGCGGATCTTGGCGGCAGAGGCGGCCTTGGCTATTTCCTCGGCGCGCGTTTCGTCGTCTGTTTGCGGCGCCTCAACCTCTTCAAAGCCTACTTCTTTGGCCAGGGCAAAACGGTCTGCCAAGCTCAGGCTGGCAGGCAGCATGCTGAGCAGGACAGCCTTCTTGATCGGCAAGCGCGATCCAGCAGCCTGACTGGCAGGGGCCAGTGCCGAGGCTACAGCGGCGGTGGTGGATAGAAACGTTCGGCGATTCATCTCTACCCGAGATTGTACCTTCGTCGGCGGAGAGGCAGCGCCCAGGCCACTTACCCCATGGTGAGGTTCGGGATCTTGATGATCTTCTTCTGAATGGCGTACTGCACCAGTTGCGCCTTGTTGTGGATGTCCAGTTTGCGCATCAGATTGAACTTGTGCGCTTCCACGGTCTTGACGCTGAGGTTGAGATCACAGGCAATCTCTTTGACCGAATTGCCCTCGGCCAGCATCTTGAGAACTTCGCGTTCGCGGCTGGTGAGCGTGGCGAAGCGAGGCATCCGGTTGGCGCTCTTGATGCGGCTGCGGAAGTCATCCACCAGCTGCGAGAGCATGCGGGGGCTGAGGTAGCTGCCGCCCCGGAAAGCGTCCCGGACCGCCGCCACCAGTTGGGCCGACGGGCTGTCCTTGAGCACGTAGCCGCTGGCACCCACTTCCATGCCTTCAACCAGGTAGTCCTCGTCGTCGTACATGGTCAAGAAGAGCACCTTGGTTTCCGGGCGCGCCTTCTTGATCTGCCGGGTAGCCTCAAAGCTGCTCAACCCGGTCATGCCGATATCAATCAGGACCATATCAGGCCGAACTTCGTTGGCGCGCTCCACGGCATCACCACCGTTGGAGGCCTCGCCCACGATTTCGATATCCGGCTCGGCTGCCAGCAGCGTGCGAATGCCCTGGCGGAACAGCGTGTGGTCATCGACCAATAAAATACGAATCTTCGCCATTAGTGTTCCTAGTCTCCCCGGCTCGAGCTGCCCTCTTGCCGGGTCAGCATCGTCCTTAGTTGGTTATCGAGTCTCATCGGCCAATTCCCGCCGTTTCGCATTCGAAAATCGGGACCGGCAATTCAACCCGAACCGTGGTCCCCGATGGCGGCGCAGCGGAGCGTCGGCCTTTTAAAGGCCTGCGCTTACCCGCACCCCTCACCCCCTCCCGCCGCTTGCCGGAATCAACCGGTGACGCGACAGGATCGAGCATACGGCTCTCTATCTCACAATTTCCACCGAGCAGGGCCACTCTCTCGCGAATGCCGGCCAGCCCAAACGAGCCTGGCTTGTTCACGGCGTCCTCTACTCGAAAACCGACTCCGTCGTCTTCCACACAGAGCCTCAAAATTCCATCGGCACAAGAAACCGAAATCATTACGTTGGAACAAAACGAATGCTTGTTCACGTTGTTCAGGCACTCCTGTACCAGGCGATAACAGATCACTTCCAGTTGCTTGGGCAACACTGCCGTCTTGCGTCCCGCCAACAAACGTACGCGGCTGGTATGGTTCTGGCGGAACCGGTTGATCAACTGGCGCAGGGCCGGCACCAGCCCCAACTGCTCCAGCACGGCGGGGGATAGCGCACCGATGAGCCGCCGGATCTCAATGATCGTCTTCTCGGTCATGTCCCGCAGTTCGGAAAGCTTAGCCTTCCAGGCGGCGCCCTCAGGCGGAATGCTGTTCTCAAGCATTTCCATTTGCAAACGGATCCAAAGCAGATCCTGGCCGGACTGATCGTGCAATTCGCGGCTGATTCGGCGCCGCTCGGCCTCCTCAACATGCATCATCCGCTCGGCCAGTTGCCGGACCTGTCGTTCGCGTTCACTCAGATCTTCCAGCAGCCGCGCTTTCTCTGCGGCCAGCACGCAACGCTCTGCCGCAGCCTGGAGCAATTCCTGCTCACGCGGCAGCCACTCATAAGGTCGCACGAACCCAAACTGAATCAGGCCGGTGACGCGTTTGCGGGACAACATCGGAACTGACCAGCAGCGCCCGAGATCCTCGGCCCAGCCGCTCTCAACCAGATGCGCACGAGCCGAGCGGCCTGGGTAGAAAGAATGGGGCTTGATCAGGGACTTGGGCAGGCGGAGGATGGAGTGCTGGCCCGGACCGGAGGGGTCTCCAAAGCTGGCCCGCCGTTCAAAGGGCGCACCCGGACCGGCCGACAGGTAGAGCCGTGCTCTGTCTGCCCGGCAAAAGCGGGCTAGGATTTCGAGGAAACGGCCTAGCAGATCATTGAGGCGTCGCGATTCCACCTCGGCCCAGAACATGTCGTAAAAGGCCTGGGTTTCGGCCTCGCGTACGTGATAGTAGGCATTGTTGAGCGTCAGCATGACGCAGAAATGAAGCTGGTCTCGCACCCACTGGTAGTTCTTGACCTCGGCTGCGCTCAGCTTGCGTAACACCGGGCCGAGCAGCTTGTCGTACTCGGCAAAGGCAGCCGCCACCGACGCCGGCGCGACGTTCAACTTGGCCAGGCGCTGGGAATGATACTGGACCGATTCAAAGAAGTCTGCCGGTTCAGAACCGAGCGCCAAAATCCGCGAAGCTGCACCCAGTGTCAACTCAGCCAGAGCCCGGCTCTGAAGTGAGGAGAACTTCATGCGGGTAAGCCGCTCAAGAAAGCGCTTCTCGAGCTGGTCTGCAAAGGGCTGGACCACGACGGCCAAGCGTTTCAGCAGGACCCCTAGCTGATCGCTCAGAACGTCGGCGGCTTCGGCGAGCACGGGAAGTGCTTCGGTTTTGATCACCTGTAGTACTTATCGAACGACCAGGTAAGATTCTTTACCCGGTAATGCGTAAGCTGAATTACCTTAAGAGGCTGGCGGCGGCTGAATGGCCACTGGCGGTAGCCGCGGCGAGGGGTGTTTGCCCGGCGCGATTGGGGATGGTACGGTCGGCGCCACGCTCGATGAGGAGTTCGACGACGCCGGTGCGGCCAAATGAAGCGGCTTGGTGCAGGGCGGTGGCCCGAGACTCGCCGTCGCGCGCATTAATAGGAGCGCCCTGGTCCAACAGTAGCTCCACCATGGAGCGATGCCCGGCCAAGGCGGCGTCATGGAGGGGTGTGGCTCCGAGTGAATTGAGGCGCTTGGGATCGGCACCCTTCTTAATAAGGAGATAAGCAACGCCAGTATGGCCCTTGAGTGCGGCGTCATGGAGCAGGAACCCCGGGGTTTGGTCCGGCGCACCCGCGCGTTCCAGCAGCACGGCCACCATATCCGTATAACCCTTGAGTACGGAATCGCGCAGCGCCTCGCCGAGATTGAGATTGGCTTTGAATCGTAATAGAGCTTCGACGGCGCGGGTTTGCCGGAGCCGGACGGCCTCGCCAATCGCGGTGCCGCCCGACGCATCGGCCAAATCGGGCTTGGCGCCGGCGCCGATCAGGACCTCCACCACCTCAGCATGTCCGCGCGAGGCCGCCGGGATAAGGCCCGATTGGGGGGAGGCGCCGCGCTCGATGAGCAGCCGGACTACCTCCGTTTGACCTCGCCAAGCCGCCTCATCAAGCGGCGTCGCACCGGCCTTGTCGCGGGCCTGCGCGTCCAGGCCGCGCGCGAGCAGGATCCGCGCGATGTCGACAAACCCGCGGCTGGCAGCCAGATGCAGCGGCGTTGAGCCGATAGGAGATACCGCTTTGACATCGGCTCCGGCAGCGATCAGGATTTCGACCACGGTGGCGTGATTAGTGATGATGGCGTAGTGGAGCGGCGTTGAGCCGCCTTCGGAATGGCGTAGATTGGGGTCGGCGCGGCTGGCCAGGAGAACCCGCACCATCGCTTCATCGCCCGCCCAGGCTGCGTCGTGGAGCGGCGTTCCGCCCAGCGAATCGCGTTCGTTGACGCGCGCGCCTCCGGCAATGAGCGCTTTGACACGGTCTATCTCGCCGGAGCGGACGGCGACGTGAAGGTCGGCAAACAGAAGCGGCAGCAGCGCCACCGCTGCCACCATCATGGGCGGCGGCCCTGGCCGAACACGATGCCGCCGGGACGGGCGCCGGTGTGGCGGCCGCCACGATCCAGCACCACGGTGCCGTTGACGATCACATACTCAACGCCAGTTGAATATTGATGGGGCTTTTCAAACGTGGAATGGTCAATGATCTTCCCGGAGTCGAAGACCGTCACGTCCGCCATCATGCCGGCGCGCAGCAGGCCGCGGTCCCACACGCGCACCTTGGAGGCGTTGGCCGACGTCATCTTGCGAATCGCTTCCTCCAGCGAGAGGACCTTTTCGTCCCGCACGTAGCGACCCAGCACACGCGGGAACGTGCCGTAGTAGCGCGGGTGCGGATGTCCGGCGGCGAGCGGCCCTTCGGTGGCGACGGCCGTGCCATCGGAGCTGATCGAGACAAAGGGCGAGGCCAACGCCTTGCGCATGTCTTCCTCGGAGTGATGGAAGTAGACAGTGGGCACCGAGCCGCGGTTGTCGATCAGCACTTTGAAGAGCGTGTCGATCGGAGGCAGTTTCAGATCATCGATCACCTGGTTCATGCGCTTGCCCTCGAAGCGCTTGTAGGCGGGATTGGAGAAGTTGACCAGCAGCATGCCCTCCCATGAACCGGTGGCCGTGTAGTGGTTGTACCAGTTGGTGCCGGGGATGCCATTCTCGATTTCGCTGGTGAGGCGCGCTTTGAGCGACGGGTCCTGCAGGCGCTTGATGAGCGCGGCCGAGCCGCCTTCGTGCGCCCACGGCGGAATGATGGTGGAGAGATTGTTCTGGCCGGCGCGATAGGGATAGACATTGGCTTCCACTTCCTGGCCGTTGCGGCGCGCGGCGGCGAGCGTGGCGAGGAGTTCGTCCATCTTGCCCCAGAGCTTGTGTTCGGCCAGCTTGAGATGGATGATATCGACGGGCACTTTGGCACGCCGGCCGATGTCGAGCGCCTCAGCCACGGATTCAAAAATGCCAAAGCCTTCGGTGCGCATGTGCGTGGAGTAGATGCCGCCGTAGGGTGCGGCGGCTTCGCACATGGCCACCATCGTCGCGGTGTCGATCCACGAGCCCGGAGGGCCGGAGAGGGAACTGGCGACGCCGAGGGCGCCGTCCTCCATCGCCTGCTTGACCAAGGCTCGCATCTGCGTGAGTTCGGCGGGGGTAGGCGGACCGGCTGCGGGGCCATGCACGTAGGTCCAGATCTGGCTGGAGCCGACATAGGTGCCGATGTTCGGGCTGATGCCGCCTTTGAGGAGCGCGGTGAAATAGTCGCGCAGGGTGGCGAAGCCGCCGTCCTCGTCACCGCCGCCGAGCCGCCCGCCGCGCGATTGTTGCTTGCCGCCGGTGGGCGCGGCCGAGCCGCCTTCGCCGAAGATCATCGTGGTGACGCCCTGGCGGATGAAGCTTTGGGCGTTGCCGTCGCGGAGGAGCGAGTAGTCCGAGTGATTGTGAATATCGATGAAGCCGGGCGAGACCACGAGGCCCGCGGCGTCGATGGTGCGCTTGGCGGTTTTGCCGGTGAGCCGGCCGAGGGCGGCGATGCGGTTGCCGGAGAGAGCGAGGTCTGCGACGAAGCTGGGGTTGCCGGTGCCGTCGGCGATGCGGCCGTTGCGGATGAGGATGTCGTAGTCTTGCTGGGCGGCGAGGGGGAGGGCGGCGAGGATGGCGAGGAGGAGGGTGCGGCTCACACGGGATATTATACGGCGGGGAATCGGGCCACTACTAAATGAACGCCTCCACCGACAAGTGGAACCGGTCTGCCAGCCGCCGCGCGTGCGCCTTGCTAATCTCCCGCGCCCCGTTTAGGACCTGCGAGGCCACAGCGCGCGAACCGAACACGTCCACCATGTCCACCGGCCGCAGGCCGTTTTGATCCATCAGGAATTTCAGAACCTCGAGCGGGGTGGAGTTGGGGGGGGGCACCCAGGGGGCACCACGGTGCGGTCCTCGTATTCGGTGAGTGTAATTTCACCGGCGAAGCACTCAAAGGATGTGTCCGGTCACGGTTATCTGTCCACCTGGCAGGATCCTCTTCTGACTCTCTCCTTGGCGTTTGAGTGCGCAGCCGTCAAACGCCACGTTTCTGAGATCGCCTTAAGCGGTAGATTGTTGGAGCGAAGGCCTAAGACGTTTCAACTTTCATGCAATTGCTCAAGCTGGGTCTGCACGGCGGCAGCGACTCGCTCTGGGCTTGCGTTGACAATGATCTTGTCGCCCTCGACGCCGACCAGGTCGGGTACAAGGATCGCCAAACCCTTCGCTACCGCAACGACATCATCGTTCTTCGTGGATATCGCGCCCAACTTCTCTCGACATTCATATGCAATAGTGCTCGCCGACAGCGCGTCCGGAATCTTGCCCTTTAGGTTCGTCAACGCCTTTAGGAACACACTGATGGTCAGCCCCCGGCTAGCCTTAAGCCCTTTCTCCAGATCTTTAACCCACGCCGTCACCTTCACGGGATCGAAAATGTTCATCACTTCGCGGAAGGTTGTGAGAGGAATCGCGCCGTATTGGACAGTGTATTCGAGCAGTTTGCCGAGATCTTTGGCGGTCATTGGCGTTACCTTCTGCTGGGTACAGCGGATGGCGAGAGCACCGTCACTGTAGCCTGGAGCCACAACCAGGGAGTAGTCGGCCTTGTACCGAGTCCGATGTTCGACAACGCTGGCGAGGTTGATATTTCCGGTGGCAGCGTTGTCGTGCTTCGAGGATTTCGCGTCAAACGCAAAATTGTAGAGCGGTGGCGTCGGCTGGTCTTTGGTGGGTGAAGTGTTGGCGTCGCGTATGCACTGGCAATTCCTTCCGGTTCTCCCGATTTCCCTAAATCGCGCACGTGGAAACCTATGTAACGCAGCGCATCTGATACCACCGTTTCGAGCCGCTTACTGTTTGCGCTGTCGTGTTCGGTCTGGAGTAGGAGCTTTGCGATGTGCGTGCCGGACTTTCGCCGTTGGAGTGCGCGGTAGCGCATTAACCTGTCCCGGTATTCGCGAATGCTTTCAAGTACGACAGGTTCGACGCCGGCCTCAAGTGCGAACATATCGGAGAGAAGACTCACCATGCCGACGGTCCTCATCAGCTCCTTTTCGGCTTTAGTGTGGGAATGCTCAGCCGTAAACGGATGGTCAGCATTTACGATGATAGCGTTGTCTGAGACGCGAAATTTCACAAATGAATTATCCGCGATCTTTTCGAACTTCACCTGATCCAGTGCATTGCGGATGTTTTCTGCGGTGTTTGCTTTCCAGTTCTTCCGTGTTTGTTCTCTGTCGCTGATCCCAGATTCGTCGATCAGGCCGGGTATCGGCGATTGAGACGCAAGCGCGCCATCGACAACGCTGCGGAGCGGGTTCAGGGAAAGTACTCCCAGCGATTGCACAAGAACATCGCCGCCATCGGGAAGATTCGAGTTCTCGTCGCTGTCATACGCGCCGCGGGCCTTATTGAATGCGCGGTGAAGGAATGCGCGAAATACTCTCATCTCCGCAGTGTCTTTGAAGCGTTCGCGGTCTGTTGTCAAATACGCATTCAGGCCATCGGCGCGAACGGTCATGCGAAATCGTGACCACGCAGAGTGGTTGAGGTTGTTTTCGCCGAAGGTAGGGCTGTCTTGATTTACGACCCGCCCAAGAACATTGACGTGAAATCCGTTCGACGCTCCACGCTCCACGCTCCACGCTCTTCGCTCTTGCCACCGCTGACCGGGTCAGCGAAGAGAACGACGCGTCCCGTCACCATTCCGATGCCAGGAATGTTTACGTGAGGTAGCGGCTTCGTATCAGAAGTGATCGCTACCATCTTCGAAGCAAGTTTCCCTTTGGGCCGCTTGGGCGGATCCTCGTCGCTATCTTCGATTTCTATTGACTCGATGCCTGAGTTCGCTACTCTGAATTGGCCCACTTTGATGCTCTGATTTGGCCCCCCCTGTAAACCATAGCCAGCTACTCTGTTTTGGGCTCCCAAGCCCGCAGGAGTGGCTGTTTTGGACAGGAGAACCAAAGTGGAATTATTTGAAGA
>JAYTKJ010000473.1:0-4786 GCA_043730365.1 Acidobacteriota bacterium | reverse complement strand
TGTTGGTGACGGTGTAGAATCCGCTTTCGTTCGTGGTGGTTTGGCGCTCAAAGGAGGTGTCCTCATTGCGCAGGCTCACCTTTGCATTGGCGACAATGGCTCCGCTGGGATCCTTGATGACACCGGAGATGGACGAATTATCCGACTGGGCGAAAATCGCTAGTGCGGACGAAAAGAGGAAGGCGATACGAGCGAGGTATCTCATTGGCAGACTCCCGACTTAGAAAATCTCAAAACACGGAGGGGTGGGAGAAGTCAGAAAAAGATTGATCCCCAACCCTGAAGCTTCCTCAGTTATACCACAAGAAAACGCCTGTAATGCGTGAATTGATGTGACAGAGTGTTAACGCTCGGGCGCCAGTCCGGTCCGCACTACAATTTCTTCCTGATTTCGGTTTCGTAGTATTTTCTAAAACGCTTCTGAATGTCGTTCCGAGTGGTTCGGAAGACAGACAGCTTCCGCGCATCCGTGCCCGTCGCTTTGGCGGGATCGGGGAAGCCAATGTGGACCCGCTTGCCAACCTTGCCGGTGAAGTTCGGGCAGTTCTTGTCGGCGTCGTCGCAAACGGTGATGACGAAATCGAAGGACTGGCCCAGGAACTGCGAAACTGATTTCGGATGCCCGCCGGAAATGTCTACGCCGACTTCCTTCATGGCCTTGATCGCAAATGGATTTACACGCGCCGAGGGGTTCGTGCCGGCCGAGAAGACCTCAAGCCGCTTGTCCCAGGATTGGAGGAAGCCGGCGGACATCTGACTGCGCGCCGAGTTGCCGGTGCACAGAATCAGGACTCGGGCTTTGGCCGGCTGCTCGGATTGAGCGGCGGCGATGGAAGCGCCCAGTATGAGCAGCGGAAGTAGCAGGGATTTGTTTGGCTTCACTTAATTTCCTTTCGGGAGGTGTGGCAAATCTTGAAGACGCTCTCGGGCTGCACGGCCTTGGTGCCGGCGCAGCACTGCGCGAAGAGGAAGGTCAGGAGGTCCTGCAGCACGTCCGGATTGGCGGTGTACCGCAGGAAGGTGCCTTCGCGCTGTACATGCACCAGGTCTTCGATCTTTAATTTCTCCAGGTGATGCGAGACGGCCGAGGGTTGCATGCCGAGCTTGCTCTGAATCTCGCCGGCCACCATGCCGTCGGGGTGGGCTCGCAAGAGATGGTAGATGATACGCAGGCGAGGCTCGGTGCCGAGCGCCGCCAGGATGTCGGCGAACTTGATGAAATCGATCGATTCTTCTCGAGGCGGCATGGATGAGTTGGCGAGATTCGGTATTTCAACTACAATTGAAACATGAAGAACGGCCAGGCCGCAACCAACCCACCGCCGGAGACGAAGCAATTGAACGTCTTTGAGCGTTTTCTCACTTTGTGGGTGGGGCTTTGCATGGTGCTCGGCGTCATTGTGGGCAAGTTGGTTCCCGGTGCGATCTCCGCGCTGCGCGGCATGGAATTCGGCTCGGGGAGCCAGATCAATGCGCCGATTGCGGTGCTCATCTGGCTGATGATTACTCCCATGATGATGAAGGTGGACTTTGGCGCGATCCGGCGGGTGGGCCAACGGCCGCGCGGGCTGGTGATCACGCTGTTCGTCAACTGGGTGGTGAAACCCTTTTCGATGGCGTTGCTGGCCTGGCTGTTCTTTCGTCATGTCTTTGCCTCCTGGCTGACTGTGGAGGAAGCATCGCAATACATCGCCGGCTGCGTCATTCTCGCAGCCGCCCCCTGCACCGCGATGGTGTTTGTGTGGAGCTATTTGACGGACGGGGACGCGGCTTACACGCTGGTGCAGGTTTCGGTGAACGACCTCATCATGCTGGTGCTCTTTGCGCCGATCGTGCGATTCCTGGTGAGTGGCGCGTCGTCCCTTGAAGTTCCATTCCAGGTCTTGCTCTATTCGGTGATGGTGTTCATTGTGATCCCGCTGGTGGCGGGCGTGGCCTTGCGAAGCTGGTTCGTCGCGCGGCGAGGGCTGCCGTGGTTTGAGAAAGATCTGCTGCCGCGGTTTGCTCCGGTCAGCATGATAGCGCTGCTGGCGACGCTCGTCATGATTTTCGGATTCCAGGCCGATAACATCACCGGTAAGTTCACCCATGTGCTCCTGATCGCGGTGCCGATTCTGATTCAGGTGTACTTCAACTCGTCGCTGGCATATGGTTTGATGCGGGTGTTCAAGGTTGAGTACGCGGTGGCCGCGCCGGGCGCGCTGATCGGCGCGAGTAACTTCTTTGAACTGGCTGTGGCGACGGCGATTGCGCTGTATGGGCCGGAGTCTGGCGCGGCGCTGGCGACGGTGGTGGGCGTGCTGATTGAAGTGCCGGTGATGCTGTCGGTCTGTTCGGTTTGCAATCGCACGCGGCATTGGTTTCCCCAGGGAGCGGGTGCGGCGGTTTAGCCTTCGGCGGATCCCAGTCCCGAAGACCGTCGCGGTAGGGATGGCCGTTACCAGCCACCCCCCGCACAGACCCGTGCTTGCGGCACTACCGCATCAAATGTGTTCGAACGCATTTTATGCGTTAATGCGTTATGTGGCCGCGAAAATTATGTGGCGCCCAGCGGACAAACCCGTTTGGGATGAATAACCGCCTCTGATCGAAGACCACATAAGTAAATCATGGATACTGGTCGGGCCTCCCCTTTCGAAAGGAGATTCGATCATGTTCCATACCTTATTCCGTTATCCTGCGATCGTCGCTCGCCATCAGGGAGCCAGGTTCGCAGCGGCCCGGGAACTATTCCTTAATCATTGCGCCGGCCAAGGTATGGCCCACGCAACCTTGCAGCGCTACGCTCAAGAGCTCTTAGTTGTCGCCGAGCGCATCGACATAAACGTTGGCGAGGCGATTGAGTTCTCAGCCATTGGCGCCGCCGCCGACCATTGGGCTCGAGAGCAGCACCAACGGCAACGAGTGGGTGGCCTGCGTTGGTCGCGGGAACTCTTCGTTCAAACAGCCGCGGACTGGCTTCGCTTCTTAGGACGTTTGGAAGAGCCAAAACCCAAGATCGTGCCTTTTGCGGAACGGATTGCCGATTTTGCCGCACATCGGAGAGACGAGCTCGGTTTGTCCCCTGCCACCGTCCGCAATCAGAGTTGGCACGTGGAGAAGTTCTTGAACTGGCTTGGCGAACAGAATTGTTCGTTCGACAATGTTTCCCTGGAAAATGTGGATGCCTTTCTGGCTGCCAATGGAAAACAAGGCTGGGGCCGCGTATCGGTGGCCACCAGCGCAAAAGCCCTGCATGCCTTCTTTAAACACGCAGCGGTACGCGGGTGGTGTACGGCTGGCATCGCGGTTGGCATAGATGGCCCTCGTCTGTTCCGGCACGAAGGTCTTCCCGTAGGTCCCTCCTGGCCGGATGTGCAGCGATTGATCGCCTCCACCGCCGGCGATTCGGCACGAGACATCCGCGACCGCGCCATCCTGATCCTGTTGGCGACCTATGGTCTCCGCAGCGGCGAAGTATCCGGTTTACGTCTGGAAGATGTGAACTGGGAAAGTGAAAAGGTCTCGATCATGCGTCCGAAACAGCGCCGGGCGCAAGAATATCCGCTCGTCAATGAAGCCGGCGAGGCTATTCTGAACTACCTCCGGAAGGCGCGGCCGCGTTGCGCCCTGCGGGAGGTTTTCCTGACGTCCAAAGCACCATTCCACCGGCTATCGCAGGGCGCCGTGTATCATCTGGTCAGCACACGCCTGAACGCGCTCGGAATCCACCTGCTACGCCGTGGGCCGCACTCTCTACGCCATGCCTGTGCCGGCCATCTGGTGGCGGAGGGATTTTCGTTAAAGGAGATTGGCGATCACCTCGGGCACCGCAGCGCTTTTGCCACTCGTATCTACGGCAAAGTGGATCTGGCCGGATTACGAGAGGTAGCGAATTTCGATCTGGGAGGTCTGCGATGAAGCTGTCGGCTCTTGCCTCCCAGTATGTTTCCTACAAGCAAGGCATGGGTATGCGTTTCCACACCGAGGCCCGCACCATGAATTCGTTTTGTCAAAACATGGGCGACATTGACATGGCCGAGATTACGGCCGGCCGTGTGCATGCCTACATCGCCGGCGCTGGCCCTATAACGCGCTTCTGGCACCGCCAATACGAGGTGCTCCGCGGCTTTTATCGGTTTGCCACAGCGCGGGGACACGTGGACCGTTCTCCACTTCCCACGATCATTCCTAAAGCACCGGAATTTCTACCTCACATCTTCTCGCATGAGGAACTACAGCGGCTGCTCGACGCCAGCGCCGATTGCGAAAATCCACGCAACAAACTGCAGCCTCACACTTGGCGCATGCTCTTGTTGCTGTATGGAGCAGCGCTACGGATCAGCGAGGCCTCTTTCCCTCACGCTAGCCGATGTCGATTTGCCCGCCGGCATTCTCACGATCCGCGAAAGCAAATTCTACAAGACGCGGCTGGTGCCCATGGGCCCGGATCTCAGCGGTGTCTTAGAGACCTACGTGGCCCGGCGTGCCAAGGAGTATTCCACCAAACCGGATGCGGCACTGTTCCTAACCCGCAATGGAACCCCATTGGCGCGGTATACCGCGGAGAATGTCTTTCGCCGGCTGCGAGTTCGCGCCGGCGTGTTGCGGACCGATGGCGGCCGTTACCAGCCGCGATTGCACGATCTGCGACACGCCGCTGAGTTCGCTACTCTGAATTGGCCCACTTTGATGCTCTGATTTGGCCCCCCCCCTGTAAACCATAGCCAGCTACTCTGTTTTGGGCTCCCAAGCCCGCAGGAGTGGCTGTTTTGGACAGGAGAACCAAAGTGGAATTATTTGAAGA